>NZ_JBXWMM010000004.1:0-399679 GCF_059609825.1 Ruegeria sp. YTSB088 | reverse complement strand
TGATATACCCCTGAAACTCAGGGGCTTGAATCACGCAGCCGAGATGGCGGCAACCAAATTAATGGGTCCAGAACCTAAGCTCATTGCCGCCTGCGCCAAATCGAAAACTTACAACTTCTCTGCCCAATTAGTGCTGTCGTTTGAGGAAGACTTTGAAGGCAGGTTTTCCTACACGGCAAAATTTCCCTTAGCTTTTGTTTACTCTCGGGCGACAACATTAACTGAACGTGAACAATGTATTCTCTGAGTGTTCAACCTGTATCACTCATACTGATCCCGCAGGGTAAAAGAAATGTGCCCGGCTTAATGGAAGGGGAAAAGAATGATCAAGACTGCCATTGAGGTTGAGCTTTGCGTTCCTGCATCGATGCGATCCTCAAGTGCTGCCGTTCGCGGCGAACTTTCAAATACCGAAAATTCGAGCAACAATCGCTTCCCTCCTATCGAAAATGCACTGACTGATATCATCAGTAACAAGCGACTTGACGAGGCAAACAGGGACGTCTGATCTGACAATTGGAAGCAAAACACGCTCCCGGGCAACGGCGACTAAATCAGGTAACGACAAAGCCCGCTCCGTATCGGAGCGGGCCTACTTGTTTGAGTGACTTTGATGCATTCAAAGTCAGGAGAGTGTGATCCAGACTATCCAAACAGAGCGCTACCAACATGATGTCGGGTCAGCCATGCTCGTGGTAAAGACATGGCTGACCCGACCACCATCGGCTTGCAAAATAGCAGGCCAATACTGTTAGTTATCTAGTCCAAGAAGTGATTTCACCGCATCCTCGACCTCATCAGTGACAGGCTTGTTTGCCGCGTTTTCCAGCGCTTCACGTTCAGTCAGTTCCTGATTTTCAACGGCTTCTGTCAACTCATCGACCTCGGCAACCGCTTGCTCGTAATCGACGGCATCCTTCTTCTCGGATTCCAGACTCTCAGCCGTATCGATAGCGTCCTGGAGATCGGTGTTTGCTTCCTCAAGCGCTGCTTCAATGTCGGGATCGGTGCCACCGGCGTCAGCCAGTGCCTCTTCTAGGTCGTTCACAAGATCTTGTTTTTCTTCAACGTCTGTCTGGGCTGCTTCAAGATCCTGTTCGATTTCAGAGACAGATCGATCTGGTGGCGTCATCCCCTCCAGAAGATCCTGCTGTTCCTCCAGCGCCGCCCGCAGATCATCCCCGGCCAATACAGTATCACGATAAGTAGCAATTCGGCCCACTCGCGAATTTGGTGCTGCATTCAGCAAAGCCGTCTCGCTTGCATTTGCTGCATTCAACGCCCCCAGTTCAGATGGGTGCACCCCAAGCAACGTGGCCATTTTATTCCCTGTCGGGCGCTTTTCCGGGCGAACGGACTTGGTGACCTGAGGCGAAATTTTCGTTGTTCGCGTTAATTTCGTAGTCTTGGTTTTGGTTTTCTTGGCCTTGGATTTTTTGCCGCCAAATATGTCCTTTAGAGAGAATTTTTTCCCTTTCGAAGATTGGGGCTGTGCTCCAGTGACACCGGTTGTTTTTTTGTCTGATTTTCCAGCCGCAGACTTTCCTTCACTTTTGGCCCCGCCCTTACCTAAGCCTTTACCGTTTCCGGCTCCGTCATTTCCACCGCCGTGGCCATTTCCATTCCCACCACCGTTGCCGTTACCGTTTCCGCCGCCGTTGCCGTTGCCGTTTCCGCCACCGTTGCCGCCGCCGTTTCCGCCACCATTGCCGCCGCCATTTCCACCACCATTGCCGCCGCCGTTTCCACCACCATTGCCGCCGCCGTTTCCGTTGCCCCCTTTCGCGTAGGCAAAGTCGGGAAAGGCGATCGATCCGACGATCGCGGCAGAACCCATCAAAGCGACGGCAATTGCTGAGTTTTTTAACAATCCAGACATTGTTTTCTTCATGGCGATTCTCTTTCTTCGAGTTTGGATTTCTGCGGTCCGCAATCTCAAGATTCCGGTTCGTACCGGCGCAGTATGCTTGCCGGATTCGTGACCGGGCTTTTGTCATCTAAACCCATCGTCGTTGAACCCATGGGAAACTGGTTGTTCATCACCGGTTCATGTAACTTTCGCTAGATTGAACGGGCGTATGTGCCGTAAAAAGTACCGAAGATGAAAAAGCTTTTGATCATTGCCTGCCTTCTCGCTGTTCTCCAACCCGGCCACAGCAATGCGGCCGCCCGCGAGTTGAAACAATCTGAATTACGCAAGGCGACAAGTTCGGGAAAAGCCATTCGGCTCAATAAGGTTATCAAGGGTGTAGAGCGCGTCTTTGGTGGCACGCCAGTAGACGCGCGCGCGTTTCAGACGGACGAAGTGTACTATCGCATTCTAGTCAAAAAACCCGATGGCAAGATAATTAGCGTTATTGTCAACGCAAAAACCGGTGTTGTTGTACCCAATCGGTCAAATGTTGGGCGGCAGGTGACTGACGCTGCTAAGACAGCGCCAGGCAATTCCGCTGCTGGTACGTCGCGACAGACGCCGGCGAACAATAGCACCAATGGAAACCGTGGCGGCAACGGTAACGGCAATGGCGGCGGCAACGGCAATGGTGGAGGAAACTCCGGTGGTAACGGTGGTGGAAACTCCGGCGGTAACAGCGGTGGAAACTCCGGCGGTAACAGCGGTGGAAACTCCGGCGGTAACAGCGGTGGAAACTCCGGCGGTAACGGTGGCGGAAACTCCGGTGGTAACGGTGGCGGAAACTCCGGTGGTAACGGTGGCGGAAACTCCGGTGGTAACGGTGGCGGAAACTCCGGCGGTAACAGCGGTGGAAAAAGATGATGTTTAAACTTTCAGGCACGTGCATATAGTGCTGGTGTATGAGAGTTTTGCTTGCAGAAGATGAACCACACCTCTGCGAACAGATCAAAAAGCTACTGAATGCTGAAGGTCGCGTAGTGGATGTGGTAAACAACGGTCTCGACGCGTTACATCTGGGCGCGACCGAACCGTACGACATGATCATTCTGGACATCGGTCTGCCGGAACGGGACGGTATTTCGGTCTTGCGGGAGTGGCGTGGTTCAGGTGTCAAAACCCCGGTTCTGATCCTGACCGCCCGTGATGGCTGGAGTGAGCGGGTCGATGGTCTGGATGCCGGTGCAGATGATTATATGACTAAGCCTTTCCATATGCCCGAACTGGCCGCACGTGTTCGCGCCATACTGCGACGGCAAAGTGGTCAGTTGAACCCTGTGATCGAGATGGGGAATGTCATTCTGGACACCCGCAACGGGAGGGTGACGGTCGATGGTGTTCCGATCGATCTGACCGCTCAGGAAATTGCTGTGCTGACCTATCTGGCGCATAATGCAGGGCGCATGATCTCAAGAACTGAGCTTTCAGAACATATCTATGAATACGATGGCGACCGGGATTCAAACACCATTGCAGTCTTCGTAACCCGCTTGCGTAAGAAACTAGGCCCCGATTTGATCACTACAGTACGCGGCCGCGGATACATGATTGATTCACCCTGATGTTATCACTGCGTCAACGGGCACTGTTGGGTGGCGTTGCATCCGGAGCCGTGTCTGTAGGACTGGGCACACTTGCCGTCTTCTCTTACATCAATGACCGCGTATCAGACCGCTTCGACACAGCCCTACTGGATCGCCATACACAGCTTGTGGTAGGTTTGAGTGTCACCACCCAAAGCCCGGATGCACTTCGTGATCTGATGTTCGACCCGGCCTATAGTACGCCTTACTCCGGGCGGTACTGGCAAGTTAGTAGCGACGACAGAGAGTTTTACACATCAGCCTCACTATTTGACGAAGTTATTGCCGAGCCGGCTGGCAACCCAGAAGCCCCAACGCTCTGGAACACAAACGGCCCGGAAGATGAAGTTCTGCGCAGTGCCTTTCAAACAATCACCTTCGAAGACGGCTCAGTTTGGGGCGTCAGCGTTGCAGAAAGCCGGGCACAGCTTGTCGCTGAGCGCCGTGCTGCGCAGCAAAGCCTATTGCCCGTGTTTGCACTTGTTGGTCTGATAGGTGTGGTCGGATCGTTGCTGCTGATGACCTTCATACTCGGGCCGCTGCGAAGATTGCGTACTGATGTCGCGCGTCGCTGGGACCGAGATGAAGACCTCAGACCGACCGATTATCCCGAAGAGGTCTCACCCCTGGTCGAGGACCTGAACAAACTCCTGAGCCGGAACCGCGAGATCCTGTCGGGATCACGCCGTCAGGCCGCGGATTTAGCGCATGCTTTGAAAACTCCGGCCGCCATTTTGCGGAACGAATTGAATTCGCTTTCCAGCACGGGAGCCACAACGGATACTGCGCAAGAGGCACTTGATCGGATAGATGCCCAGTTAAATCGATCTTTGGCCAGATTACGGGCATTACACACCGCGGATCTAACCCATTCGCGGACTGATCTGACAAACTCCATCGACCGGTTAGCACGGTTGTTTTCGACAATGGTGGATCGCGAGGGAAAATCTCTGCAGATCGCACGTGATCCCGGACTCTGGGTACGCATGGATGCACAGGACATCGAAGAAGTACTGGGAAACTTGCTGGACAATGCAGTCAAGTGGTGTCGGCAAAGCGTGCGTATGACCGCCGAACGCAAGCCTGGATGCATCGAAATCAGTATCGAAGACGACGGCCCCGGGATTACCCAACAAGCCCACCGTGAGGCTCTGCGATCAGGAGGTCGGCTGGACACGTCGGTCACCGGCAGTGGATTGGGGCTAACAATAGCGGTCGATTTATTGAACGCTTATAACTTCCATCTAAATCTGGGAACATCTGCGTTGCTCGGCGGGCTGGAATGTAGAATTGTGATCTCGACTTGATTTGACTCAAATATGTTTGATCGACGAAGCCACCATTCCCGCAAATCTCAGCTGTCGGCGAAATAGGCTCGATGCATCGCTTCACGCAACCTAGAAATTTTTCCGCTGACTGAGGGTGCGCAGAAATCAGTTAATATTCTTCATCATTGAAAAATCCACTACGGCAAAGCGCATGCACCCCGAAACTACAATGCGCTTTACTCTGACGAATGAGCAGTTTGGGCTCAGTGCCAAGCTCTCGCGCCACCTGCGCTTGCTTTCGATTGATTGCTCGAAAATCTACAATGCGCAGGTTGACGACTTGGTTGTGCTAGTGACTTCAATAGGCCATCTGATTTGCGAGAAGCAGAAGACAAACTCTGACCGGGATAGGGAAGATGTCTTAACGCTAAAAGCGATGGCCTCTTCCAGCTTAGAGCCAAATTATCGAATCCGCTTTGCACCGAGAGCTGCCCAGTGCACATACAGAACCCAAACTGGATAAGAAGGGCCGGTTCGGGCTCAAACCACTTGTCTGAACCCACTGCAGAGAATGACTGCTCCGAGCGCTGTGTGGAAGAGTTAAAATCTCGCTGCGCGCGCTCGCAGCACAGATTTCTCTGCACACGCGTAATTTTTGGTATTGCATCGCGGCGCGGAAAACTGCCGTTCGTGCGTGCCGCAGCGAGATAGACGACGGCAATTTACAGGCTGCGGACTAAGCCGCCACTCGCCGCACCGTCCACTAAGAAGCGCTCCGCGAACCTTGCGGACCCTGGAACAGCCTTTGACACAACAATTTGGAACGCCGCAGTTAACCGCGTGCACACCAGCATTGATTTCGAAAAGGTCCCAATGCCATCATCTTCTAAAAGTAGGAGGGGATTAGATGTGGAAACCAATCATATTTGCTTTTTTGATTGTCGTGACTGGTGCCGCAGCGGCTAGGTCGCACGATGTGCGGGATCCAGCGACTTTGCAAAAACCGCTTATTCAGGACTTGCTAACCGAGTCGCTCAAAAGCAATGAGGGCTTGGAGGTTGTCGTGAGCCATGTTGCCCTACCACCAAACCTCACTTTACCAATGCATTGGCATCCCGGTGAAGAATTTGCCTACATTCTGCAGGGCAGCGTCACCCTCATCCTAGACGGCGAAGGCGAACAAGAAGCTTTTTCAGGTGACGTAGGCGTCGTACCGTTGAAAAAAGTGCACACCGCTCGTTCAGGGGACGAAGGGGCAACCATTTTGGTGTTCCGTGTCCATGAGGAGGGCCAGCCAGGCAGAGTTTTGGTCAGCGACTGATTTTCAAGACAAAGGCGAAATATCCTTTACCGAATGCATGGTTGTCGGAACCGGGGGGGGGGGTGCCGTTTGCCTTCACACTTGCAACCCTGCTTTTTTCCACCCGCTGCGCCAGCGATCAGCGCAGGTTGGAATAGAGAATAATGGTAAACGTGTTGTCTCGGTTATCGAAGCCGCATTCGGAGCGATTTCGTTCAATTTGACAGCCGCTGTTTTTGCCGCATCTATGTCATCGAGCTCAGCGAGCGAGGCAATCAGCATCAGGTGGCTCATCAGGAAGGTTGCACGCACAGCCAAGGCTTCGCGACAGGCCTGCGCGGCTTCCTCATAACGTCCCAAGTGAAACAAGGCGGCACCCTGTCCCATGAAAGCGGCGTGCCGCAATGGATCACCCGGGCTGAGTTCGACAGACCGGACTGCATGTTCCAGCGCCTTGTCAGGGCGATTCAGCAAATAAAGATTTGCAGCGGCGAGCATGTGGACCGTCGCCGCGTTGGGATTTTCCGACAATGCTTCCTTAAAGGCTGTCCGCGCGCGGGACAGGTCTTGTGCCAGCATAGAGATCGAATGTGCGGCATAAGCCTTTGCAATGCCGTCCGCGCGATCGCTCCGCAGCACCTGCTCTGCGGCCGCGACAGCTGACTTGGGTCCCTGATCTACAGGTTCCAAACCTTGCACAAGACGTTGGATATGAAGCCATGCTAGCAAGCCCGCTGCGGAGGCGTATTCCGGATCTCGATCCAAAGCCAGTTTTGTCAGTCGTATTGCCTCTATGTTGTCTTGGTCAGTCAGCAAGTGGAAATGTGATAAAGCTCGGAGGTAGAGCTCGTATGCCTGTAAGTCCTTGGTGGGTTTTGCACGCGCACGATTTGTTTCAGCGTGCCGCACCGATGGTTCAATAGCTGTAACTACGTCTTCGGTGACTTGATCTTGAAGATCAAAGATGTCGTCGAGCACACCGTCAAAGCGGTCCGCCCACAAATGGCCCCCATTTTCGGTATCTATGAGCTGTCCCGTGATGCGGACGCGCTGCCCGGAACGCCGAACGGAGCCTTCCAGTACATACCGAACCCCTAAGTCGCGGCCCACGTCGCGGATGTCCGTGCTTTTCCCCTTATAAGCAAAAGAAGAGTTTCGTGCGACGACCATCAACCAACGAAACCTAGATAGCTCAGTTATGATGTCTTCCGTTATGCCATCGGCAAAGAACTCCTGCTCCGGATCACCCGACATATTGTCGAATGGGAGCACTGCGATTCCCGGCCTCACATCCGCCTTGATCGCGAGATTGGCTTTCGTACCCTTTGGCCAACACCAGATTCCAACATGCCGCGTGATGTTTTTCAGTTCGGTTTGCTCTCCGCCGTCGAATAATCCCGCATCGTTACGGTCAAGGCTGTTATGTGACATATCTGAAAAGAGCACTTGTCCCGGCTTCGCGAGAGCCTCCAGACGCGCCGCAACATTGATGCCGTCGCCGAAAATGTCATCGCCATCGGTTACAACTTCCCCTGTGTGAACCCCGATGCGCAGTTTGATGTGGTCAGGTTTGTGGGCGGACTGAACTGCAATCGCGCAAGCTGCTGCTTCAGATGGTGATTGAAACTCGACGATCCAGCCGTCGCCCATGCTTTTGATCAGTGAACCATTGGTATCTTCCACGATCGGGAGAAACGTGTCCTCGCGGAAGGTCTTTAATGCAGCGACTGTGCCAGTACGGTCCTGATCCATCAGCGCGGAATAGCCCACAATGTCGGCGGCCAATACCGTCGTGAGACGTCTTCCCATTCACCCCTCCTCTTTGCAATGAAGTTAGCTCGGTGGGTTGCTTCTGTCAGCCCATTCGTCAGATTTTGAAAAGCCTTAATGAATAGAAAGCACAGGTACAGGCATACACGCACAACTAAAAAGGTAATGCTCAAATACCTGTCGCGCATTCAGCAAACGGTCACCTTCATATCCGCGGAGTTAGTTACTTGCGTTTCTTTAGCTGCCAATGTTCGTGGCAAAGCAATTCCGCTTTGGCTCAGTTCGGACGTTCGCCCGAATGTCGCGAGCGACCGCAATGCGGACTTTGCAGCCATCCGCATTCTTAATTCAAAGGACCGCAGTCAGCCCAAAGCGGACATGACCGAGCTGCTCGTCGGGCGGAAAGCCGTCCTTCGCTGTAATGCGCTCTAACGGCAGCAACGGGCGAAGCCGCTGGATGCTGTTGCAGCAAGAAAATCTAGGCAGCTAGTGCGATTATTATTAGGCTGCATTGAAAGGCAACAAATAGAGGATTCAAATGAATAGGTTATTGTCAATGGCAATTGGGCTCAGCCTTGCGGCCTCTCACTCATGGGCCGCTGATGAGACCCCTCCCAATATTCTTGTTATCATGGCCGATGACGTGGGCTGGGCGAGTTTGGGTGCGTACCACGGTGGAATCAAAAGTATTAAGACACCCAATCTCGACCAACTTGCGATGGGCGGTGCGCGCCTGACAGATTATTACGCCGAACCAAGCTGTACGGCCGGGCGCTCAGGCTTCATGACTGGACAGATGCCTATTCGGACAGGGATGCACACGGTTGGTCTTCCCGGAGACCCAGTCGGCCTACACCCCGATGATCCGACCCTTCCGATGTTCCTAAAACACCAACCCTCTCCGAAAAACTCCGAAGACGGACAGTTCATTGAACCTGAGCATTAGTCGAACTCCAACGCATTGGCAGCTTTACGTAGGTGCTCGGGGCTATAGCGTGCATAAACAGACGCGGTGATCCGAGAGTCTGAATGACCGATAAACTGAGCGATCTCATCCATCGGAGTGCCTGCCTCCGCCATATGAACCGCAGCTGTGTGCCGCAGCACATGTGGTGACACATCAGGCAGGCCCGCCGCGACTGCTGCTGCCTTGAATCCCTTCATAATCGACTTCACAGGTCCAACTGCCCATTCAACGACATAATCGGACAAAGCGGCTTCAATGTGACCATTACTAGAGCAGGTCTGGGCCGTCCGGATACTGCGGCGCCAGAACGCATCCCCTTTATCATGCGTGGGGAAACCTAGGACTTCGATATTCTAGAGATCTGGCGAACGGGCTTGAGCGAGGCGCTGAGCCATTCCTCGCTCACTTGCGTGATCGGGCCCATTGTTTGCAACTCAAACCCATCAAGCAGATCCAGCTGTTGCTGGTCTCCATTCTTTTAAACCCGAATTGTCCCTTCGACTCACTCTCTGGCCAACCACAACAGAACCAATAACTATGGCTGCTCCTGTAGACTGAGTGAGGCTAAGCGTTTGTCCCAAGTATACCCAGCCGAGCACGACAGCTGTAACAGGACTCATCATGCCGAGCATCGAAACTGCACTGGGGTCCAGGCGCGCTATGCCACGAAACCAAAGAGCATAGGTTGCTGCAGCACCGATCAACCCAAGCCAAATAAGGCCGGCGACATTTGTCACGCTGAGCACAGGGAGAGGCGGCTCAAGAAACAGTGCGACTGGCAGCAGTATCAAACCACCGGCTGTTAATTGCCACGCAGTGAAACTCAGCGCCGAGACCGGAGGTTGCCATTTCCGGCTGAGAACAGTGCCAGCAGCCATTGACGCGGCTCCTCCCAAACCTGCTGCTATACCGATCCAATCAAGTTGTGCTTCTGGTCCGATCAGAAGCAGAGACACACCCATTACGCCAGTCGTGGCGGCGCCAAGTGCACCAAGTCGGATTGGGGTTCCCAGCCATCCCCACGCCATCAAAATCACGATCATTGCTTGCAACGATCCCAGGGTGGCTGCCACACCACCAGGTAACCGATAGGCAGCAACGAAGAGGAGCACCCAGAACAGAGCGAAATTGAGGCTGCCTAAGACGAAAGTTCGACCGAGCCATTCGCGTGGTGGAACGCAGCGCGTCACTGCAAGCAACAACAAGCCAGCTGGCAGAGCTCGTAACGCAGCCAGGGTAATCGGATAGCCAGCCGGGAGCGCTTCCGTAGTTACCAGATAAGTGCTTCCCCATACCGCTGGGGCGAGTGAAGTGAGAAGAATATCGGTTGAGCGTGACATTGTATGTCTCCCGGCTGAGGCGTTTGAGAATTTGAGTGAGACGTCAGAGGCGCGCGGGTTACGCTGCTTCCGCTTGAAGGTTTGATCCAGCGAGGCACGCTGTAATCGTTGCAACATGAGCACCCTGGAACCGCGCCCCGGCTAGGTCGGTTTCGGTAGGCGTGCGAGAACCATCAGCACCGGCGATCGTTCCCGCACCATATGGTGCGCCGCCAATGATTTCTTCTGATGTAGTCTGGCCAGCAAATGTGTAGGGCATTCCGGCAATCAGCATCCCAAAGTGTTGAAGAGGGACTTGCGTTGTCAGAAGGGTCGCCTCGTGCCCGCCATGTTGCGAACCCGTAGATGCAAAGACCGCCCCGACTTTACCAACCAGAGCATTCCTAGCCCAAAGCCCGCCAGCCTGATCCAAGAACGACTTCATTTGGCCGGCCATCATGCCAAACCGGGTCGGTGTTCCTAAAATTATTGCATCATAGTTTTCCAGATCTGCCGGCAAGGCTATAGGCGTATCATCGACGACGTAGCCGGCCTGCTGGCGGACTTCTTCAGGGACGGTTTCGGGCACACGCCGAACGTCAACTTCGGTGCCGGGAACACTTCTGGCGCCTTCAGCTTCGGCATCGGCCAATGTGCGGACGTGGCCATAGCTTGAATAGTAGAGAACGAGAATACGTGACATAGGATACCTCTCAGGGCTGTGACTTGTTCCCTGAGAGAATGGAATTTGTTGCGCCGCCAATTAAGTCGCGCTCTTTGACATCACTCTTTACCTGTATTGAACAATGTCACGATCTGAGAGCCAGGCGCAGATGATCAAGAAAGGCTGTGACCTTGGCGTCCATTCCCAAGCGAGATGCCGTAACGGCGAATACTTCCGGCGCGGGCAGTTCGTGGTCAGGAAGAACTCTCACCAAGGCTCCGCTGGCTTCAGGAGCGTCAGAAACAAATTCGGGCAGAGTTCCGATACCCTGCCCCGCTATCAATAGATCCCGCAAAACGAGGCTGTTGCCGACCCGCACGCGCGGATTAAGCTCCAGTGTTGTAGCAACTTCGGCGGCCGAGAGCTTCCAGCTCGTCAAATGATCGGCAAGCAAAAAGCCGATGATTGCGTGGTTTTTCAGATCCGCCGGCTGGGTCGGCGTCCCGCATCGCTCCAAATAGTCAGGAGACGCAAATATTCTTTGCCGCATCACGCCGATCCGTCGGGCAACAAGTGCCGAATCTGGCATGGCAGCGCGGATACGGATCGACAGATCGAAGCCGCCCTCGACCATATCGATCACCTTGTCGTCCATCGAAAGGGTAAATCGCAGATCTGGATAAGTTTCCAAGAACTCTGGAAGCATCGGCGCGATAACGGTTTGGCCGAAGGAACTTGACGCATTTACCCGAAGGTGCCCACGCATCGCTTTTGAACCTTCCCTGATGGTCTGTTCTGTTTTTTCGACTGCGTCGAGAATTCCAATTGCATCTTGGTAATAGAGACTGCCGGTGTCAGTCAGTGACATAGATCGGGTCGTTCTGGTGAGGAGGACGGTTCCCAGGCTTTCTTCCAGAAGCTTTATTTCTCTGCTGAGAAGCGCAGGAGAAACACCAAGGTCTTCCGCCGCACGGGCAAAGCTACCGCGTTCAACGATACGGCGAAAAGCTTGCATGACTGACAGTTTGTCCAACTCTAGGCCCCCGAGCAGTTTTTTTGAGCCGCCCAGTTGGGCGTAACGAACTTCAAGTTATACGACTGCGTCACTGGTGCGAAGGGGCGGCGCGCGGGCGTTGCTGGTGTTGATCTCCGGGCGGTTGCCAGAAAACAATCATCACTCTATTTTCGATGAGGCTGGGAGTTAGGGGCAATGGCAAAATCTAAGAATCCTCATACACCGAAAAACGTTCCAAGCCGGTCGAACAATGAAAAGTCGGATCGCCCTGTCGAGAACAGGCCTATACCGGTTAGCGACGCTGTTAGTGAGCCAACTCGACAGGAAAGACTCATGGCGATTGCAAAAGATGCGGAACGACGCCTCAAGGGTTCAATGAAGCTACTCTCTTGAAGTCGCAATACGAACTTCCAAAGGAATAGCAGCACATAAATTCCAAGTGCAGCCTTCGATACGCTTCACCGCAAGTTACCAGCTTCCCAATGAGCACTTAGAAGCAACAGAGCATACAAAAGGTCTGGTAAACGCAAGCGCAAATTGGGTGCCGCCCCGAATACTTCCTCCTACGATTATCCCTCTGCACACGCGCATCTCTTCTCTCTAGGCACATACGCTCTCTATAGGGACATTCTATCTATCGGTCGCTCTCTAGGGCGCTCTTACGTGTGTCCTATCTCTGTAGTGTGTTCTCTCTAGGCGCATCTATTTCCTGTCTATGTGAGATCGTCGGCATTTGATCTCCGGAGTAGCTCAATAGTTTTGCTGGCCTAGACCCGTGCTTACGTTCTCTATGTGGTTATCTCTCAGGAGCTCTCTACGCTGGCCTGAGTTACGTTTGTTATCTTACGTATGTCTGGTGTCACATGGCCTGCGTTCCGTCGCTCTGTGAGCTTTCTGGCCTGTTCTCGGATGGGTAGTTTTCAGAGAGCCCTGTTTTATTGGATTTCTCTGGTTCATAGGTTTACATTTCTCCGGAAAAATCCCGATTTTGGCCCGGATCTGTCAACTTAATGTTAACTTAGTGTAAACCTTTTGGGCTGATTTGGGGTGTTTTTGAGGTCGAAAGGTTTACATTCCGTCGATCCCAAGAGGGCGGATGTAAACCTTTGTCAACCTTAAGCAACCTTTTGACGTTGTCGCGGGATCTGGCGTGGTAGGACGAACCAGCCATTCCTTACCGCGGGGCCGATGCTAAGTACCTATTAGCTCTCCGAGATTTACATAGGTGCCGAAGCGAGAGGCGATACAGCACTACTTGAAAGCTTGTCACATTTGAGGGCAGTCGGCCCATTGCTGCCTTTGGTCGGTGGGCTTTGCTGCGGTGCGACCTGTAAGCAAGGACATTTGCTGCAGACGCAAAATATGATGGGGGCGGACTCATAGATCGCGGACAATGCCAACATTTGAAACCTGCACTCAGAAATGCGAAGCGCAACAAGAGCATCCCACCAGTATGCTTTCCTGATCGATACTCGATAGATCAGCAAGTGCGTATGACGGCTTTGTTGGTGGTTTTTCGTATCCCGGGGTGGCGATAAAGACGCGCGGTCGAGATTGAATTCATATGGTAACGGAAATATGCCGCCCTCAAGAACAGCGCCCCAGATACTGATGTTGGTCTTGTCAGATTTTATCGGTCCGATACCATATCAGAAGTAAATATTTTTGTTTCGCGCCGCTCTACAGAGACTTTTTTTCTACGGATCACTTCATTCCACGCTCGCGTCAGAAGGGAGAGTCAAGAAGGACGGCAGGATGCGATTTCTCTGGCTGTACCTTGATGATGTGAGGGATGATTAAGGAGCAAATCCTTTCGGCACACCGAATTTCGACGAGTCGACGCTGCTACCTGTCAAGGAATGTAGAAAAGCAATCAGGTTTTGGGTTTCCAATTCCGTGAGTTGGATCGGTTCAATGTCATTTTTTTCGCGTTGACGTTCCATTTCATAGTAGTCCTCCCAAACTAGGAAATCAGTTTTTTGTAACCATGGTACCTCGGGTAATGCAGCCATTTGAGGAGTCCATTTGTCGAGGCTTGCCTGCGGATCCAAATGATGGCGAATGACGCTTTCAAGATCGGGGAACGCGCCATTGTGACCATAGGGCGCGGTCAGGGCAACGTTTCGTAGCATCGGGGTGCGGAACCTGTAAGCATCCTCCAGGCGGTTGCTTTCACCCATGCGGCCCACATCCCGGACGAAGGGATCCCACTGCCGGGTACGACCCGGCCCAAAGGGTGGTAAACCCAATGCATGGAACTTCTGATCTGACATGAGCGGTCCGGTGTGGCAGGTGGAGCAGCGAGCTTCGCCGTAGAATAGCTTCATCCCATCCATTTGTGCTGTTGAAAGGGCATTCGTGTCGCCCGCAAGGTAGTGGTCAAACGAGCTGTCGGTGCTACGCCACTCAATCGCCATGAAAGCGGCCAGAGCGTTGGCGACGTGGGTGATAGTGATGTCCTCGGTCGTCTCGACCTCATCAAAGGCGGCGACGATGGCCGGACCATAACGTGGATCGGTGCGGACGCGTTTCGCCAGAATCGGCCAGCCCTTGTCAATACGATCATGCACCGCGCCCGTGACCTCATTTTCGGCCACATTGCCCGCCATCTCGAATTGTGAGGTCAGGGGAAACAGAGCCTGTGCCGCAAGCAGAGAATTCAGGCCTTCGGGCAGCCACTCCTGCGCCGGGGAATTGAAGCCGTTGCCGTAGTCATTGGAAATGCTCAGCCTGCCGTCATGAAAGACGGTGTGAATGTCCTTGGCCCCAAGGTTCCATAGGCCCGGTGAGTTGCGGGGGATGCGTTTGCGTATTCTGTCGGCCCCGGTGCCGGGTGTGCGGTCCGGTCCCAATCCCTGCCCGCCTTCTCCTATGCCCAGCGACAACCCGTCCGAGGTGCCGAAATCCGGGTGGTGACAATGGGCGCAGGTAATATTGCGGTTGCCGGACAGGATCGGGTCGTAAAACAGTTGATGACCGATGGCGGCCTGTTCCATATCAAAGGGGATAAAGTCATCATCGGTCAGCGGGTGCGGCAAATCCTGTGCCGCAGCGGCCGCGACCCAGGAGAGAGCAATCATCCCATGCGCCAGCTTGTTTTTGCCTTTTGCGTTTTTGCGTCTCCGGCTCTGGCTGAACTGGAGCAAGCGCGCGATATGATGGAAGCCGGACAGTTTGCAGCCGCACGCGAGGAACTTCTTCCAGCCGCTCGCTCGGGCAACGCCGAGGCCGAGGAGTTGATCGGCGTGATGTACGGGCTGGGTCTCGGGGTCGAGCAGGATTACGAACGGGCCTTTGAATGGTATCTGCGCGCCTCGATGAAGGGGCATCCGGGGGCGCAGTCGGGCGTTGGCTGGTACTACGAATTGGGTCTGGGCATACCTGCGCCCGATTTGGTGCGTGCGTATATGTGGTACACGCTCAGCGCCATTGGCGGCGACCCCGACGCGGCGATCAGCCTTGAGGAAGTGGTAAAGAAAATGTCGCCGGAGCAAATCGAAAGGGCGCATGTTCTCGTCAATGACTACAAAGGGTGGATGTACCCGTTTCGGTGAGGGCCGGGCCGTAAAGCCCGACCCTTCCGTTTAGTTCAGGTCCGCATCGCGAGCGGCGTTGACGTCCGCCTCAGCCGCCGCAACCGCTTCGGTCATTGCAACGAAGATCTCATCGCCACGAGCAACGTTGGACTGGAACCAATCATAGACTGGCGTTGCGGCCTCTTTGAACGCAGCTTTCTGTTCGGGTGTCGGCACATAGAGGTCACCGCCACCGGCGACGAAATCCTCATAGGCTTGAATCGACTTGCGCTTGGGAGAAGCAAAAGTGGCCTGTTGCAACGCATAGAACCCGTCGACCACGACGCGACGCATATCCTCAGGCATCTCTTGGAACTTGGCGTTGTTCATCCACCACAGTGCGCCCATATAGGCGTGGCCGTCCAGCGTCACATATTGCAGGCCCGCATCCGGGAATTTCATGCCCATGATGTCTGTGATGCCGTTCTTGGATCCTTCAACGACACCGGTCTGGAAACTGGTGAACAGTTCCGGCCATGGGATCGGGGTAGGCGAAGCGCCCAACGCCTTGACCAGTTCCTGTGGCAGATCAGCGACCACGGTGCGGATTTTCAAACCTTCCATATCGGCAGGCTCAGCAATCCGGCGCTGGGTGTTGGCAAAGTTGCGCCAGCCGCCGGTGTTGCCGATGGTCATCAGGCGGATTGCGCCACCGGAATCCTCAAGCGCCATGTCACGCATGGTACGGGTGAAGTCGCCCGACAGTACATGCTCGGCAATGCGATCATCGGCCATCAGATAGGGCAGGTCTAAAACCTGCACGTAGGGAAAGATGCCTGAGGCACCGCCGGAAGTGGAGATGTAGATGTCGATTGTGCCATCTGCCACGCCCTGCAAGCACTCGGCTCCGTTCGAGCAGAGCTGTGTGCCGATGAACAGATCGACTTCAATCGCGCCGTTCGAGGCAGATTCGACATAATTCTTGAAGACGATCAGACCATCATAATCCTCATCGTTTTCGTTCGAATTTGCAGTTGCGCGCAGCGTATAGTCGGCGGCTGTCGCGGCCATTGCGGACGCCGCCACCAGCGATGTGGCCACCGCTGCGGTTTTGATAAAGTCTCTGAGCATGCGTTTCCTCCCTGTGGAACTTGGTTAGTTGGCAAATCCCGTTATCCTCGGGATCGTCATGGATAGTGCGGGGATATACGTGATCAGGAAGATCACGATGATTTCGACCGCCAGGAACGGCAGGATCGCCTTGGCGATGGTTTCGACCCGTTCGCGGGATACGGCTGCTGCCACAAACAGCACCAAACCCATCGGTGGTGTGGCGAGGCCGACCGTCAGGTTGACGCTCATGATAATGGCGAAATGGATCGGGTCGACGCCGAGGCTGGTGAAGATCGGGCCAAGGATTGGTCCAAGGATGATGATCGCGGGGCCTGCGTCCAAGAACATGCCGACGATGAACAGTAGCAGGTTGATCAGGAACAGAAGGATCAGCGGGTTTTCTGACAGGCTGAGGATCAGCGAGGCCAGTTGTTCCGGCGCATGGCTGAGGCTGACAACCGTCTTGAACGCCATTGCCGCGCCGACCAGCAGAAGAACAACGGCTGAGGTCATGCCTGCGTTGCTGAGCACCTCGGGAACTTCTTTCCATGTCAGTGTGCGCAGGACGAAGAAACCGATGATGAAGGCATAACCCACGGCGACTGCCGCAGCCTCAGTTGGCGTGAAGATACCACCCAGAATACCGCCCAGAATGATCACCGGTGTCATAAGTGGGAAGAAGGCCTTCAAACTGGCCTGACGCCGCTCGGACCATGTGTATTTGCGGCTGGCGACGGGGAAGTCGTAGCGGTCGGCCATCAGTTTGATCATCAGCATCAGACCGACTCCGACCATCACGCCCGGAACGATACCCGCAAGGAACAATGCGGCCACGCTTTCGCCCATCACATAGGCATAGATAATCATTATGCCCGAGGGCGGAATGATCGGCCCGATCACGGAACTCGCCGCCGTGATCGCGGCGGCAAATTTGCGGGTGTAGCCCTGTTTCTCCATCGCCGGGATCAGCATTGATCCCAACGCGGAGGTATCAGCAACGGCAGAACCGGACAGGCCCGCGAACAGGATCGAACTGAGGACGTTCACATGCGCCAGACCACCGCGCAGGTGGCCCATCAAAGCCTGGGAAAACTCGACGAGGCGGATGGTTATGCCACCTCGGTTCATGAGCTCTCCTGCCAGCATGAAGAACGGGATCGCCATCAGAGGGAAGCTGTCCATACCGTTATAGACATTGCGATAGAGCAGCGTGATGTCGTTCGTCTGGCCGTTCAGCCACAGCAGGATTCCGGGCGCCGCAAGCAAAGCGAAAAAGACCGGCAGGCCGATCAGCAGGAAAATCAGGAAAGTGGGCAGGAACCAGATCAGCATTTATTCGGCCCCCACTGCCGCATCGGGAATTTCCGGCAACAGGTGGCCGCCGCCCAGCAGAGTGATGAAGGATCGCAGGATCAGCTCGATATTCACCGAGATCAGCAGGATAATCCCCACCAGCAGCGATGCCATCATCCAACTGCGCGGAATGCGATACCATTCGTCGTACCCGAAAGAGGTGGGCAGATACAGCGCGGCAGTGGCGAATTTGCCGCCAAAGCCGGTAACCTCGGACCAGCCGATGTTGACTGCGACCACCAAAACGGAGAGCGCGATCAAAAGCAGGAACAGATTCAGCGTTTGGCCGATGACGCGGGGAAGGAATCGTTCCAGCATGTCTATGGCCACAAAGCCGCCGCGCCGAAAGGCGGTGGGCGCCATAAGACCGGTCATCCACAACATGCAGAACCGCGCGGCCTCATCCGGCCAGGGCAGCGCGTTGCCCAGAACGTATCGGAAGAACACCTGGATCAGAATTGCGATAACCATGAGCGCAATCGCAACAACACCAACCGCGCGGCCCAGACGCAGCACGGTTTCGTTCACGAATGCAATCGGCGCAAGCACCGATGCCAGTCCGCTCATGCGGATCCTCCCTTGTTCAGCCGCGGGTATGTCCCACGGTCGTCAAATCGCGCTTAGGCTTTCGCGAATTGGCCGAGTTTCCCAGCATAGAAGGTCAGCGCGTCTCCATCCGACATGCTGGCCTTGAGAACCTTTCCAACTACAATAACGTGATCGCCTGCATCGTGATACGCGTGCTGTTCGCATTCGAACCGAGCCAGGCAGTCCGCCAACACCGGTGTCCCATTATCACAGCGCTCGTGGTTGATGTCCCGCAGTGCAAAGGCGTCTTTCGAGCAGCCGAAGCACAGCTCGGCCTGTTCCGAGGACAGCACGTGGACGCTGAAATGACGGGCTTTGTGGAAATAGGGGAAGCGGCGCGAGTTGCGGTCTCCGGCCCACATGATCAGCGGTGGGTCGAGCGATAGGGACGAAAAGCTGTTCGCGGTGATGCAGACCGGCCCGTCCGCGCTGTCGCAAGTGACGATGGTGACACCGGTCGCAAAGCGGCCGAAGGCATCGCGCAAGGTGCGGGTGTCGTCCTTTTGAGGAACGAAGGTGTGGGTCATGTCCTTTGAGATTGCGTTCATCACGGAACCTCGTGCCCCAGTGCCGCCTCGTACAGGCGGAACCAGCTTTCCCGATCCAGTTTGACTTTCAATGCGTCCGAGGCGCGTTTGATCCGGTCCATACTGTTGGTGCCCAGAACCGGCAGGATGTTGGCCGGATGGGCCAGCAGGAACGCCACGGCGACGGCGGCGCGATCCACGCCGAACTCGGCTGCGATTTCATCAGCGACGACCCCAACCGGTGGGTTTCCGGCCATCAACAGGCCTCCACCCAGCGGCGACCATGCCATCAACGGATGGCCATGCTGTTGGTGAAACGCCAGGTCTCCGTTGGTGAAGGGGCTGATCTCACCGAGAGAGATTTCGATCTGGTTGGTGACCAACTGCGTTTTCATCGCCGATTGCAGCAACGACCAATCCCACGGGCGGAAGTTGGACACACCGACGGCGGCGACCTTCCCACTGGCAACAACCTCATCCAGAGCTGCTCCGGTTTCATGGTGGTCCATCATGGGATCTGGGCGGTGGATCAACAGCAGATCGATGTGGTCAATCGCCATTTCCGACAGCGACGTGTCGACCGATTTCAGAATGTGGGCGCGCGAGGTGTCGTAGTATTTTACTTTCGCATCCGCGTAACGGCCAACCGGCGCGACGATGTCACATTTGGTGACAATTTCCATCTTCTGACGCAGGCTTGGATTGGCGCGCAGGGCCGTGCCCAGCACAGCCTCGGCCTGGTAGCCGCCATAGATGTCGGCCTGATCGAAGGTGGTGATGCCCTGATCCAGACAGGCCTGAATCTTGGCCTCGACATGGCCCGCGGACGTGTCACTGTCGTCGCCCAACCGCCACATGCCATAGACAAGGCGGCTCATTTCCAACGAGTCAGATAGTTTCACACGTTGCATCAGCGGCGTTCTCCGTTGCCCAGCGGTGTGGCCGGGGTCGCATTTGGAACCCTTCCGTAAGCTTTGGGAAGGGAACAGGTTTTCAGGTTCGGCAACACGCGGGCGCCGAAATGACGGGCTTCGTCCAGATGCGGGTAGCCCGAGAAGATGAAAGCGCGGATCCCCATCTTCTGGTATTCCTCGATCTTCGACATAACCTGATCGGTTGATCCGACCAGAGCGGCACCGCAGCCAGACCGCGCCCGGCCAACACCGGTCCAGAGACCGGGTTCGACATAGCCGTACTCATCCGCCAGGTCGCGATTCCTGGCCTGATGAGCCACACCGAGCGAGGTCGAATCCAGCGCCCGTTCGCGGATGGCGCGACCGTATTCGTCGTCCAGCTTCGAGACGATGTAATCCGCGTATTCCTGCGCCTCAGCCTCGGTATCGCGAACGATCATATGGACACGCAGGCCGTAATCCAGCGTGCGGTCGTAGTTTTCAGCGACGGCGTGAACAGCCTTCATCCGCTCGGCCAGTTGGTCCTTGGTTTCAGGCCACATCAGATAGACATCGCAATGCTCGCCACACAGATCCAAAGCGGAGGGAGAATAGCCGCCGAAATAGAGTAGCGGCCCTCCAGTCTGGTATGGCTTGGCTGGGTCAGTGGTCAGGCCCGAGAAGTTATAGACTTCGCCTGCATGATTGATCTCATCCTGCGTCCAGGCCTGTTTCAGAATCTCCACCACTTCGCGCGATCGTTGATAACGAAACCCGCTGTCGGCTTCCTCACCGGGAAAGTCGGATGAGATGATGTTAACCGTCAACCGCCCCTTCAGCATGTGATCCAGCGTTGCGATGGTGCGGGCCAGCATGATCGGTTGCATCTCACCACAGCGTACGGCGGCCAGCAGGTTGATCCGGTCGGTGATCGGAGCGCAGCCAGCGACAAAGCTCAGCGTGTCCTGACCGACCTGATAGGAGGACGGGCAGAGGATGTTGCGAAAACCCTGCGCTTCGGCCTCTTTCACAATGTTCGAGCAATGCTCCCAACTCGACCGCAGGTCGCCATCGGGAACGCCAAGGAACTGGTAATCATCGGAACACAGCGCGGCAAACCACGAAACTTCGGCCGCATCCAGATCGGGGGATGTGATGGGGACGATGCTCATTTGATTCACGCTCCGTACATCTTTGACTTTCCTCTTGCGTAGCAATCGCTTTGATGTAGATCAATAGTGTATCAATTCTTCCTGCGGCCGAGTGAAGCGTCTACTGTGCCTGTGTCCAACCGAAACCAAAATGCCCTGCCGGTATATATTCAGATCGCGGAACTTCTGATCCGTGACATCGCGGCTGGTCGCCTTATTGAAGGTGAGCGCTTGCCACCCGAGCGCGAGATGGCCGCGGAGTTGAATGTCTCGGTTGGAACGCTGCGAAAATCGCTCTCTGAGCTAGAAAAAAAGGGGATGTTGGAGCGTATCCAAGGCTCGGGCAACTACATCCGCGAGACCGGCACACAAAACAGCGTCTATGCAATGTTCAGGCTGGAACTGCCTGAAGGAGGTGGCCTGCCACGTGCAGATATCCTGTCGGTTGACCATCTGAAGAAGCCAGTCGAACTGCCAAAATTCGGTGCTTCTGATGCCGGTTCGCGTGTCCGGCGGATGCGCTACCTGAATGATACAATCATCGCTGTCGAAGAAATTTGGCTGGACGAATCAGCCGGCCTAATCGACCAGAGCCTGCTGTCCGACTCGCTCTATCGCTATTATCAGCACCAATTGGGCTTTTGGATCGCAAGGGCCGAAGACAGAGTCTCGGTCCGTCCTCTACCAGACTGGACGCCCCCAGACTTCACCAAACCAGCGGGCCAAGCGGTAGGTTATATCGAGCGGTTCAGCTGGTCGGAAAGCGCCGAACCCGTTGAATTCTCAAAAACATGGTTCGACCCGGATCGGGCCAACTACGTTCAACGTCTGAAGTAAAAGGAATCGCACATGACCCGGACCATCAATTACGGGCTGATTGGATGCGGAATGATGGGGCAAGAGCACCTGCACAATATCGGATTGCTGGAAGGCACCAGTGTGGCTGCGATCTTTGAACCAGATCAGGAGATGGCAAAAGCCGCTAAGGCAATTGCGCCAACTGCAACCATGGTAGGTTCCGTGCAAGAGCTTCTAGCGGTAGAAGAGCTGGACTGCGTCGTCATTGTCAGCCCGAACCATCTTCATGTGGACCAGATCTGCGAAATCGCTGAAACACGTCCACTACCGCTTTTGGTAGAAAAGCCATTGTTCACCGACCCGCAAGACATGCCGCGACTCGAGCAGTTGCAGCGCGACTACACTTGCCCGATTTGGGTTGCGATGGAATACCGGTACATGCCCCCCATTGCTGCTCTGATCGAGAAGGCTGAGGCGACAGGTGGGGTAAAAATGCTATCGATCCGCGAGCATCGTTTTCCATTCTTGGACAAGGTCGGCAACTGGAACCGGTTCAACCGAAATACTGGTGGTACTTTTGTCGAGAAATGCTGCCACTTCTTCGACCTGATGCGTCTGATATTGAAATCCGATCCGGTGCGTATAACGGCAAGTGGTGGGCAGGCGGTGAACCATTTGAACGAGAGTTACGACGGTCAAACCCCAGATATTCTGGATCACGGCTATGTTCTGGTCGACTTTGCTTCGGGTGCGCGCGCGATGTTGGAACTTTGCATGTTTGCCGAAGGCTCACGCTATCAAGAAGAAATATCGACCGTCGGACCGGACGCCAAGATCGAGGCGTTGGTGCCCGGACCCGGACGATTCTGGCCCGATCATTTGGGAACCCCGCCACTGCCGCAGTTGATCCTGAGCCCGCGCAATCCCAAAGGTCCGGTATCAATGGACGTTCCGGTGGAACCCAACCTTTTGGCGGCCGGGGATCACAATGGGTCGACCTACTATCAGCATAAAGGGTTCCTGGCCGTGCTTCGTGGCGAAAAGGCAAAACCGGATGTGAGTTTGAAGGACGGCCTTTGGGCCGTTAGGATGGGGCAAGCGGCACAACAAGCAATAGAAACTGGTGAAACGGTTTACTTGATCGATTGATTGGGGCCGGAGTCACGGGTGCGGGTTTCAACCGCTAAAAAGCCCCATTGTTGCAGGCAGTGTCTGTCATCGAACGATTTGGAACACGAGCGTTTGATTGGTTTAGGGAGCGACTCCGGCTCGTTGCAGTATAGGGCGGCAAGGCCAGACTTTGGTCTTGACCCCAGAAACTGGTCCGAACTGAGTGCAATATTTTGGGTGCAATTCTGGCAGCAGCGGCCCTGTGCGGCCTCATCTGACTGGTCCAGTTTGATTGTAAGTGCATCATCGGCCTGTAATCCACCGGGATGATGGTTTCGGGCGCTGGCGGGCGATAGCCCAGAACACTAAGGGGGCGTTTTGTTTTACAGTGTCTCCTCCGTTGTTCGATCAAGGTTTTTGCTTCGCGTAACGCAGCTGCGGCGGATATGGCGATGCGTTATTATACCAAAGACAAACATCGTTTTTCTCGGTGGCTTCAAGTGGAGGCCGGGAATTGTATGACCCCAAACGAATGCGCCGACCCTCGCAGATCAGCGCATTTCACTTTTAATGATTTCAATGACTTAAGTCGCAGTGGAAGAAGCGGACCTGAAAAGTGGCAGACAATTCAGCCAAAGCAGCTCTGAATTGCCCGTCCTTTCATAACTGGACTAAGAAAACTAACCTGAACACTTCGAATGCCCACAACTGCGACACGTCATGCAGCCCTCAATCATCACCATGTCGTACTGGCCGCAGGACGGGCAGGCCTTGCCGCGCGGCGCGTCCATGTTAACCACCTGCGCCTGCGGGTCGGACTTCAAGCCCATGCCCTCACCCTCGAGGAACCCAATCGCGATCAGGTGCTGCTCGATCACGCCACCGATCGCCGCGAGGATCGACGGGATGTATTTGCCCTTCACCCACGCACCACCACGCGGGTCGAACACGGCTTTCAGCTCTTCTACCACAAAGGACACGTCCCCGCCCCGCCGGAATACGGCCGAGATCATCCGGGTCAGCGCCAAAGTCCAGGCGTAATGCTCCATGTTCTTCGAGTTTATGAACACCTCGAACGGACGCCGCCTGCCGCCGATGACGATGTCGTTGATGGTCAGATATATCGCGTGCTCACTGTCGGGCCATTTCAGCTTGTAGGTGGACCCTTCCAGCGACTGCGGCCGGTCAAGTGGCTCGGACATATAGATGACGTCTCCGCCATCCACCTCGTGCGGAGCATCCGCGCTTTCGCCCGGCACCTTGTCATCGCTTTCCGAAACGGTCAGAACCGAACCGGTCACATCATTCGGGCGATAGGTGGTGCAGCCCTTGCAGCCCTGATCCCAGGCTTGCATGTACACGTCCTTGAAGGCGTCGAAAGAGATGTCCTCTGGGCAGTTGATCGTCTTCGAGATCGAGCTGTCGATCCATTTCTGCGCTGCCGCCTGCATCTTGACATGCTCGGCCGGCGTCAAGGTCTGGGCGTTCACGAAATAGTCGGGCAAATCCTTATCGCCAAACTTGTCGCGCCACATCTGCACGGCGTAATCTACCACCTCTTCTTCGGTGCGCGATCCGTCCTTTTGCAGAACTTTACGGGTATACGCATAGGCAAAGACCGGCTCGATCCCT
This sequence comes from Ruegeria sp. YTSB088, assembly GCF_059609825.1. Lineage (NCBI taxonomy): Bacteria > Pseudomonadati > Pseudomonadota > Alphaproteobacteria > Rhodobacterales > Roseobacteraceae > Ruegeria > Ruegeria sp. YTSB088. Next base: position 375,201 of record NZ_JBXWMM010000004.1, on the reverse strand, counting down.
GACGACACGTTGCCCGCATAAAGGGAAATCGTTCCTGTGGGCGCGATCGACGTCAGCAGAGCGTTGCGGATACCGTGCTCGCGGATGGCATCCCGGACATCGTCATCCATCTGCTGCATGGTGCCGCTGGCCAAGTATTTCTCGGCGTCGAACAGGGGAAACGCCCCTTTTTCCTTTGCCAAGTCCACCGACGCCAGATAAGCGGCGCGCGCGATCGCGTGCAACCAGCGCTCGGTCTGACGCGCCGCCTCGTCGGAGCCATAGCGCAGGCCCAGCATCAGCAGCGCATCCGCCAATCCAGTCACGCCCAATCCTATACGGCGTTTATCTTGTGCCTCAGCCTCTTGCTCGGCCAGCGGAAATTTTGACGCATCAACGACATTGTCCATCATCCGAACAGCCGTGGCGACAAGTTCTTGCAGGGCCTCTTCATTCAAACGGGCGGTTGCTTCAAACGGTTCAGACACCAGGCGCGCCAGATTGATCGAACCCAAAAGGCAGGCCCCGTAAGGCGGCAACGGCTGCTCACCACACGGGTTCGTGGCCGCGATGGTTTCAACGTAGCTGAGGTTGTTGGCCTGATTGATCCGGTCGATGAAGATCACGCCCGGCTCGGCAAAATCATATGTCGCCTGCATGATCTTGTTCCACAGATCACGCGCCTGAACGGTGTGATAGACTTTGTCACCAAACACCAGTTCCCACGGTCCATCAGCCTTGACCGCCTCCATGAACGGATCGGTCACCAGCACAGACATGTTGAACATGCGCAGGCGGGCGGGGTCAGACTTGGCAGTGATGAACTGTTCGATATCCGGGTGGTCGCACCGCATGGTCGCCATCATGGCACCCCGGCGCGAGCCTGCCGACATGATCGTGCGGCACATGGCATCCCAGACATCCATGAAGCTCAGCGGCCCCGAGGCATCCGCCGCGACGCCTTTCACGTCAGCGCCACGCGGCCTGATGGTCGAGAAATCATAGCCGATCCCCCCACCCTGCTGCATTGTCAGCGCGGCCTCTTTCAGCATGTCGAAAATGCCGCCCATGCTGTCGGGGATCGTGCCCATCACGAAACAGTTGAACAGTGTCACCTGCCGCGCGGTGCCCGCACCCGCAGTGATGCGCCCGGCGGGCAGGTACTGGAAATCCTCCAGCGCCTCATAGAATTTCTCTTCCCAATGCTTCGGGTCTTTTTCCACGCGCGCCAGATCGCGGGCAATGCGCCGCCAACTGTCTTCGACCGTCTGATCGATGGGGGTGCCATCCGCCTGCTTAAAGCGGTACTTCATATCCCAGATCTGCTCGGCGATGGGGGCGGCAAAGCGGCTCATTGGTGATTCCCTGTGCTGAAAGAGGTATCCAGACTACCCCAAATCACATGCTCACCACAACACCTTGATGACACCGGGAACCAAGCTACAATATAAAGATCAACGTCGGGACGACTCTGTGGGAAAGCTGTGGATAATTACGTAAACCTCCTAAAACTGTCCGTCGGTTCGGAAAGTGTCGATACGTTGATGGCCTGGCAGCACAGCCGCATGTCGCTTTACGAGGACGGCTTACCACGCCACGTCACACGTATGTGGCCCAAGCGCGAAGCCGAAATACTTAACGGCGGATCAATTTACTGGGTCATCAAAGGTGTAATCCAGTGTCGGCAGCGAGTCCTGCGGCTGGATGAAGTGATCGGAGAGGACGGCATCCGTCGCTGTGCCATTGTACTGGACCCCAAGCTATACCGCACCCAGAACGCCCTGAAACGCCCGTTCCAGGGGTGGCGTTATCTCAAGCCAGAAGATACACCAGCCGATTTGCCCAAAAACCGCGAGCAGGACGACGCCCTGCCCGACGATCTGAACCGCGCCCTGGCAGAAATAGGCGTGCTGTAATTACCGCAGCCGACCCAGCAATTCGGACAGGGCTGCTTTTTCTGCCGCGTCATATTTTGCAACCCGACTGCGCCACAACGTGGCCTGCGATTGCAGGATCAGACCGTCCGAGAGGATCTTCAAATGGTTGGCCCGCAGGGTCTCTCCGGTAGAGGTGATATCGGCAATTGCTTCGGCGGTTTCATTCATCACCGTGCCTTCAGTCGCACCTTGGCTGTCGACCAGCGTGTAATCGGCCACGCCCGCTTCTGTCAGGAATTCCCTAACCAGACGGTGGTACTTGGTGGCAATCCGCAGCCGGTGGCCGTGGGTCTTGCGAAACGCAGCAGCTGCCGCGTCCAGGTCATCAAGCGTATCGACATCGACCCAACACGCCGGGGTCGCGATGATCAGATCAGCTTTGCCGAAGCCAAGCCGCGAAACCTCTTCAACCTGCTGTTCCCAGCGCGGCAGTTTCTCGTGCACCAGATCGATCCCGGTAACACCCAGATGAATCCGCCCCGCCGCCAGTTCACGCGGGATCTCCCCCGCCGACAGCAGGATCAGAGAGACACCGTCGATCCCTTCAACCTTGCCTGCGTATTCCCGATCCGACCCGCTGCGTGACAAGGTGATGCAGCCTTTTTCGAACCACGAGAACGTCTTTTCCATCAACCGGCCCTTCGAGGGCACGCCCAGTTTCAGGCTCATACTGCACCTTCCTCGATCTCCAGCATCAAATCGGGGCGCAACACACCACCAACTGCCGGGATTTCGTCCCCGTTGCCCAATTGGCGGGTCAGCGCGTCATAACGCCCGCCCGTGGCGATCGGAGGCAGGTCAGGCCGACCTTCCGCGTAAAAACCAAATACGAACCCGTCGTAATACTCCATCGACGTCCGGCCGTAGGCGGCCTCGAAATCCAGCCGATCCACATCGACGCCACGCGCCTGCAGCGCAGCCACGCGCGCCTCCAACCGGTCCAGAGCGGGCGTGATCTGCGGCAGGTCCACTGCCACGTCGCGCAGCTGTTCCAGCGCGAATGGCATGGTCTCGCGCACGTTCAGCAACGTTTCTAGCCCTGCAAGTTCATTGTCTGAAATCGGCGGGGTATCGCGGTCTTCGCGCAGCGCCTCGACCCGCGCTGCGATTTCAGCTGCGCGGCGCTTGCCGATCATAGGGGCATCAAACGCCATCGGATCGGCTGCGTCCAGTAGCGCGTTGCGCCCTTCCAGAGGCGGCTTGCGACCTGCAAACCGATCCAGCAACATACGGAATCGGCGCGGTCTCCACAGGTGTCGCATCAGCGCTGCTTTGCGACGGTCGGTCGTGCGCAGCCCCTCGACAGCGGCGGTGAGGATACCGATATCCCCTGTCGCCGCCCGCAGAGGCAACCCACGCAACTGCAGTGCCATCAGCGAAAACACCTCGGCATCCGCCCCGGCGGGGTCTTCCCGATCAAAGACCTCATAGCCCACCTGAATATATTCGTTGGCGCGATCGGGGTCATGCTCCTGACGGCGGAACACTTCGCCCGAATAGGTATAGCGCGCGGGCTCAGCGCCTTCGTTCATGTGCATCTGCACGACAGGCAAGGTGAAATCCGGGCGCAGCATCTGTTCACCGCGCAGCGCATCAGACGTGACATAGGCGCGGGCCCGGATGTCTTCACCATAAAGATCCAAAAGCGTTTCCGCCGGTTGCAACAGGGGCGTGTCCACCACCTGAGCACCCGCAGCTTCAAACCGGACACGCATCATCGCGGCGCGGGCCTGTATCTGTGAACGGTTGGGCATGTGTCAGTCCTGACTGTCCAGAATTTCACGCACCTTGGCGACCAGTTCACCGCGCGGCACTTCGAACTGGCTGGGGCGTTCCTTCCATTCCTCTAGCGTTGCGCTTTCGGCAATTTTGGCGCCAAGGATCAGGTCCTTGATCTGGACGATACCATTGACTTTTTCATCCCCGCCCTCGATCACCGCAATCGGAGAGTTCCGTCTATCCGCATATTTCAGCTGATTGCCGAAGTTCTTGGGGTTACCCAGATAGACCTCGGCCCGAATACCGGCATTGCGCAGTTCCGCCACCATCGCCTGATAGTCGGCCATCCGGTCGCGATCCATAACGGTCACGACTACAGGACCCGTGGCCTGCGCGGCGATCCTGCCTTTTTCGCGCAGCGCGGCCAGCAGACGGTCGACACCGATAGAGATGCCGGTCGCTGGCACTTCCTGGCCGGTGAAGCGCTTGACCAGGTCGTCGTAACGGCCGCCGCCCGAGACCGATCCGAACTGCCGTTTGCGGCCCTTTTCATCGAAGATTTCAAAGGTCAGCTCGGCCTCATAGACCGGACCGGTATAATAGCCCAACCCCCGAACGACGGAAGGATCAATCTCGATCCGGTCCACACCATAGCCACCGGCATCCAACAAAGTGCCGATCTGTTCCAGTTCGGCGATCCCATCCGCACCGATCTTGCTGTCGCCCACCGCAGCGCGCAGATTGGCCAGCGTTCCGGCGGTATCCAGAGCCTTAGATGTCAGGAAGGCAATCACCGGTTCAGCCTGATCTTTACTGAGCCCTACACCGTCAATGAAGGCGCCCGAGGCATCCAGGCGGCCCTTGGTCAGCAACTCGCGCACACCCTGCTCACCCACCTTGTCGAACTTGTCGATGGTGCGCAGAACGTTGTCTCGGGCGGCGGCGTCTTCGCCCAAGCCCATCGCTTCGAGCACGCCGTTCAGAACCTTGCGGTTGTTGACCCGCACCAGATAATCGCCGCGCGGTATGCCCACGGTTTCCAGCGTATCCGACAGCATCGCGCAAATCTCGGCATCCGCCGCCATCGAGGCCGTACCAACCGTGTCCGCATCGCATTGATAGAACTGACGATAGCGCCCCGGTCCCGGCTTTTCGTTGCGCCAGACCGGACCCATCGCATAGCGTCGATAGGGCGTGGGCAGGTCGTTGCGGTGCTGCGCGTAAACGCGGGCCAGAGGTGCGGTCAGGTCATAGCGCAGGGCCATCCAGTCGCCATTGCCGCCATCATCGAATTCCTGCCATGCAAAGACGCCCTCGTTCGGGCGATCCACGTCGGGCAGGAACTTGCCCAGCGCATCGACGGTCTCGACCGCACTGCTTTCCAACGCGTCGAACCCGTAACGATGATACACGCCCGCAATCGTCCGCAGCATCTCGGTGCGCTGCGTGACTTCCTCGCCGAAATAGTCACGGAACCCTTTCGGCGTGACGGCCTTGGGGCGGGGCTGTTTCTTGGGCTTGGCCATGTGGGGCGTCCTTGGGAGAGTCCTTGTTCCGCGCGCGGTCTATCCCATGGCCCGCATCGGGGCAAGGCGCGCTTTCTCTGGCCTTGGGCCGACTGTGTCGCTATGACCAGCGCAGGACAGGAGTCACTTATGCAGCATCTGGAAGAAGAGATCGCCCATCTGACCCGTATCGTGGACGAGTTGAACACAGTCGTCACCAGACAACAGTCGGAAATCGACCGACTGACCCATCGGGTTGAAATGCTGTTGCAGCGAGAAGCAGAACGGGCGCAGGAAGGATCCGGCGGCATAATCCTTGGTGACGAACGGCCGCCTCACTATTGATACATTACAGCCCCAGTGTCGATTTTACAGCATTGTCCACGACGCCGCCCAACAAGGCGTTTTCGTCCCCGGCACAGCCCTCTTTCAAAGCGGCCACAAAGGATTCGCGCAGAGCGGCCTTTTCCTCGTCCGAAGTCGCGTGGGCCTCGATATCGACCTGTCGGTTGTATAGCGACAGGGCCGTCATCTTCCCAACCACGTCCAGAATGTACTCTTCGTTCCCGTCAGCCTCTTCGACAACAGAGGCGCAGGTGTGATACATCAGCGGCAGCGCGTTCTGCATCATCTGTTCGGCTTCCTCATCAGCAAAGGCCGATCCGGGGGCTGCGATCAGAAAGGCGGAGGCCGCTAGCTTCAGCGAATTCATACGCATCTTCGTTCTCCTCCACTCACTTGGAATTTGCGCCGATCAGCGCACCAGCCACTGCACCTGCGGCAGCACCCTTGCCGTCGCCGATCAGGGCACCGACACCTGCGCCGATCACAGCGCCTTTGATCGTATTTTCCTTTTTCTTGTCATCCGCCAGCCCAGCTGAAGCCGAAACCAAAGCCAGCGATGCCGCTGCTACAAATACAGTCTTTCTGAACTTGAGACCCGCTATTGCCATAACTGCGCCCTCCCGTGGCATGACCTAATGACATCTCGCTCTGTCAGGTCAGCCTAGCGAGGCGCTAATCAACTGGCAACAAAGCGGTGTCAGATCTCTTCGACGGTCATCACGCCCTCCAGCGATTTGATCGCGCCCTTGATCTGCGGGTTGATCGGGAACTCGCGCCCCAGATCCATTTCGACATCGCCGGGCAGGCTTGGGTCCAGCAACATGAACTGGATTGGCCCCCGTGCAGCCCCTTTCGCGGCAGAGGCGGCGTCTTCCAGCACCTTGGCGACCGAAGGCACAGCCTGCGCTTCGTCAACGTAAATTCGCAGCCCGGTTGCCCCGGCCTCGGCCACAAGGGAATCCGCCGGGCCAACCGAGCGGCCCAGCAGCTTGAGCTGATCGGCTTCCATCGTCGCCTCGGCGGTTAGAACCACGTGCGCACCGGTTTCCAGAAACTCGCGGCACTTTTCCAATGTGTCCGAAAACAGCGTCACCTCATATGCGCCGGTGGGATCAGACAGCTGAGCGAAAGCAAAGCGGTTGCCCTTGGCCGATTTCCGCTCCTGCCGCCCGGCGACAACCCCGGCCATCTTGGCGATCAGCGGACCAGACCGGGCCTTTTCCGTAACCTCATCCAGCGTCATCACCTTTTTTCGTTTCAGCGCAGGCATGTAATCGTCCAGCGGGTGCCCTGAGAGGTAAAAGCCGATGGCCTTGAATTCTTCGCTGAGACGCTCGGCCGGCAGCCAGTCCGGCGTCGGCGACAGGCGTGGTTCAGGCAGGTCGTCTCCGGCCTCACCGAACAAAGACACCTGATTGGAGTTTTTCTGTTCATGGATGGCCGCCGAATACTGTACCAGGCGGTCAAGGCTTTCGAACACGCGGCGACGGTTCTTGTCGAGCTCGTCAAAGGCCCCGGCACGAGCCAGCATTTCCAGCGGACGTTTGCCGGCTTTTTTCAGATCCACTCGGCGGGCAAAGTCGAACAGATTGACAAACGGCTTGTCGGCACGCCCTTTAACCACAAGGTTCATCGCCTCGACGCCCACGTTTTTCAAAGCGCCCAGCGCGTAAACCAGTTCGCCGTTCACAACGTCAAACGTCGACAGTGAGCGATTCACGCATGGCGGAACGTAGGGCAATTCCAGTCCCTTGCGCACTTCTTCGAAATACACCGCCAGCTTGTCCGTCAGATGGATATCGCAGTTCATGACGCCGGCCATGAACTCGACCGGGTGGTTCGCCTTGAGCCATCCGGTCTGATAGCTGACCACCGCATAGGCCGCGGCGTGGGATTTGTTGAAGCCGTAGTTGGCGAATTTCTCCAGCAAGTCGAACACTTCGGAGGCCTTCTTGGCATCCACGCCGTTCTCACCTGCGCCCTTTTCGAATTTTGGGCGTTCAGCGTCCATCGCCTCTTTGATCTTTTTACCCATCGCGCGGCGCAGCAGGTCGGCGCCGCCCAACGAGTAGCCCGCCATGACCTGCGCGATCTGCATCACCTGCTCCTGATAGACGATGATGCCCTGCGTTTCCTCAAGGATATAGTCGATCAGAGGATGCACGGACTCGATCTTGCGTAATCCGTTCTTGACCTCGCAATAGGTCGGGATATTCTCCATCGGGCCGGGACGATACAGCGCCACAAGAGCCACAATATCCTCGATGCAGGTGGGTTTCATGCGCTTGAGTGCATCCATCATGCCCGAGCTTTCAACCTGGAACACCGCCACGGTCTTGGCTGCTGAGTAAAGCTTATATGTCGCCTCATCATCCAGCGGTATGGCGTTGATCTGGTTTTCGGCCCCCTCAGCGGGTTCATAAAGCTCGGTGCCATCGGCGGCGATGTGCAATGGACGCCCAGACTTGAAGATCAGGTCCATCGCGTTCTGGATCACGGTCAGCGTCTTCAGGCCCAGAAAGTCGAACTTCACCAGCCCGGCCTGTTCAACCCATTTCATGTTGAACTGGGTCGCGGGCATATCGGAACGCGGGTCCTGATAGATCGGCACCAGCGCATCCAGAGGCCGGTCGCCGATCACCACCCCTGCCGCGTGGGTCGAAGCATTCCGTAACAGTCCCTCGACCTGCTGGCCGTAGGTCAGCAACCGGTCGACTACCTCTTCCTCGCGCGCGGACTCGCGCAGGCGCGGTTCGTCTTTCAGCGCCTTTTCGATGGAGACAGGTTTCACTCCCTCAACCGGGATCATCTTTGACAGGCGATCCACCTGCCCATACGGCATTTGCAACACCCGCCCGATATCGCGTACAGCGGCTTTTGACAGCAATGCGCCGAAAGTGATGATCTGCCCCACCTTGTCGCGCCCGTATTTTTGCTGAACATAGCGGATCACCTCTTCGCGGCGGTCCATGCAGAAGTCGATGTCGAAGTCGGGCATCGAGACCCGCTCGGGGTTCAGGAAGCGTTCGAACAGCAGGCTGTAGCGCAGCGGATCAAGGTCGGTGATCGTCAACGCATAGGCAACCAGCGATCCCGCACCCGATCCCCGCCCCGGCCCGACGGGAATGTCCTGATCCTTGGCCCATTGAATAAAGTCCGCAACGATCAGGAAGTAACCAGGGAAACCCATCCCTTCGATGATGCCCAGTTCGAAATCCAGCCGTTCCTGATACTCTTCAGGCGTCACGGCATGCGGGATCACCGCCAGTCGTTTCTGCAAGCCCTCATTTGCGATGCGACGCAGTTCGGCAACCTCATCATCAGCGAATTTCGGCAGGATCGGGTCGCGTCGATAGGCCATGAACGCGCAGCGTTTGGCGATCTCGACGGTGTTTTCGATGGCCTCGGGCAAGTCGGCGAACAGGGTCGCCATCTCTTGTTGTGACTTGAAGTAATGCTGAGCCGTCAGGCGGCGGCGGCCTTCCTGCTGGTCGACATAGGCCCCTTCCGATATGCAGATCAGCGCGTCGTGAGCTTCGTACATGTCCGGTGTCGGGAAATAGACGTCATTCGTGGCGACCAGCGGCAGGTTCTTGGCATACGCCATCTCGATATGGCCACGTTCGGTCAGTCTCTCTGCCTCGGGCTGGCCATCCTCACCCGGATGGCGCTGGAGTTCGATATAAAACCGGTTAGGGAACATTGCCGCGAGCCGGTCGACCAATGCTTCGGCCGCAGGACGCTGGCCCTGTTGCAGCAGCATCCCGACCGGGCCGTCGGGTCCACCGGACAGGCAGATCAATCCTTCAGATCGTTCAGCCAATTCTTCCAAAGTGACCTGAGGCAGTTGCCCGCCCTTGTCCACGTAGAGACAAGTGCTGAGCTTCATCAGGTTTTCGTACCCGGTCTCGGACTGCGCCAGCAGCACCAGAGGCGCGGGTGTCTTCGGCTTCTCGCCGGGCTGGGCCTTGACATAGGTCAGATCAACCTGGCACCCCATGATCGGCTGCACCCCGGCCCCGCTTGCGGTGACCGCGAATTCCAGCGCCGAAAACATCGAATTGGTATCCGTCACGGCAACGGCTGGCATCTCCATCTTCTCGCACAGGCCCGGCAGCTTTTTCAGCCGCACGGCGCCTTCCAGAAGGGAATATTCAGTGTGAACGCGGAGGTGAATGAATCGTGGAGAACTGCTCATAACGCCCAAGTTACTCCAGCCGGCTGCGCGACAAAAGGCAGAACCGCGCCACGTTTGCCGCAAAAATATCGCCATTGATTATTCGGCTTTTTCAGAAGGTGCTTCGGGATTGACTGGGCGCCGCAATCAAAAACCGCTTTATTTACAACTAGCTGCCTATTAATCAGACAAGACGGTAACAGACCGTGGACGTGTAAAGGTGCATAATAGAGGCGGTTTTTCTTGCCAGACTAGCCGCGCTGTTTCTAACATCTCATGGCAAGCTATTCGCCCGCCACTCTTTCTACGTCGCATCGAAGGAGGGCCGCTGGGGCGCAACTGGGTAAGGCGACGGGTTTCTCGAATGAACATCACGTTTCTTCTGAACGGAGAGACAGTGGAGCTGGCTGATGTTGATCCGACGGCCACCCTGCTGGATTGGCTGCGTGAAGATCGCGGTCTGACCGGCACCAAAGAAGGCTGCAACGAAGGCGATTGCGGGGCTTGCACCGTGATGGTGACGGATGAAGAGGGCGCCAAGGCTCTGAACTCGTGCATTCTGTTTCTGCCGCAATTGCATGGCAAGGCCGTCCGAACAGTTGAAGGCGCAAGTGGCCCGAATGGCGAAGTGCACCCGGTCCAGCAGGCAATGGTCGATCTGCACGGCTCGCAATGCGGCTTCTGCACACCCGGATTCGTCATGTCGATGGTGGCCGGGCACACGAATGGCGCAACGGACCATGACACTCAGCTGGCAGGCAACCTTTGCCGCTGCACCGGCTATGCGCCGATCATTCGTGCAGCCGAAACTGCAGAGGAACATCCGGTTCCGGTTTGGGTGAAAGACAAACCGGTTGTGCCACCTGCCACTTCTCCGTTTCTACCTGGTTCTTCCGATGAATTGGCGAAGGTCTATGCAGAAAACCCGAATGCCACACTGGTTGCAGGGGCAACGGATGTGGGTCTTTGGGTCACAAAGCAACTGCGCGAACTGGACCCGGTGATCTTCCTCAACCGTTGTGACGATCTGAAAGAAATCACGATCACCGACGATGAAGTCCGCTTTGGTGCCATGGTCGACATGAATCGCATGGGAGAAGCGGTGGCTGACGTGCATCCCTCCTATGCCGAGATGATCCGACGCTATGCCAGCGTTCAGGTCCGCCATGCGGCAACTGTCGGAGGCAACATCGCCAACGGCTCGCCCATCGGGGACAACCCGCCCGCGCTGATCGCATTGAACGCGACACTGCATCTGCGCAAGGGCAACGATCGGCGGTCGATCCCACTGGAAGAGTTCTTCATCGACTACGGCAAACAGGAACGGGTTCCGGGCGAGTTTGTGGAAGCCGTCAGCTTCCCCCGCCAACCAGATCGCCTGAAGGCTTACAAACTCAGCAAACGGTTCGATCAGGATATCTCTGCCGTTTGCGGGTGTTTCAACATAACCGTTTCGGACGGCAGCGTCACACAAGCGCGCATCGCGTTTGGTGGCATGGCCGGTACTCCGAAACGGGCAACCCATGTCGAGGCCGCGTTGATCGGCAAACCGTGGAATCGCGCGACCATTGACGCCGCGCTGCCATCATTTGCCGACGACTTTTCGCCACTCACGGATATGCGCGCCTCGGCCTCCTATCGTCTGGAAACCGCAAAAGCGATGCTGCAACGGTATTTCCTGGAAGATCAGGGTGAGATCACCAATGTGCTGGAGGTGTCGGCATGAGTGTGACCAGAGCCTTGCCCCACGACGCCGCCCCTTTGCATGTTTCGGGTTCGGCGCGGTACGTGGATGACATCCCGACACCCAAAGGCACGCTGCATCTGGCCTTTGGCCTGAGCCCGATTGCCAGGGGCAAGATCACCGCTATGGATCTGTCGGCTGTCAAAGGCGCCGAGGGTGTCGTGATGGTTACGACGGCAGGGGATCTACCTTTTGCCAACGATGTCTCGCCCTCAATCCACGATGAGCCGCTACTGTCGGACGGCTCGGTGCACTATATCGGTCAGCCCGTGTTTCTGGTCGTAGCGACCAGTCACCTGGCCGCCCGCAAAGCCGCGCGATTGGGCAAGATCGACTACGCCGAAGACGTGCCGATCCTGACGATCGAAGATGCGCTGACCGCCGACAGCCGGTTTGAAGACGGTCCACGCATCTATGCCAAGGGCGATGCGGATGCGGCCATTTCCAATGCACCGCATGTGATCGAAGGTTCGTTTGAATTGGGCGGGCAGGAGCATTTCTATCTGGAAGGTCAGGCCGCACTGGCAGTGCCCAATGAAGGTGCGGATATGCTGGTGCATAGCTCGACCCAGCACCCGACCGAGATTCAGCACAAAGTGGCCGACGCTCTGGGCGTTCCGATGCACGCCGTCCGGGTCGAGACCCGCCGCATGGGCGGAGGATTTGGCGGCAAGGAAAGTCAGGGCAACGCATTGGCCGTGGCCTGCGCCGTGGCCGCACGCGCAACCGGCAAGGCGTGCAAGATGCGCTATGACCGCGATGATGACATGATCATCACCGGCAAGCGCCACGCCTTTCGCATCTCGTACAGTGCTGGCTTCGATGAGAATGGACATATACAAGGCGTCTCATTCCTCCACTATGCTATATGCGGCTGGGCGCAGGACCTGTCCTTGCCCGTGGCCGACCGCGCGATGCTGCACTCGGACAACGCCTACCTTTTGCCGAACGCTCGGATCGAGAGCCACCGGCTAAAGACCAACACCCAATCTGCCACAGCCTATCGCGGGTTCGGCGGCCCCCAGGGCATGGTCGGCATTGAACGTGTTATGGACCATGCCGCGCATGAACTGGGTTTGGATCCCGTTGAGCTGCGCCGCCGGAATTACTACGCTCCCGCGCACGCAGTGGCCGAACGCGCACCGACAGAAAAAGCACTGGATCATCCCGATCCGCATGAGGACCTGACCAGCCGCGGCGCCGTTGTGATGGGCGATGCGCCCGTGCGCCCTCTGCCTGCCGGTGGCAACACTACACCTTATGGGATGGAGGTCAGCGATTTCGAACTGCACGGCATGACCGAAGCGTTGCTGAAATCCAGCGACTATGCCGCGCGCAAGGCCGCTATCGCGAAATGGAACGCCGAGAACAGTGTAATCAAAAAGGGCATCGCCTTTTCCCCGGTCAAGTTTGGTATCTCCTTTACGCTGACTCACCTGAATCAGGCAGGTGCGCTGGTGCATGTCTATCAGGACGGATCAGTCCACCTGAACCACGGTGGTACCGAGATGGGTCAGGGCCTGTTCCAGAAGGTCGCACAGGTCGCCGCGTCGCGCTTTGGCATACCGCTGGCGATGGTGAAAATCACCGCAACCGACACGGCGAAAGTACCGAACACGTCTGCTACGGCGGCATCTTCAGGAAGTGACCTGAATGGTATGGCTGTAAAGGCAGCTTGCGACACGATCCGCGATCGGATGGCCGTCTATCTTGCAGAGCGTCATCAGGCCGATCCATCGACGGTCACGTTCACGGATGGGCATGTCTCCGTCGGAGAAGAACGGTACACTTTCGCCGAAGCCGCCGCACTGGCCTATCAAGGGCGCGTCAGCCTGTCGGCTACAGGCTTTTACAAAACACCCAAAATCGAATGGGACAGGATCGCGGGGCGTGGCCGCCCATTCTTCTACTTTGCCTATGGCGCTTCAGTTACGGAAATTGCCGTGGACACTCTGACTGGTGAGAACCGCATTATGCGAACGGATATCCTGCATGACGCAGGCGCGTCGCTGAACCCGGCACTGGACATAGGTCAGGTCGAAGGCGGTTATGTGCAGGGCGCGGGGTGGCTGACGACCGAGGAGCTGGTGTGGGACGGCAAAGGAAACCTGCGCACGCACGCGCCCTCGACGTACAAGATCCCGGCCTGCTCGGATCGGCCGGACATATTCAACGTCACGCTTTGGGATGGCGAAAACCGCGAGGACACGATCTATCGCTCGAAAGCTGTTGGCGAGCCGCCTTTCATGCTTGGTATTTCCGCATGGCTGGCGCTGTCGAACGCAGTTGCCGCCTGCGGAGACAGATACCCGGCCCTGAACGCTCCGGCCACGGCCGAAGAGATTTGGCGCGGGGTCCAGAGGATCAAGGGAGGTATCTGATGGGATTTGACCTAGAGGCTTTGAGGGAGGCGGTCAAAACCCACGGGAAAGTGGTTCGGGTGGTCATCGCCAGGGTCAAAGGATCGTCTCCGCGCGAGGTGGGTGCTGCAATGCTGGTCTGGAAAGACGGGCAAAGCGGAACCATCGGCGGTGGTACGCTGGAATACCAGGCAGCGGATGCCGCACGATCGCAATCAGTGACCACGCGTCTGACGCATCACACGCTGGGACCGGACATGGGGCAATGCTGCGGCGGAGCAGTCTCGTTGTTCAGCGAGGTCTATGATCTCAAGACGGTTGAAACGCTGGATGATACGATCATTGCACGATCAGCTTCGGGTGGCACCATGCCTCTTTCGGTCAAGCGCGTGCTGGCGGCAGCACGCAGTCAGGGTATTGCGCCCGAACCACGCCTGATCGACGGCTGGATGATCGAACCTGTGCATAAACCGGCACGAAATCTGTGGATCTGGGGCGCAGGTCATGTCGGACGGGCGCTGGTGGATGTTCTGTCCCCCCTGCCCGATCTTGCAATCACTTGGGTCGATACCGGCCCCGAGCGCTTTCCCGACGTGATTCCCCAAGGCGTGACCGATCTGCCAGCGACGAAACCGGCCGACCTTGTGCGACATGCACCGGCCAATGCCGAGCACCTTGTGCTGACTTATTCACACAATCTGGATCTGGAACTGTGCAACAGGCTGCTTTTGCACGATTTCCGCTTTGCGGGACTGATTGGCTCGGCTACCAAATGGGCGCGGTTCCGATCGCGGCTGGCGGCCCTTGGGCATCCGCCCGACCGGATAAGCCAGATTACCTGCCCGATTGGTGACCCGTCGCTGGGCAAACACCCGCAGATGATCGCCGTGGGCGTCGCAGCGCAACTGTTGCGCCCGGCCCTGCAGAATGAGTTGAAGAAGGACATGAGCGCGTGACCACTCCATTGCTGAGCCTGCAAGGGTTGACCAAAGCCTATCCCGGTGTCGTGGCAAATGATCAGGTGTCCTTCGACATCGGTGAGGGCGAAGTTCACGCCTTGTTGGGTGAAAACGGCGCCGGGAAATCCACGTTGGTCAAGATGATCTATGGCCTGGTGAAACCGGACAGCGGCACCATGCTGTTGCGGGGTCAGACCTTCGCGCCCCCCGAGCCCCGCGCTGCACGGGCCGACGGGATTGCGATGGTATTCCAGCATTTTTCGCTGTTTGACGCTCTGAACGTGGCCGAAAACATCGCCTTGGGGATGGAACACCCGCCCGCCATGGGTGATCTGGCCTCGCGCATCCGCGAAGTGTCCGAAACCTACGGCCTGCCGCTGGATCCGTTCCGCACTGTCGGCGATCTGTCCGCCGGGGAACGCCAGCGTGTTGAAATTATCCGTTGCCTGCTGCAAGACCCGAAACTGCTGATCATGGACGAACCGACCTCGGTATTAACCCCGCAGGAGGTGGAAATCCTGTTCGAGACGCTGAACAAATTGCGGTCCGAGGGCACGTCGATCCTGTATATCTCGCACAAGCTGGAAGAGATTCGGACCCTGTGTGACCACGCCACAATTCTGCGCTTGGGCAAGAATGTGGGCGAATGCGTCCCCTCTGAAACCTCGGCCCGCGACATGGCCGAATTGATGGTGGGAGCGACCCTGCAAACCCCGGAACGTTCGGGGCGAGACTTTGGCGAAGTGGCGCTGGATGTCAGCGGGCTGTCTGTGCCTTCTCCGTCAGAATTTGGAACTGCCTTGCGCAACGTGCATTTGACCGTCCGCAAGGGCGAGGTTCTGGGCATTGGTGGTGTTGCGGGTAACGGGCAGGATGAGTTGCTTGGCGTTCTATCTGGTGAACTCTTGACGACGGCCGATGCGATCAAATTCAACGGCCAGGCAATTGGTAAGCTGGGCCCAACAGCGCGACGCAAGCTTGGCGTGTTGACCGCGCCCGAAGAACGGCTGGGCCATGCAGCTGCCCCGAACATGAGCTTGACCGAAAACGCCCTGTTGACCGGGTCGGTTCGAGAGGGTCTTGAAAGCAACGGCTTTCTGAAATGGGCTGAAACCAAGAGCTTTGCGGAGAAGATCATCGAGATTTTTGACGTCCGGACACCCGGGCCGGAAAACGCGGCGCGGTCCTTGTCCGGAGGAAATTTGCAGAAGTTCGTGATCGGACGCGAAGTATTGCAGAACCCGGATGTGTTGGTTGTCAACCAACCAACCTGGGGCGTGGATGCCGCAGCGGCCGCGTCGATCCGGCAGGCAATCCTCGATCTGGCAGCCAAGGGAACGGCGGTAGTGTGCATCTCTCAGGATCTGGACGAGCTGATGGAAATATCAGACAGCTTTGCTGCGCTGAACGAAGGCCGCCTGAGCGCGCCACGCCCAACAACTGGTCTGACAGTAGACGAGATCGGGCTGATGATGGGTGGCGCTCATGGCATGGAGGTGGCGCATGTCTGATCTGACGGGCCGTCTTCGGCGAGAGCTTTTGCAAGAGAACAGTGAAATCAGGGGAATGAGCTGATGATTGTGTTGGAAAAACGTCCTCAGCCTTCCAAGGTCTGGTCCTATGCAACCCCGTTGGTCGCGGTTTTGGCGACGATGTTTTTCGGCGGTTTGTTGTTTGCCATACTGGGCAAGAACCCGGTTGAGGCCATCGGCACTATCTTCTGGGAACCCTTGTTCGGCGAGTTCTCGTTTTACTATCGCCCACAGCTATTGGTGAAAGGCGCGCCGCTGGTGCTGATCGCCATCGGCCTTTCGTTGGGATTTCGGGCAGGCATCTGGAATATCGGGGCTGAAGGCCAGTACATCATGGGCGCCATTTTCGGCGCAGGCGCCGGTCTGGCATTCTACCCGCTTGAGGCATGGTACATATTCCCGATCATGGTCATCGCCGGTGCCTTCGGTGGCTGGTTGTGGGCAATGATCCCGGCTGTTCTGAAAGTACGCTTCGGCACCAACGAAATCCTCGTGTCGCTGATGCTGGTTTACGTGGCCGAGCAGATGCTGGCCTCGGTTTCGCTGGGGCTGCTGAAGAACCCCGAAGGGTTCGGCTTTCCGGGATCACGCAACCTGCAATCTTATGAAAGTGCTCACAATGCTGAATTGATCACAGGTTCCGGGATGCACTGGGGTGTGGTCGCGGCTTTCATCGCGGTGATTTTTGCCTATGTGCTGCTTAACCGTCACATGCTGGGCTTCCATATTCGTTTGACGGGTGAAGCACCCCGTGCGGCCAAGTTTGCGGGTGTAAACCCCGCCCGCCTGATCCTGTTCTGTCTTGGGATGTCCGGCGCTCTGGCCGGTCTGGCCGGGATGTTCGAAGTATCCGGGCCATCGGGTCAGGTCAGCATTGATTTCAACGTTGGCTATGGTTTCACAGCAATCATCGTGGCCTTTCTGGGCCGCCTGCACCCGGTGGGCATACTTCTTGCCGGGTTTCTGATGGCGCTCACCTATATCGGCGGTGAAATCGCGCAGTCCAAACTGGGCCTTCCTGCTGCGGCCATTCAGGTGTTTCAGGGCATGCTGCTGTTTTTCCTGCTGGCCTTGGATCTTCTGACAAATTTCCGCATCCGTGCGGCCCGAAAAGAGGTGGCGTGACTCATGGATCTTGGCCAAATCAACCCCGTACTTCTGGTCGCCTCACTGATGGTGGCCGCAACGCCTCTGCTGCTTGCCGCAATCGGAGAACTGGTCGTCGAAAAGGCAGGTGTTCTGAACCTCGGCGTCGAAGGCATGATGATCGTGGGCGCAATCAGCGGCTTTGCCATCTCGGTCGAGACGGGCTCGCCCTGGCTGGGCTTTGTCGCTGCTGCCATCGGCGGCGCTGTTCTTTCGCTTCTGTTTGTCTTGCTGACGCAGTTTGCATTGGCCAACCAGGTAGCCAGCGGTTTGGCTCTGACGCTGTTCGGCCTTGGGTTCAGTGCACTAATCGGGCAGAGCTACGTTGGGATCAAACCCCCCAGTATGGGCGACATCCATATTCCGCTGATCAGCGATATCCCGGTTGTCGGCCCGATCTTGTTCCAACATGACCCGGTCCTGTACCTGGGCATCGCGATAACGGCAGCCGTCTGGGCGGTGCTGAAATTTACTCGTGTTGGTCTGATCCTGCGGGCGGTCGGTGAAAACCACGATGCCGCGCATGCGCTTGGCTACAAGGTGATCAAGATCCGCATTCTGGCCATCATGTTCGGCGGTGCCTGCGCCGGTCTTGGCGGCGCCTACATCAGCCTGATCCGAGTGCCGCAGTGGACCGAGGGCATGACCGCCGGAGTCGGCTGGATTGCATTGGCTCTTGTTGTCTTTGCCAGCTGGAAGCCGTGGCGGGTACTGCTGGGTGCCTATTTGTTCGGCGGCATTACGGTATTGCAGCTTAATTTGCAGGCTGCAGGCGTTGCCATTCCCGTCGAGTATCTGGCAATGTCGCCCTATATCATCACGATCCTTGTGCTTGTGATCCTTTCGGCCGACAAGAGCAGCGCACCTGCTTCACTGGGCCGGATATTCCATGCCTCACACTAGGGGCCAACAGAACCAATTTGGGGAGTAACACATGAAATTCACTACACTTCTGACAAGTGCCGCTATGGCGCTGGGTCTGGCCTCGGGGGCCATGGCCGAAGACAAGACCAAAGTCGGTTTCGTCTATGTCGGCCCTGTCGGAGACGGCGGCTGGACCTATGAACACGACAAGGGCCGTCAGGCCGTTGAAAAAGAGTTCGGGGACAAGGTTGAAACCGTATTCGTCGAATCAGTTCCGGAGGGTCCGGACGCCGAGCGTGTGATGACGCAGATGGCGCTGGAAGGCGCAGATCTGATCTTCACTACCTCGTTTGGTTACATGGACCCTACCATCAACGTGGCCAAGAAGTTTCCGAACGTGAAATTCGAGCACGCGACCGGTTATAAAACCGCCGACAACGTCTCGGTCTACTCGGCTCGTTTCTACGAAGGCCGCGCCGTTCAGGGCCACATCGCTGGCAAAATGACCAAGTCCAACATCATCGGTTATATCGGTTCTTACCCGATTCCCGAAGTGATCCGTGGCATCAACTCGGCCTATATCCACGCCAAGAAGGTGAACCCGGATGTCGAGTTCAAGATTGTCTGGGCCTACACGTGGTTCGACCCGGCGAAAGAAGCTGACGCCGCCACCGTTTTGATCGAACAGGGTGCCGACGTAATCCTGCAGCACACCGACTCGACAGCGCCGCAAGCAGCGGCTCAAGAGGCCGGCAATGTGATCACCTTTGGTCAGGCATCGGACATGAGCGAATACGCACCGCTCCCGCGTGTGTCATCGATCATCGACAACTGGGCCCCCTATTACATCGCGCGGACTAAGGCCGTTATGGACGGGACCTGGACGTCTTCCAACACCTGGGATGGTATCGGAGCAGGAATGGTTGAAATCGGCGAGATTTCGGACGCGGTTCCCGCAGACGTCAAAGAAGAGGCGCTGGCCCTGAAGGCGGCGCTTGCAGATGGCAGCTATCACGCGTTCACCGGTCCGCTGAAGAAGCAGGACGGCAGCGACTGGCTGGCTGAAGGCGAAACCGCTGACGATGGCACTCTGGCTGGTATGAACTTCTATGTTGAAGGGCTGGAAGGCGAGATTCCGCAGTAAGCTGTATCGTCAAAGAATGAATAAGGCCCGCACTCAGTCTGCGGGCCTTTTTTATGCGCACCTGCATCGGACAACACCAGGACCTATCTGGTTAACGTGAATGACATTCGCTTACCGCCCGGGTCGATCAGGCCCTGCCCTGCGTTCGCCATCCGACCACGCTGAGACAGGCAAACAAAACAGCGGCCACGCAGACGATCGAAGGCCCTGCCGGGGTATCGAAAACATAGGCCGCTCTTAGCCCCGCGATCGCGGAAAACGCGCCTATTCCTGCTGCTATCAATGCCATGGATTCCGGTGACCGGGCCAGATTCCGCGCAGCCGCCGCGGGAATGATCAGCATCGCCGCAATCAGCAATACCCCCACGACCTTGATCGCAACAGCCACGGTTACAGCCAAAGACAGGGTCAGGATCAACTGTTCCCGCCTGGGGTCGAAACCACTGGCATAGGCCAGTTCCTCATTCAATGTGGCCGTCAGTAGTTGAGACCATCGCCAGGCAATCAGCGCCACGACAAGCGCCGCGCCGCCCCAGATCACAAGGAGATCAGAACGGGATACTGCAAGAATATCCCCGAACAGATATGCCATCAAATCTATGCGGACGCCGGACAAAAACGAGACAGCAACAAGACCGAAGGCCAAAGCGGAATGCGCCAACACCCCCAGCAGCGTGTCCATCGCATAGCCACGACCAGCCAGCAAAGTGACCGCCAGCGCCATAATCAGTGCAACGGCCAGCGCACCGGTGAAGATCGACATCTGAAATGTCAGCGACAGGGCCACGCCCAGAATAGCGGCATGTGCGGTTGCATCACCGAAATACGCCATGCGGCGCCACACCACGAAACACCCAAGAGGAGCAGCCGCAAACGCAACACCGACACCCGCGAGCGTTGCCCGCATCATAAAATCGTCAAGCATTATTCCGCCGCTTTCTGGGGGTTTGCATCATGGTCATGATGGTGGTCATGCTCGTGCCGGTAAAGGGCAAGCGCACCGCCTGTGCCCGTTCCGAACAAGGCCCGGTATTCCGGTGCCGAGGCGACCACCGCAGGCGATCCCTCGCAGCAGACATGCCCGTTGAGACATATCACTCTGTCCGAGGCGCTCATGACCACGTGCAATTCATGACTGATCATGAGAATGGCGCATCCGGTTTCGCGGCGCACAGCTTCGATTTGCTGGTAGAAACTCGCCGAACCGCGCTGGTCCAGTCCCTGTGTCGCCTCGTCCAGCAGCAGGACGTCAGGTTTGTTGATCAGCGCCCGCGCCAGCAACACACGCTGAAACTGACCGCCCGACAATTGCGACATCTGACGCTTCAACAGATCCGGGACGCCCGCCGTTTCCAGCGCCTCGACGCATTGGCGACGTGAAACGCGATCCGTCAGGCGCATGAATCTCTCGACAGAGATTGGCAACGTGGGGTCGACATGCAGTTTTTGTGGCACGTATCCGATCTTCAATCCGGGTTTTAGTGATACATGCCCGGCACATGGCTTGGTCGCGCCAATGATAGCCCGTAACAGGCTGGTTTTACCCGATCCGTTTGGCCCGACGATGGTGACGATCTCACCAGGTTCGACTGCCATATCCACATGGCTCAGAACAGTATTGGCACCGTAGCGCACACTGAGATTCTCGACAGAAACGAGCGACATTTTCAGGCCTTTTCGGTGCAGTCGGGGCAAAGTCCCTCGGCTTCTACAACCGTTCGCTCGATCTCGAAACCCGCTGCGCGCGCAGCAGCACCAAGAACACCTTTGGCAGGCGTGGACTGAGCCTCGGCAACCGCATCGCACTTCCTGCAGATCATGAACGCCGGAGAATGCGACGCGCCGGGATGAGAACAGGCAACGAATGCATTCAGGCGCTCGATCTTGTGAACGAACCCGTTTTGAACGAGGAAATCCAGCGCCCGATAGGCGACCGGAGGTTGAGATCCAAATCCTTCATCGCGCAAGCGGTCAAGGATCGAATAAGCACCAAGGGCCCGATGCTCTTGCAGCAACATCTCCAGAACCTTGCGCCGGACCGGCGTCAGACGCAGCCCTTCTTCCTTGCACCGCGCCTCGGCGGATACCAACGCCGTTTTGACGCAAGTCTGGTGGTCATGTTCCTGAAAACCGACCGGGGCTGTTTCACCGGCAGAGACAGGATGCGTATCACTTGTCATGTTATTTCATATCATGTATTGCCACTCGTAACGTTATAAAATCACACAGAGGGTCTGATGTCCAGAAAGCTTCTTCCAGTTTCGATTACGGTTGCATTGATGGGTGGCACGGCCCTTGCAGAGGTTCCAAACGTCGCGGTCGACATCGCACCAGTCCATTCGCTTGTTGCTCGTGTCATGGAGGGCGTCGGCTCGCCTGCCCTGATCGTGACACCGGGTGCCTCCCCTCATGAATACAACCTGCGCCCGTCCGAGGCGGCGGCATTGCAGGATGCCGATCTGGTGTTCTGGATGGGAGAAGACCTGACACCGTGGATGGAAAGTGCAGTCGAAACCCTTACAGACGGAGCGACCGTCACGTCCTTACTGGACTCCGATGGCACTGTTCTTCTTGATTTCCGTGAAAGCGCTCTGTTCGAGGCCCATGATCATGAGAACGAAGACGAACACGATCATGATGATGAGCATACCGAAGACGACGGGCATGATCATGACGATCATGCGAAGGACGATGACCACGATCATGACGATCATGCGGACCACAAAGATCATGATGATCACGATGATGAGCATGCGCATGAAGACGAGCATGATCACGACGACCATGCCAAGGATGATGACCACTATCACAAGGAACACGCCGACCACGATGATCATCACGATCACGCGCACGGCGAGCACGACCCACATGCTTGGCTTTCACCGGCAAATGCTGAAACCTGGCTGAACTTGATCGCCGCGCAGTTGTCGTCAGCCGATCCGGACAATGCAGGCGCATATTTTGCAAATGCCGCAGCCGCGCGCGAAGAAATGGCTGCGCTATCTGCGGAAGTGGCTGAGACGCTTGATCCGGTTCGTGGTGGAAGCTTTATCGTCTTCCATGACGCCTATCAGTACTTCGAAGACGCATTTGACTTCCCTGCCGTAGGAGCGATTTCGATCGCCGACGCCTCGGACCCGAGCCCGGCTCGCATTGCTGAGATTCAAAGCCGTATCCGCGAAGAAGGTATCAGCTGCGTTCTCGCCGAGCCACAGTTCAACCCCGGCATCGTCAAAACCGTACTGAATGGGACCGAGGCCAAAACGGGCGTAATCGATCCGCTGGGCTCTGATCTTGAACCCGGAGCCGATCTCTACCCGCAAGTTATTCTCAACATGGCAAAAACTCTGGCCGAGTGTCTCTAGTCCGGTTGCAAACCCGGTTCTGGTCGCGAAAACGGCCGGGTTCAGCCTTCCACGAGACAGGGCGGTTTAACTCGCAGACCGAAAAAATCGCCACATACTTCGTCTCAAAGGCAATGTCAGGGAAACCTGGCACTGCCACCTCTCTGACAAGGCGTTTTGAAACCAGCCAACCGATCCTTCAGGAACACGTCACAATCGCCAACGCGCTTGTCAAATCACGTCAGAAACGGATTGCTCTCACTCCTTAAGAAATACTCTGGCTAGGAAGGTGGTTTCAAACCCAACCTTTTCAATGCTGCACCCGCTGCCTGTGTCCAACGTTCCCGTAGCGCAGTGTTGGCTCTGTGGCGCAAGCCCAGTGACTTCAGGTGCTCAAATCGTTTCGGATCATCTCTCCCGAAAGACACAGCTACGCGGGGCCACCAATAGTCCACCGCGCGTTGCATGTCTTGTGACTCTCCGTTTTCAACCAGCTTCACAGCGCCTTCCAACGCCAGTTCGCCGTGATGTGCCTCGATCGGTGCGATCTGTCGAAAAGCCTCGGCCAGAGGCTGGTAAGAGACGGTCGAAAACTCCGCCAGTTGCTCTGCTACGGCGCGGCTCATCAGCAGGTTCATGACGACGGCATCAGTCCAACCCGAAATCGGATAATTGAATACTGCAAGACGCATGTCATGTTCGCTGCGGACCGCACCAACATCCGCATCACGGTCCAACCGGGCAGTCCACGGGTGGTGCGTGGCATACCGATCCGTATCGGCACCGAACTCACCCATGATTTTCAGGACCCGGTCCGCGTGGTCCGTCTTTTCCAACACAATTTTCGCCGCCGCAATGCGTTCCTTTATGCCAAGGCCTTGGTTGATGACATCAGCAAACCCTGCGGCACCAGCGAGTTCACTGTCCACAAACGTAGCCATCAGTTTCATCAGCTCGGCGCGGTAACGCGGCGGTACATTGGTCGGATTGGTCAGCACTCCGCCTGCGGCCAGGTAGCTGTCGAGTGTCATGGCGTCGGTCATTGATCCTCTCCCTTTACTGGTCGTAGTCCACGACCACGCGGTCGGTCACCGGGTAAGCCTGACAACTCAGCACATAACCTTTTTCGACCTCGTAATCTTCCAACGCGTGATTGGCGAGCATCTCGACCTCGCCTTCTACGACACGGCAGCGGCACGTTGAACAAACCCCGGCCTTGCAGGCGTAAGGCGCGTCCATGGCATTTTCCAAGGCTGCATCCAGAATGGACTGATCTTTCGGCAAGGTCACGGTCTGCGTAGCGCCATCCAATGTGATCAAAGCGCTGGTCTGGTTTGCCTGCGTGCCTGCCTCTGCCGCGCTTGTCTTGCGCTTGACCCGACCCGGCTGGGCGCTGGCAAAGAGTTCGAACTTGATCTGGCTTTCCTCAAGCCCGTGTTCCCGCAGCGCGGCAGCAATACCCAGCATCATCGGCTCTGGTCCGCAGATGAACGCCGTGTCTGCAGTCTTGATATCGATCCAGAGCTTGAACAGCTCGCGGCATTTTTCCTGCGTTACCAGACCGGTAAACAGGTCAATCTCCTGCGCGTCGGTTTCGAGAATGTGGATAACGTTCAGCCGGCCCATATAGAGGTTTTTCAGATCCTCTAATTCCTCACGGAACATGATCGTGTTGATGCCCTTGTTGGCATAGATCAGCGTAAAACGGGATTTGGGTTCACCGGCCAATGTGGTCTTGAGGATCGACAGAACAGGCGTGATTCCCGATCCGCCAGCGAAGCCAAGGTATTGTTTTTCCGCATCCGCATCGATGGGTACGTGAAAATTGCCCATTGGTGGCATCGCCTGCACAACGTCACCTACATTGAGCTCTTCATTTGCCCAGCTTGAGAAGGCTCCGCCCTCGATGCGTTTGATGCCAACCTGAAGAACACCGTCATCCTTGCCAGCACAGATGGAATAGGAGCGGCGCAACTCTTCGCCGTCAAATTCGCGCCGGAAAGTCAGGTACTGGCCGGCGGCGAAGTCGAACTGTTCCGCTGCGCCATTTACGGGTTCAAGCGTAACAACAACCGCATCGCGGATGGTTTTGTGGATGTCGGTGACTTTCAGGTCGTGAAAACGTGCCATCCGGTGCTCCTCCTCAGATGCACTTGAAATAGTCAAAGGGTTCCAGACAATCCGTGCAGCGCCAATGGGCCTTGCATGGGGTCGAGCCGAACTGGCTGACCTTTTCGACTGCCTTGCTACCGCAATGGGGGCAGCGATCCGGGCCGCCGGCGGGTTGCGGCGGCGCGATTCCATAGTCTTCCAGCTTGGCGCGACCTTTTTCGCTGAGCCAATCGGTGGTCCAGGCGGGCGAAATGCTGGTTTCTATGCGCAGTTCCCCGATGCCGTGATCGCGCAGGGCGGTTTCGATATCCATACTGATAATGGACGTCGCCGGGCAACCGGAATACGTTGGCGTGACGGTTACGACCAGCGTGTCAGCCTCCCAGCGCACATCACGCACAATGCCCAAATCCACGACGGAAATCACCGGGATTTCGGGATCGGGCACGGCATCCAGCCAGCTCCATATCTGGTCAGTCGGGACCCGCATCCGCTCTTACCACTTGGCTCCGGGATAGGCGCGTTGCAGCCATTGCATCTGCGTCAGCAGATGGCCCAGATGCTCGGTATGCATGCGCCCATCGCGGCCGCCTTTATGGGCAAAACGGCTTTCAGGAACGGTCAGCGTTGCCTGGTTCAGAACCCGCTCAACCAGAGCGTCGTATTCCTCTCGCAAGTCCTCCGGGTTCGGCGCGATACCTGCGGCGAGCATCTGGGCGTCAACCTCGTCGCTGGCAAACATCTCGCCCACATAGGGCCACAGGTAATCCAGTGCGTCCTGCATCCGGGCATGGCTTTCCTCGGTTCCGTCACCAAGCCCGACAACCGTGTCGCCCGAACGTTCCAGATGGTAGGTAACTTCCTTACTGGCCTTGGCGGCGATTGCTGCGACCCGCTCGTCCGAGGATGTCATGAGGCGTCCCAGCATGATCAAATGCCACGCATCGAACAGGAACTGGCGCATCAGCGTACGGCCGAAATCGCCGTTCGGCACCTCGACCAGCAACACGTTGCGGAAATCCCAGGCGTCGCGCAGGAAAGCCAGATCGTCGGCGCTTTTGCCACTGTCGGCCTCGCCCGCAAGACCCAGCCACATCTGGGTCTGACCTATCAGGTCCAGCGCGGTGTTGGCCAATGCGATATCTTCCTCCAGCACCGGCGCATGGCCGCACCACTCACTGACACGGTGGCCGAGGATCAGGGTGTTGTCTCCCATTCGCAGCAGGAATTGCAGAAATGCCTCATCCCGGGTCATCACATTGCCCCCACTTCATCGGGAATGTCGAAGAAAGTCGGGTGGCGGTACACCTTGCTTTCGCTTGGTTCGTACAACGGACCTTTGTCGCTGGGCGACGAGGCCGATATGTTGTTGGCTTCGACCACCCAGATCGAGACGCCTTCGTTGCGGCGGGTATAGACATCGCGCGCGTTCTTGATTGCCATTTCCGCGTCCGGGGCGTGCAGCGAACCGACATGTCGGTGGCTCATCCCATGTTGGCCGCGGATGAAGATTTCCCACAGGGGCCATTCGGTGTTCATCGGGTTTCCTCCTCAGGGTAAGCTTATTCAGCAGCCAGACTGCCGGCCTTTTTCTTGCGGGCATGGGCCAACAGCCCGTCACGAACCCACTTGCCGTCGTCCCAAGCCTTGTTCCGTGCGGCCAGACGATCGATATTGCAGGGACCATTGCCCTTGATCACGTCAAAGAATTCGGACCAATCGGGATCGGTGTAATCATAGTGGCCCCGCTCTTCGTTCCATTTCAGGTCCGGATCGGGAATCGTCAGACCCAGATATTCGGCCTGCGGAACGGTTTGATCGACAAATTTCTGACGCAGTTCGTCATTGGTGTTGATCTTGATCTTCCAGGCCATGGATTGCGCCGAATGCACACTGTCCTTGTCCGAGGGCCCAAACATCATCAGCGACGGGTACCACAGACGGTTCATCGCATCCTGTGCCATCTTGCGCTGTTCGGGCGTGCCTTCGGCCATCTTGCGGATCGCGTCATAACCCTGACGCTGATGGAAGCTCTCTTCCTTGCAGATACGGATCATGGCGCGGGAATACGGTCCGAATGACGTTCTTTGCAGCGGCACCTGGTTCATGATCGCCGCCCCGTCGACCAACCATCCAACCGCGCCAATATCGGCCCAGTTCAACGTCGGATAGTTAAAGATCGACGAGTATTTCATGCGGCCGTCCAGCAGCATCTCGGTGATCTCGTCGCGGCTGACACCCAGCGTTTCGGCCGCACAATACAGGTAGAGCCCATGCCCGGCCTCATCCTGCACCTTGGCCAGAAGGATCGCCTTGCGCTCCAGTGTCGGCGCGCGCGTGATCCAGTTACCTTCGGGCAATTGGCCCACAATTTCGGAATGAGCGTGCTGTCCAATCTGACGGATCAGGGTCTTGCGATACCCCTGAGGCATCCAATCCTTAGGCTCGATCTTGATATCCGCGTCGATCCGCGCCTGGAATTCAGCAAGCTTGTCCGGATCATCATTTGACGCTTCGGATTCTACCATCTGAGCATACATGTCCCGTCTCCTCCGTTACACGCGTTCAAGAATAAGGGCAGCGCCCTGCCCGACACCCACACACATGGTGCAGAGCGCATAGCGACCCCCGGTACGTTTCAATTGATAGGCTGCGGTCAGCACCAGACGCGCGCCGCTCATACCCAACGGATGGCCCAAAGCGATGGCCCCGCCATTGGGGTTCACGTGGGGCGCGTCGTCCGGCAGGCCCAGCTCGCGCAAGGTGGCAAGGCCCTGAGACGCAAACGCCTCATTCAACTCGATCACATCCATCTGATCCACGCTCAGCCCTGCCCGGGCCAAAACCTTGCGGCTAGCCGGCACCGGGCCGATGCCCATTACACGTGGTGCAACACCTGCAACCGACATGCCAACCACCCGGGCTATCGGGGTCAGACCGTTCTTGGCTGCTGCGGCCTCATTCGCCATCAGGATCGCCGCTGCGCCATCATTCACACCGGATGCATTCCCCGCCGTCACGGTTTTGTCGGGCCCGTTCACACCTTTCAAACCCGCGAGTTTTTCGGCCGTAGTTCCCGGGCGCGGGTGCTCGTCCGTATCAACGAAAATCGGATCGCCCTTGCGCTGGGAAACCGAAACCGGCGTGATTTCGTCCTTGAACACCCCAGCCGCATGCGCGGTGGCCCAGCGGGACTGACTGCGTGCAGCAAAGGCATCCTGGTCTTCCCGGCTGATACCATAATCTTCGGCGACATTGTCGGCCGTTTGCGGCATGGAGTCCACGCCGTATGCCTGCTTCATTTTTGGGTTCACAAAGCGCCAACCGATCGTGGTGTCGTACACCGCATTGCTGCGGGTAAACGCCGAAGTTGCCTTGGGCATCACGAACGGCGCGCGGGACATGCTTTCCACGCCACCCGCGATGGCCAGATCGTAGTCGCCCGCCTTGATGCCGCGCGCCACCATTCCCACAGCATCCATGCCGCTGGCACATAAACGGTTCACCGTCGTTCCCGGCACTTCAATCGGCAAACCCGCCAGCAGTGCCGCCATACGCGCAACGTTTCGGTTGCTCTCGCCCGCCTGGTTGGCATCGCCATAGATCACGTCGTCAACACTGGCCCAGTCGACCTGAGGGTTGCGCGCCTTCAAAGCCGCCAAAGGAAGAGCGGCCAGATCATCTGTGCGGACCGACGAGAGCGCTCCTCCGTATCGTCCAATCGGAGTGCGCGTCGCGTCACAAATGAAAGCGTCCATCTTAGAGTACCCCTGTTCCCTCGGAACAATATCAACCGTCTGGTCGGTTAATAAATCTTCCCCTGATTCGATGCAAGACTTATGTTACTCAATTTTCTCATGTGTCGCACATCCTGTAACATTAAAGGTGACTGCTGACCAAAGAGGTTTTCGTGACTGCACAAAACGACACAGCCACTCTTGATTATGGCAGGAAATCCAACAGCTCGCCCGAATTTTGCCTTGCTGAGGGTTAGTCTATCAGCTCGGCTTCCAAGCTCGAAAGCGACGGGCGCGGCAGCCTGTCCAACAAGTGCGAGACAGCTTCTCTGCACGCGGCGCCTTTCCAGTCGTCCGGCAGGAAAACCGGCGGCAGGCTCGGATGGCGCAGAACGATACGTCGCCAAGCGTGCACGACCAATACGCGCAAAACCGCCGAACGCATCGGATCGCCCGCCCCTTCCGCAGGCAAAAGCCGCTCAACAATCTGAATTGCGTCCCAGAATTGATCATAGGCGGTTTTCAGCGGCTCCGGTCCACACAGATCCCGAAGCCAGTTTGGGACGGAAATCGTGTCGCTCTCGAAACCCAGAAGCTCCTCAAGGTCATCCGGCATCGGCCCGGGCGCCATGGCTGTGGACGCATTCAGTGAGAAGTAATCTCCTGTCAGCATCAGATCCGACAATTCCTTCCGGGAACTTTCCGAGTTGCTGGCGATGAGGACATGCCAGATATCCGGCATGTTCGAGTCGCGGGAATAGATACGCGATGCGGCCGCTACGCTTTGACTGCGACCAAAGCTGGTCAGCCTGTGCACACTGTTCCGACCAACCCGCGTGCTTTCAATCCAACCTTCCTTGCGCAACCGATGCAACGCAACACGTGTGGCCTCGGCCCTGATCCCCGCCAGACGCGTAAGCGCCGTAATGAGCGATCCACTGATCTGATCCGACCCATCCTGCGCCAGATCGCCGAAAATCGTGACCAGAACTGACCACACACGTTGAGTACTTGTTGTGGTCAGCTGGCTGACACAGGTTTCAAACCAATCTGGAGCGGTATCTTTCATTTGCCCAGTATAATCGGGCCGGAGGGAATTGCCATCCGGCCCCGCGCGCCCAGTTTCGTATAGGGTCAGGATTTCGGCAACGGGGTCGGTTCAATCAAGCGTTGTCGGGCAAGAAAAATGATCCGCCATAGCGGCGCCATCTGCGCACGGCCCGCGTTGCGTGTCGCCCTATTTGGCGTGCATTTCGCGCTTGCGGTAGCGTGTTCGTTTTGTGGCCTCTTCCGAGCCGTCGTGATAGGTACCGAACCACTTGTCCCAGGGCATTTCCGCGTTGCCGTAATTGCATTCGTAATAACGGTGATGCAACTGGTGGAAAAACGCCCCGATCAACAACGCCTGACGGTCGCGCACCCAGATGGCCTCGTACCCGGAATGAGACGAGGCGGCACCCAGCATAAGCCAATAGCCCAGAAAGATCATGTGGACCGGGTTGCTGGGCAGTACCAACACGATCAGGATGGCACTAAGATATCCGAAGGCCTCGACGGGGTGCATCGACATGCCCGACCATGGGCCGGTATTGACGTTGCGGTGATGCACGGCGTGAACATGTCTGTAGATGAACGGCTGATGCAGAAACAGATGCACCACGTAGAAATGAAAGCTCTGCCAGATCGCCAGGATCGGAAACAGCAGCACGAACCAGACCGGATGCGCGGTGAAGCTGGGCGAGGCAATATAGTTGTTGGCGTACATCCAGCGCAGAAAGCACTCCAGCATCGACAGGAATGTCGCGCCAAAGACCATTGAATGGTAGATGTTGTCCCAGGTCTGATAGCCGAACTTGTACAAAGCATTCTTGCGCTTCATGTAGGGTCTCGGGTCGTATTTCAGCAGCTTTCCCTGCCCGTCGACCCCGTAGAACCACATGTGCAGGCCACCCGCGACGATCAACAGCAGCACCCAGTTCCGAATGAATACCCATGACATCCAGCCCGGGGCAAACGAGGCCTGCCCGGCATCGACGGGTTGTATCCAGAAGGCCACAAGGAAGGCCAAGGCCAGAAAGATCGAGCGGTCCGAGAACTGAAGCCAGTTCTGCCAAACCCATTTCGCCAAGACGCCGATTTTCGGCGGCCAGTTCCAGTACGGGGCGTATTTCACCGGCAAGTCCGGGTGCCAATGCCATTCGCGGCTCATGGGGCCGGGCTCGGGCGGTGCGTAGGTGGTGTCCTGAGGGTTCGCATCTTGGGTCGTCACGTGATTGTCCTTTCCTGAATAAAGTCGCCTTTTTCAGGACCAAGCCGGAGGAGGCTCGTAAGGATATTTGCGTGATGGCCGGCGATACATGATGTGACCTATTCGTGGCACGGGCGGTGGTTATCGAGCGCCTTGCGCAACTTGCCCCGCCCATCCGGTTTCTTGCGGACACCTGCAACGGAAAGCGAACCGTTCCCCTCAGCAACCGCGGCACGAAAAACGGCCAGACGTTTCAGCCGATTTGCTTCAGGCGTGATGCAGGATCCCCCATGTCGGCGAACGTAACGGCGTAAGAATGATGATCCGCCATGCTGTAGATCCGTTTCCTGCCCGCCGCGCACCGCCCTATTCGGCGGCCTTCAGGTCAGATCCCTGCGGGATCACTTCGTAACCGGGCTCTTCAGGTTCATCGTCCAGCATTTCCGATGGGAATCCCGGTGCGCGGATATCCAGCCCGGTTTTGTCTTCAAGCCGGCGGATGATGTTGGGGGAAAACTCACGGGGGCCGTATTTCTCGATCCCATCCTTGAAAACCTCGATCATAAGCGGATTGATCTCCAGCGGCACCCCGGCGCGATCTGCCACCTCCTGGAAAAGGCCAATATCCTTTAGAACCAAATCCATCGTGAATGAGATATCGCGAGATCCGTTGAGAATTACCTGGCTTTCGGTTTCATGCACGAAGGATGTCCCCGAACTGATCTTCATTGCCTCATACGCCGTATTCAAATCCATTCCGGCGGCTTTGGCGACGACAAGCGCCTCTGAACAGGTGATCAGGTTTGCAGTGGCCAGATAGTTGGTCAGCACCTTCAGCACCGAAGCTGATCCCAGTTCGCCCGTGTGCAGAATGCGACGCCCCATCGTGGTCAGGAACGGCAGGATACGTTCGAACGTGGCGCGATCACATCCGGCAAAGATCGAAATATTACCGGTATCCGCCCGATGACATCCGCCCGAGACCGGACAATCGACGGCAGCGCCACCGCGATCCTTCACCATAGCACCCAGACGCTTGACCTCTGCTTCATCCGTCGTGGACATTTCCATCCAGATTTTGCCCACGGTCACTTCGGGCAGCATTTCCTGCATTACGGCGTCCGAAGCCGCCGGAGAAGGCAGGCAGGTGATGACCGCATCACAATCCCGCATCAGTTGTGCCGGATTCTCGGCAGCCTTTGCCCCGCGGTCGACGAAACCTGACACCAGATCAGAGTTCAGATCGTGTACGGTCAGATCAACGCCGTTGCGCAGCAAACTGCCACTGAGTTTCCCGCCGACATTTCCAAGGCCGATAAATCCAACTTTCATACCTGCGTTCCCTTTCCGATGCCCAATCTGATGACCAGCACTGTTTTTCCCTGATGAAATTTACGGGCGTTGAATGCAGCGTGTAAAACGAATAAATATCGCCAGTATCCATAAATTTTTTTGGTGCTGGAAATGTCCAAATCGCCCAATCTGGTCTGGCTACGGTCTTTTGACTGTGCCGCACGGCATATGAGCTTTACTGCTGCGGCAGAAGAACTGGGCATCACACAGACGGCCTTGAGCCTGCACGTTCGCTCGCTGGAAGCACAGCTGGGCTGCCCTTTGTTCTTTCGCGCCGCTCGGAATCTAAGCCTGACAGAGGTCGGACAGGCGTATGCGTTCTCTGTTCGGCGCGCTTTGGGCGATATCGACCTGTCAACCGCAAGCCTGTTTGGTTCCAGTCAGAAGCACGAGTTGGTCGTGCGTGTGCCGATTTCCACGGCCAGCTTGTTCCTTGCCGGCAAATTGCCCGAGTTTTCGCG
The DNA here is from genome assembly GCF_059609825.1 of Ruegeria sp. YTSB088. NCBI lineage: Bacteria > Pseudomonadati > Pseudomonadota > Alphaproteobacteria > Rhodobacterales > Roseobacteraceae > Ruegeria > Ruegeria sp. YTSB088. Next base: position 342,535 of record NZ_JBXWMM010000004.1, on the reverse strand, counting down.
CGCCCACCCGGGTGTATCCATCAGGTTGGTTTCAAATATCTGGGCAGAATCCGCAGGCAGGGAAAACGTTGATGTCGAACTGCGTTTGGGAAACAGGGAATGGAACGATGGGCCAATCAGCAAGATCTCGGATGAGCGCATCGTTCCGGTTGCGACCAAGTCGCGAAATCAGAAATGGCCTTCAACTGAAGAACTGCTTGATAAACCGCAGATACAGATCTTGGGGTTTCAGGACATGTGGCACAGGTATTTCTCCGCATTCGGCATAACGTATTCTCCCACGGCGTCTTCCTACACCGTGGACACGACAATTGCCGCCGTGGACATTGTGTCGGAAGGTGGAGGATACGCAGTAATCCTTGAGCGCTTTGCCAGAACGGCAATCGAGGCCGGAAGGTCCATCGCGATTGTCGGGGACGCCATTCCAATCGAACAGAACCATTTCCTTGTCGATGGGCAGAGATCGAACGCGAACGCAGCTGCAAAACAGATGTTTGAAACCTGGCTCAGGCAGATTTTTGCCTGAGATGTGCCTGCGGGCAATGAATTCGATCTTCTGTATTTGCCCAGTTACCCGCGTGCCCGCGTCTGCTTGCTGATCCAGTTTGCAAAAGCCTGAACCGCGTCGTTCTTCTGACCAGTTGGCGTCGCAATGTAATAGGCGCTGTTCGGCGTGTTGGTGATCTGGCCGATTTCGGTCAGAACGCCGGATGCCACCTCCTCTTCAATCAAGTAAGAGGGCAGAATAGCGGCACCCAAACCGACGACTGCGGCTTCGATCAGCATCGAGAACTGGTCAAACCGCATCCCCAGAAAAACCGCCCCCGGATCCAGCCCGAGCTGAGAGTGATAGGTGGACCACAGCTCGGGGCGCGAGGTCAGATGCAAAAGCGGCAGATCAAAGGTTTGCGCGCGGGTGTCCAGCCTGTGACGCCTGAGCAACTCGGGTGCTGCCGTGACCACCAGATGCTCTGGGAACAACCTGCGCAATTGCGCACCCGGCCAATCCTCCTGCCCGAAATGGATTGCCAGATCCGTGCGTCGTTCTTCAAGGCTGAAAGGCGTCGTGTAGGAGTGCAGGTCCAGTTCAATCCCCGGATGGCGCATTTTGAAATCCGGCAGGCGCGGCACCAGCCACCGCGTCGCAAAGGTGGGCAGTACAGCCAAGGTCAACAGCGACGCTCCGTCTCCTGCTGCAATTGCACGGTTGATCGTGCCACTGAGACGCTCAAGGTCACCTGCCAGCTCGTCTCGCAAGGCCCGCCCCGCTTTTGACAGGCGCACGGCCCGACCGACCCGCCGAAACAGCGTAACGCCAATCGCGGCCTCAAGCTCTCGGACCTGACGGCTGATCGCGCTTTGGGTCACGCCAAGCTCCTCGGCCGCCATTGTGTAGCTTTCATGGCGCGCGGCGGCTTCGAAACTGCGCATGAGCGCAAGAGATGGCAGTGAGTTGATGCGGGGCATGACATTCATGAGTTTTAGTCACTGAAAGGATACTTATTGGCGTATTTTTCTCAAGTGACTTTCTGGCTAAAACCAAACTCATCTGCAGAGGAAGTTTCATGATGTTCCAGCGCGCTGACCGGTTGAACGGTATCGAATTGTCGGAAATCGTCCAGATCTCAGAGGCCGCCGCCCGCCTGCGCGCTGAAGGGCGCGATGTTCTGGCGCTGTCAACCGGCGAACCGGACCTGCCTACACCGCCTTATGTGGTCGAAGCTGCGCATTCAGCAGCACTGGAAGGTAAAACCAAATATCCACCCACTGCCGGTGTGCCTGCACTGCGCGTGGAAATCGCCCGACAAGCGGGCGCCGAGATGATTCAGGTCATCGTATCAACAGGCGCTAAACAGGTAATCGCAAATGCGATGCTGGCCAGCCTTAACCCCGGCGACGAAGTCATCATGCCTGCACCCTATTGGACGAGTTATTCCGATATTGTCCGCATGGCAGGTGGGGTGCCGGTGGTTTTGCCTTGCCCGATGGAGCAGGGCTTTAAACTGCTGCCTGAACAATTGGAGGCCGCCATCACACCGCGCACGCGCTGGCTGATGCTGAATTCGCCCTCGAACCCGTCAGGCTCGATTTACTCAAAAGCAGAAATTTCAGGACTTTTCGAGGTGTTGGAACGCCACACTCACGTCTGGATTCTGGCGGATGAGATTTACCGCCATCTCAGCTATGTGCCTTTCGCTTCAGTGGCCAAGGCCGCCCCGGCGCTGACCAATCGCGTGCTGATCGTCAACGGTGTGGCCAAAGCCTGGTCAATGACCGGATGGCGCATTGGCTGGGGTATCGGACCGACCGATCTGATCAGAGCCATGGTCGCTGTACAGGGACAGGTCACATCGGGGGCATGCTCAATCTCACAATGGGCCTCGCTGGCCGCGATCACTTGCGAACCCGGGTTGCTGGAGGAGCGTCGCGCCCTCTTTGCCACTCGCCGAGACCTGGTCGTAGACGGGTTGAACGCGGTGCCCGGATTGCGCTGTTCAGCACCGGACGGGGCGTTTTATGCCTTTCCGTCCTGCACTGATCTGCTGAAGGAACAAGGCGGGCCATTTGACAGCGACGCGGAATTCTGCACGTGGTTGCTGGAAGATGCCGGCGTTGCCCTGGTGCCCGGCCGCGCCTTTGGGATGCCGGGCCATCTTCGCCTGTCGTTCGCTTATGCCGAAGATACAATTGCAGCGGGCCTTGCACGTCTGAAAACCGCTGTGGAAAGGAAACTTGCATGAAACCTCAATCCGCCCCGCATCTCGGTCCCTTCACCTGGGACGACCCGTTCCTGATGGAAGACCAGTTGGCCGAAGACGAACGCATGGTTCGTGACGCTGCACATGCCTACGCGCAAGATAAGCTGCTGCCTCGGGTAACTGCCGCGTTTGCCAATGAAGAAACCGACCCAGCCATCTTTCGCGAGATGGGCGAGATGGGGTTGCTGGGAACAACCATTCCCGAGGAATATGGCGGTATTGGGTCCAGCTATGTGACCTATGGTCTAGTCGCGCGCGAGGTCGAGCGTGTGGACAGCGGCTACCGCTCAATGATGTCGGTGCAATCCAGCCTGGTGATGTATCCGATTTACGCCTACGGCACCGAAGATCAGCGCACGAAATACCTGCCGAAACTGGCAAGCGGCGAATATATCGGCTGTTTTGGGCTGACTGAACCCGATGCCGGTTCCGACCCCGGTTCGATGAAGACAATCGCAAGGAAAACCGAGGGCGGCTATGTACTGAACGGGTCGAAAATGTGGATCTCGAACGCCCCGATCGCGGACGTGTTCGTTGTTTGGGCCAAATCCGAGGCGCATGGCGGCAAGATCAAGGGCTTTGTTCTGGATAAGGGAACGGCTGGGCTGTCGGCCCCCAAGATCGAAGGCAAGCTGTCTCTGCGCGCCTCGATCACCGGTGAGATCGTGATGAACAATGTCGAGGTCAGCGAAGACGCCCTGCTGCCCAATGTCGAAGGTCTGAAAGGCCCATTCGGCTGTCTGAACCGTGCGCGTTACGGCATTGCATGGGGGTCAATGGGCGCAGCCGAGGCGTGCTGGCACGCGGCCCGGCAATATGGGTTGGACCGCAAACAGTTCGGCCGTCCGCTGGCGCAGACACAACTGTTTCAACTGAAGCTTGCCAACATGCAGACCGAGATCACGCTGGGCCTGCAAGCCGCGCTGCGCGTGGGTCGCCTGATGGACGAAGCCCGTGCTGCGCCCGAGATGGTCAGCCTGATCAAACGAAACAATTGCGGCAAGGCGCTTGAGATCGCCCGTCATGCCCGCGATATGCATGGTGGCAACGGGATCAGTCAGGACTTCCACGTGATCCGTCACATGGTGAACCTAGAAACCGTCAACACCTATGAAGGCACCCATGACGTGCATGCCCTGATCCTAGGTCGTGCGCAGACAGGTCTGCAAGCCTTCGCCTAAGGACATCTGACATGGATCGCGCCGCAATCGTGCATGACAATTTCCTGCGCCAGGTTGCAGCGCTGGACTTTCCTGAAGGTACCGCTCCGTCAGGTCCTCTGACCGGCCCAGAAGCCGTTGCGCTTTTCAGGGCGCAATGCCTGAGCCGGGCGCTCGACCAGCAAAGCCGAGCGATGCAGAAGGCGGGTCAGGGGTTCTACACGATCGGGTCGTCCGGGCATGAGGGCATGGCGGCTGTTGCCGCAGCCCTGCGCCCGACTGATCCGGCCTTCCTGCACTACCGCGATGCGGCATTCCAGATTGCCCGCTCGGATCAGGTGCCGGGTCAAAGCCCGACATGGGACATTCTGCTGTCCTTTGCCTCGTCCTCCGAAGACCCGATCAGTGGCGGGCGCCACAAGGTTCTGGGATCAAAAGCGCTGTGCATTCCACCGCAGACCTCGACCATCGCCAGCCACCTTCCCAAGGCGGTTGGCGCGGCGTATGGCATTAGCGCAGCGCGTCGTCGCCGTCCGGAACATGCAGATATGCCGGACGACGCCATCGTCTTCTGTTCCTTCGGTGATGCCTCGGCCAACCATTCCACCGCACAAGGTGCGTTCAACACAGCGCAGTGGACGTCTTTCCAGTCAGTACCCCTGCCCCTGCTGTTCTGCTGTGAAGACAACGGAATCGGTATCTCGACCAAAACGCCGAAAGGCTGGATCGCGGCCACTTTCTCGGGTCGCCCCGGCCTAAAGTACTTCTCGTGCGACGGGTTGGACATGTTTGACTCCTACCACGTTGCGCAACAGGCGGCCGACTATGTGCGCAGCCGAAAGAAACCCGCCTTTCTGCATGTTCGGACTGTTCGTCTGTACGGTCACGCCGGGGCCGATATGCCAACCACATATATGCCAAAGGCCGAGGTTGAGGCCGAAGAGGCCAACGACCCGCTGCTGCATTCCGTGCGCCTGTTGGATCAGTTCGGCGCGATGAGCCCGGAACAGGCGCTAGGCGTCTATAATGATACCTGCGCCCGGGTTGCCCGCGTGGCCGATCAGGCAGTCACTCGCCCTCGCCTGCAACATGCCAAAGAGGTGATGGCCAGCCTGATCCCGCCCGCGCGCCCCTGCGCACCAACCAATGGCCCAGCACCCGAGCGTCGGACCGAGGTGTTCGGCAGCGACCTCAAGGCACATTCCGAACCGCAGATCATGTCGCGATTGATCAACTGGGCACTGACCGATCTGATGCTGGAACATGGCGAGATCGTCATGATGGGCGAAGATGTCGGGCGCAAGGGCGGCGTTTACGGCGTGACCCAAAAGCTGCAAACACGGTTTGGCCCTGACCGGATGATCGACACGTTGCTGGACGAACAGTCGATCCTGGGCCTGGCGATCGGCATGGCTCAGAACGGGTTCACGCCAATGCCGGAAATCCAGTTTCTGGCCTATCTTCACAATGCCGAGGATCAGCTGCGAGGTGAGGCCGCCACCCTGCCCTTTTTCTCGAACGGTCAATACACCAACCCGATGGTCGTGCGCATTGCCGGACTGGGGTATCAAAAAGGGTTTGGCGGACATTTCCACAACGACAACTCGGTTGCTGTATTACGCGACATTCCGGGCCTGATCCTGGCCTGCCCGTCGAACGGTGCCGACGCCGCGCGGATGCTGCGAGAATGCGTGCGCCTCGCGCGTGAAGAACAGCGGCTGGTCGTCTTCCTCGAACCCATCGCGCTTTACCCGATGCGGGACCTGCACGAGGCCGGAGACGGCGGCTGGATGCAAACCTATCCCGACCCTCCTGAAAAGATCGGCTTCGGCGAGGTAGGTGTGGAGGGTGACGGCAACGATCTTGCAATTGTCACATTTGGAAATGGCGTCTATCTCAGCCATCAGGCACGCCAAGCGTTGCAGGCTGACGGGATCAAAACCCGGATCGTTGATATGCGCTGGTTGTCCCCATTACCCAAAGCGGCACTGACACAGGCCGTGACCGGGGCCAAACGCATACTGATTGTAGACGAAACCCGCCATCATGGCGGTGTGGCCGAAGCTCTCATGGCGCATTTCCACGAAACCACCGATGTGCCGCTGGCCCGAATTACCGCCGAAGATAGCTTTATTGCCACCGGCCCGGCTTATGCTGCAACCATGCCATCGAAAGAAAGCATCGAAGCAGCCGCGCGATCCTTGATGGAGGCCGGCAAATGAGTTCCGCCAAACAAACTGCCGTCGTCATCTGCCCCGGCCGAGGTACCTATAACAAGCCCGAACTGGGTGTTCTGGGTCGGCAATTCAGCGACAAGGCCCTTCTGGCGCGCTTTGATGACATGCGGCGCGCGCAGGGGCAAGACACCCTCAGCGAACTGGACGGTGCCGCACGATATTCCATGGCCAAGCACACGCGAGGCGACAATGCATCCGCCTTGATCTACGCCGCTACTCTGGGCGATTTCCGCGCCATCAATCCTGACAAAATCGAAGTGGTCGCGGTGACGGGAAATTCGATGGGCTGGTATTCGGCGCTGGCCTGCGGCGGTGCGCTATCGGCCGAAGGAGGGTTCGAGGTGGTCAACACCATGGGCACTCTGATGCAGGAAAACATGATCGGTGGCCAATTGATCTATCCTTTCATGGATTCCGACTGGCGTCCTGATCAGGCCCGCAAGGCAGAGCTGCTTGCCTTGGTGGATGACATTGACCGAACCGATGCAACGCTGACCCTGTCGATTGATCTGGGCGGCATGTTGGTACTTGCAGGCGACGACGCCGGTTTGGCCGTGTTCGAAAAGGCCGTACCTGTGGCTCAGGAACGTTTTCCCATGCGATTGGCCAACCATGCCGGGTTCCATTCGCATCTTCAGGCTCCGGTCTCGGTGCAAGGCCGCACGAAACTGGGCGCTGTCTTGTTTCGGCAACCGGACCTACCCCTGATCGACGGTCGTGGCCGGATATGGTGGCCCGGAGCTTGCGACCTGAATGCGCTTTGGGATTACACCCTGGGCCATCAAGTGACCGAGACTTATGATTTCACCCATGCCATAGCGCAGGCCGCGCACGAGTTCGCACCGGATCTGTTCATTGTGACCGGTCCTGGCACCACACTGGGCGGTGCCGTCGCACAAAGCCTGATCCTGACAAATTGGTCCGGACTGTCGGACAAGTCCACGTTTCAGTCTCGCCAAAACAGCAGTCCGATTCTGTGCTCAATGGGAATGGAGGATCAGAGGAAACAGGTGACATGAAGGTGCGGGCCTGCCGGTCAGCTTTAAAGCCTGCGTGCAGGAGCTTTCATTCGCATGGCCTTTCGCCGGGTTTGCCAAGCAGTCTCAGTAAAACGGCGCAGGTATTCTGGCTTGAATGTGCCGCCGCTATTCAATGCGATAGAAACGTTCTGATGTGCCGCGAAATACGTCGTCCAGCATCGACTCCGGGATGAGTTCCTCGTGTCGGGAAACGACTTCTTTGTAAGTTGAGGTAAGGCTGTCGACCGGGAAGTTCGATCCGAACATGCAGCGATCGGCGCCGAACTGTGACAAGCAGGTTGAAACGATCGGCGAGACGCTTTCAGCGTTCCAGTTGTGGTCGAACATTCCGAGGCCGGAGAGTTTGCAACAGATTTGTGGCAGGCTTGACAATGCCGTCAATTCATCTGCCCACACTCGCAAACCTTGCGGAGTCCGATCGTACGGCGAACCTGCGTGGCAGAGTGCGATCTGGGTTTCCGGGGCCTGTGCGAGGACATTCGCGGTTTGACCCATCAGCTCTGGCAGCAGTTGAAGATCAAAGGACAGCCCCCGGGTGCCTAGTTGCTTCAAACCAGTCAAGAACTTTGGGTCTTCAAGTAACGCGTTCGTGCCAGTTGAGGCGTCTTCACCCGGAGCGCGGCCAATAATCTGACGAACGCCGCGCACCGAAGGCAGGGTTTGAAGACGGTCGAGCTGTGCATCCAGATCATCAGAGGTCAGATCGCAGAATGCCACTTGCACCAACGGCCAGTCCGGGAACTGGTCGGCAACGGATTGTACCCACTGCGCCTCGGCCCAGGGGTCAGCAGCACCGACCTGAATATGTACCGAAGCGCTGAACCCCATGGCTATGGCGTCTGCGCGAAACTCCGGGAGCATATAGTCCCGCTGGATGGAAGACGGGTCGCCGAAAAACCGAACTGTACCTTTCTCCATAAGCCAGGGGTAGTTCACGGCCGAAAGGTCCCACAGGTGGTGATGCGCATCTATCCTCATGATGCTTCAATCCCGGTGGTGCGCGCCAGAATGTCTACACCTTGCCCTTTCCAGAAATGCAGCAAGTCGATGAATATCCAGTTTTCGGCCAGCTTGTCTTCGACGCGGCGATAGATATCGATCACCCTGAATTCACCGGGGTTTCCGGTGGCTGGCATCCCCATGAAACCCCCTGTGGGCGTAGCAGTAAAGTTGGGCCATCCAAAGAAGCCACCGTAATGCCCTTCAGCCAGGCGGCAGACGTGATTGGTCTTTGATCGATCTGTGAAAGCGGCGCGAAACGGTCCAGAGTGTTGCCTGGCATAGCGTTCGATCGTGTAGGTCGCGCCAATTCCTTCGGGGCCCCACCAGATCATGTCCTGGTGCCACGTTCGCGCCAATTCTTCTTCCAGCGACAGTCCGCTGTCCCAGCGGCCCAGATCCTCAATCATCGCGTTGATGACCGCCAGTGTCTTTTCGCCTTCGTCTGCGGGTTGTTCATCAAGCAGCAATCCATCATGCGACCTTGGTCCGGGCTGCACCAAATGTGCTGCTGTCTGAGGGGGGAACGGGTTCTGGCCAGCTTGGACCATCAGGTGCGGGATGTCGAAGAACATCGCGGTTTCGACAATTCTGTCACCAGCTACTTTGTAAAACGCGCAATAACGCAGGAACGCCAATTTGCCGTTTGGGCGAATACCCAACCACGGTCGATCGAACAGCCCCATCAAATGGCCCATGGCGACAACCCAAACGTCGGTCTCTCCGCGCAACGCGTTTTGCCCCGCAAACAGAATATCCACACGGTTCTGCAAGTGAGCTAGACTGCCCTTCAGCGGCTGCCAGAATTGCTGGGCAACCTGTTCGGCGCCGTTGATTTCATTGAACGGATGAAAGCCGCGCCACTTCAACTCTGAAGCGCAGAACTGGCTCATTACCTTCGGAGTTTCTTTCTCCGCTGCGGAATCCATTGCGGTATGAAACGCAGAGACAAGTTTTTTTTCTATCTGAAAGTTCACGGTATTTACCATTTTAGTCAAAGTGTTGCGAGGGGTGCCAAGCCAGTTTGAGTCGGACTCTTCCTGTAGTTTTGCATACGCATGCAAAAAAGTCTTGCCTGATTTGGTACATGCGAATTACAGTTTTGCAAACGTATGCAAAATGATTCCTTGCAGGGGGCACCATGGCGGAAATTCAATTGCGGAACGTCGGCAAGCGATGGGGCTCATTTGTTGGGGTTCACAATTTCGACCTGACCATTGCTGATCGCGAGTTTCTGGTCCTACTCGGCCCCTCGGGTTGCGGCAAGACAACGACGATGCGGATGATCGCCGGACTCGAGGACGTGACCGAGGGCGAAATCCTGGTCGATGGGAATGTGATCAACGATCTGGAGCCGAAGGACCGCGACGTTGCAATGGTGTTCCAGAGCTACGCGCTTTATCCCAACATGAACGTCTATGAAAACATCCGCTTTCCGCTGAAGGTGCGCGGCATCGACCCGTCGACCCACGACGAAAAGGTACGCCGCGCCAGCGCGATGGTCGAGCTGGACGATTTTCTACATCGCAAACCCGCCGAGCTCTCAGGTGGTCAGCGACAGCGAGTGGCGCTCGCCCGTGCTATCGTGCGCGAACCAAATGTGTTCCTGATGGACGAACCGCTGTCAAATCTTGACGCCAAACTGCGGGTCTCCACCCGGGCGCAGATCAAGAACCTCAGTCACGAACTGGCCGTGACGACGATCTATGTGACCCATGACCAGATCGAAGCGATGACACTGGCCGACCGCGTTGTGGTGATGAAACAGGGCGTGGTGCAGCAGGTTGGCAGCCCCACGGAAATCTATGACATGCCGGCAAACACGTTTGTGGCCAGCTTCATTGGTTCACCCGCGATGAACTTGATGGATGGCGACGTTTCAGGCGGAATGTTCCGTGCCGAACATGTCGAAATCCCAGTGGATGCCCCAGACGGTCCAATGACACTGGGCTTCAGGGCGGAAGATGCCAGCCTTGCCGATGGGAAAGGTCAGATCACCGCTCCGATCTATACACTGGAATTGCTGGGCGACGCGACCATGATCTCGGTTCGGGTAGGCGGAGCTCTGGTTTCGGTGAAAGCAGACAAAGCATTCCGCGCCGAGATTGGCGAAACGGTCTCGTTCTCGGTGCCGACAGAAATCTGTCACCTCTTCGAAGCTGGAAGTGGTGCGCGGATCGGGGGCTGACCCCACAAATGGCCCGAAAGGGCATAACACCGGTCCGGACGTCGACGACGGACCGATCCTGACAGGGAGAAACCTATGAAACTCAAGACGATCCTCATGGCCGGAGCCATGTCCATCGCCGCCACCGGCGCGTGGGCAGATTGCGCCTTTGAAAATGATGTACCGCTGAAATCACTGTCCGCCGGTTTTGAAGCCTGGAAGGCGGTCACCGATGCGATGGCAGAATGCGGCAATTTCAGCGCATCGCTGGACCAGGAATTCCGCGAAAAGCAACCTGAGGCATTTGCCGCTGATCCGGCGCTTTATCAGATCGGCGGTGTTTCGAACGCAACTCTGGTGCCTTTGCTCAACGCCGGTACGATCCGTCCGCTGGACGATCTGGTCGAGAAGTACGGTCAGGATTTGCTGCCCAATCAGTTGATCAAAGTTGATGGCAAGACCATGGCGATTGCGATGATGGTGAATGCGCAGCACCTGATGTATCGCGACGATGTTCTGGCTGAACTGGGCATCGAAGAGCCCAAGACATATGGCGATGTTCTTTCCGCGGCTGCCAAGATCAAGGAAGCCGGCGTCATGGACTATCCCATTGGTGGGACGTTCAAGACCGGTTGGAACCTTGGTCAGGAGTTCGTCAATATGTATTTGGGCGAGGGCGGTTCGTTCTTTGGTGACGGCAACATGCCTGCCATCAACAATGAGCAAGGCGTAGCAGCGCTTGAGACATTGAAGGCCATGACCGAGTACATGGACCCGGAATATCTGGTCTCTGACTCGACCTATGTGCAGCAGCAGTTCCAGCAGGGCAAGATCGCGATGGCAAACCTTTGGGCCAGCCGTGCAGCCGCGATGAATGATGAGGCCGAAAGCCAGGTCGTTGGCAAGGTGACCATGGCCGCGGCTCCAATGGGATCGGCGGTTCCGGCGACCACAATCTGGTGGGACGGTATTGTTCTGGCGTCGAACATGAGCGACGAAGAAGCAGATGCTGCCTTCCGCGTCGCACTTGAGGGCATGGACTCCGATACGGTCAGTGCGAACAACGATGTCGCCGTATGGCTGAGCACGGCCTATTCGGCAGGTCCTTTGGCTGCAGGTGCTGCAGCGTCCGCTGAAGGCGGTGCCAAGGCTTACCCGGCTTCCGGTCCTATGGGCATCATGCACACCTCGTTGGGTAACGGACTGGCCGACTACCTGACCGGTGCCAAAGACGCGCAGACGACTCTGGCCGATATCGAGGCAGACTACGTCACTGCCGCGAAAGAAGCGGGTCTGATCAGCAACTGATCCTCCCTTGGGAGGGCTACGGCCCTCCCATCCCTTTTCCTCGAGAACCATTAGAAAGGCAGAGCCATGAATTTCCGGACATTCGCCGTCTTTGTCGGTCCCTCTGTCTTTATGATGCTTCTCTTCATCGCGTTCCCGTTGATCAGCGTGTTCAAGCAGAGTTTCTATGTCACCCAGCCGATCTATGAGACCGTCGAGAAGGAAACCTGCACACCCGGATTCCTGACGCAGACCTGTGTGACCGAGCAAGTGTCACAGCCGAAGTTAGACGAGCATGGCGAGATTATTACGCAAACCCATTATGTCGGCTTGCAAAGCTATCGCAACGTGCTGGAGCCTGAGCGCGCATGGCGTGCCATAAGCGACGGCAGTTGGCATGTGTTATCCACCATCAATTTCTGGAAAGCGTTGCGGTTCACTTTGACCTTTACGCTGATTACTCTGCCGCTGGTGGTCGGGTGCGGGCTAGGGATTGCGATCCTGATCAACAATGCCGCGCGATCGATCCGCGGACCGGTGATTTTTGTCTCACTGCTGCCGTTTATCATTACGCCGGTGATCGGTGTACTGTCGATCAACTGGCTGTTCCGTGGCGACGGTATCCTGACTGCGATGATGGAATGGTGGCTGAACCGTGACATAGCCCTGTTCGCGCAGGCCTGGACGATTGAAGTTCTCATGATGATCTACCGCGTCTGGCACGTTGCGCCTTTTGCCGCCATCATCTTCTATGCCGGTCTGCAAACGGTCAATCAGGACAGCCTGGAAAGCGCCGTAATAGACGGAGCGACCCGCTGGCAGCGGCTGAAGTACATCGTCATCCCGCATCTGATGCCGCTGATCATCTTCGTGTCGATGATCCACCTGATGGACAGCTACCGCGTGTTCGAAGAGATCGTCGGCTTTTCGAGCCAGGGCTACGTTATCTCACTGCAATGGCTGACCTTCGACTACCTGACGCCGGATCAAGCCGGCAACCGGTCGATCAGCCGGGCTTCGGCCAACTCGATGCTGACCATGATTGGCGTCGTCGTCCTGCTTATCCTTCCGCTACGCCGAACCTGGCGTGATCACAAAGGAAGTCACTGATATGTCCTCGCGTGCGCTCCGGCAGCCTTTAAGTCTGCGGCTGACCTCAAACATTTTTCTGGCATTCTGGTGCCTGATCGCAGCCTTCCCGATCTTCTGGATCGTGGTGATGAGCTTCAAGTCACCTGTCGATGCATTCGACAGCAACGCGCTGAACGTGATCTTCGGTCCGGCCACGCTGAGCGTCGGAAAGGGTTTGTCGCTGCTGGATATCATTCTGGGCATCGCGGTTATCTGGGGCACGATCCTCGCGGCAACGAGAACGTTACCTTCAATGGTCAGGTCCTACACCAAACCCGGACAGGAATGGTTCGGCTGGCTGATCGGTGTGCTGGCCTTGCTGGTGGGTTTCCTGCTGGTGTTCTTCGTCGTCCTGCCTGCAATCCTGAACGTGTTGAACCCGCTGTTTGGCCCTCTGGGACGGGATGTGCTTGGTCTGACGACCGAGCATTACAAAACCGTCTGGATCGACCGGGGCTTTTCAAACAACTTCAAGAACTCGCTGATCGTAACGACGGGCGTGGTGACAGTGTCGCTGACCGTGGGCACATTGGCAGGCTACGGCCTAGCGCGGTCAGGATCAACTTTGGCCTTCTGGATCCTGATCGTTGCACTGGTGTTCCGGGCGCTGCCGCATTCTGTTCTGGTGGCAGGCTATCTGCCGGTGTTCATAAACTCGGCAGAATGGCTGAGCCCGATCTTAGGGGAAAACGCACCAACCTTGTACGGCAAGCCTTTTGCGGTAATCGCTGTTCTGGTTGCTATCAATCAACCCTTCACGATCTGGATGCTGCGCTCGTTCTTCCAGAACATCCCGTCCGAATTGGACGAGGCCGCCCGCGTGGATGGATGCAGCCATTTTCAGGCCTTCCGCCGCGTCATCATGCCGGTGATGTGGCCGGGTGTCATAACCACGGGTCTGTTCAGCTTTCTGCTGGCCTATAACGACTTTCTGGTCACCGCGTTGCTGTTGGACGCGCAGAACCAGACCATGGTTCCCGCCATCGTCGGCATGTTCAACCGCGAGACCACGACAACCGACCAAGTGGTCGCCGTGGCCGCCGCCGTGTCAATCACCGCTCCTCTGATCTTCCTTGTCCTGATCTTCCAGCGCCAGATCGTAAGCGGCCTGACAGCCGGGGCAGTCAAAGGCTAATGAGCAACAAGGCCCGACATAATGCCATGTCGCGCCATCCGGCGCTGAACAGGATGCCAAGGGACTTTCTGAGCATTGGGGCCGCACGTCCCAATCCCTTCCCTCGGCAACCTGAAAGGATAGAAAGATGAAAGGTTCCCGTCCCGAACAAGCGGTTCTGACCCGCGACACGGACATGAGCAAAACCGACGACACACGCCGCGTGATCGAAACAATGGTGGATGGTCTGAACGACCACCGTATAGACGATATCGGAGAATTCTTCGCCCAAGGCTTCCGCTGGATGGGCAATCAAGGCTGCGGAACCAAGACCGGCCTGGAAGAGTTTCAGGACAACTGGCAACGCCCGTTCCAAGCGGCGTTTTCGGACAAGACCTGTATAGACGAGGCACGTCTTTACATGGGTGAATGGGCAGCCGCGTTTGGCCGTCAGGAAGCCACGCATTCCGGCGAGTTTCTGGGCATCGCCCCCACGGGCAAGCGTGTCGAGATCAGGTACATGGACTTCTGGAAAGTGGTCGACGGCAAGATTGTCGACAACTGGGTGAATGTCGACTTTGCCCACGTTGCGGCTCAGCTGGGCGTGGACCTGTTCAACGGCGAAGGCTGGGAAGCATTTGATCGGGGTGAGAAACATCCGCCCCGGCCGCAAAACTGAGGATTGGAAAGATGGCAATCGAGTATCTTAAACGCGGCAAGTCCGATGCGGATCGGGCAGAGGATGATGCCAAGACCCGTGCCGTGGTTGAGGCGACACTGAAAGACATCGAAACCCGTGGGGATGCCGCGGTGCGTGAGTTGAGTGAGAAGTTCGACAACTACTCGCCAGCCTCGTTCCGCCTGAGCCAGCAGGAAATTGATGACCTGATCGGGCAATTGTCCGATCGTGAGCTGGCCGATATCAAGTTCGCGCAGGAACAGGTGCGCAACTTTGCGCAGGCTCAGCGGGATTCAATGCTGGACATTGAGGTCGAAACCCTGCCGGGCGTTATCCTTGGCCATAAGAATATCCCTGTGCAATCGGTTGGATGCTACGTTCCTGGCGGCAAGTTCCCGATGGTCGCCTCGGCGCATATGTCGGTAGCGACCGCCTCGGTGGCAGGGGTGCCGCGCATCATCGCATGCACGCCCCCGTTTCAGGGCAAACCCAACCCAGCGGTGATTGCCGCCATGTATCTTGGAGGCGCGCATGAGATCTATGTCATGGGTGGCATTCAGGCGATTGGCGCGATGGCACTGGGTACCGAGACGATCGATCCCGTTCATATGCTGGTTGGTCCCGGCAACGCGTTTGTGGCCGAAGCCAAGCGCCAGCTGTTCGGGCGCGTAGGTATCGATCTGTTCGCAGGTCCAACCGAAACGATGGTCATAGCTGACGAGTCCGCCGCAGATGCGGAACTCTGCGCCACGGATCTGCTTGGTCAGGCCGAACATGGATACAACAGCCCCTGTGTGCTGCTGACCAATTCGCGCAAACTGGCCGAAGACACGATGGCCGAAGTTGACCGCCTGCTGGGTATCCTTCCGACAGCAGACACCGCCAAAGTGTCGTGGGATGAATACGGCGAGGTGATTGTCTGCGATACCTATGACGAGATGTTGCGGGTTGCCGATGATATTGCCTCGGAACATGTGCAGGTGATGACTGACCGCGACGACTGGTTCCTTGAGAACATGACCTGCTATGGGGCGTTGTTCCTTGGGCCGCGCACCAATGTTTCGAACGGGGACAAGGTGATTGGCACCAACCACACGCTGCCTACCAAGAAGGCCGGGCGATACACTGGTGGACTTTGGGTTGGTAAGTACCTGAAGACGCACAGCTATCAAAAGGTTCTGACCGATGAGGCCGCAACGCTGATCGGCGAGTATGGTTCGCGCCTGTGCATGCTCGAAGGGTTCGTTGGTCACGCTGAACAGTGCAACGTTCGTGTGCGCCGATATGGCGGAATCAATGTTCCCTACGGTGCGCCGGCCCCTTACCGGGACGCTGCTGAATGAGTGACAAACATACTCATCACAAGGCCCTGATCGAACCGCTCAGGGCTGCGATGTACGATTTCAATGAGGCGGGTGTACGTCGGGCTTTCGCGGATATCACGTCGCCGGATGCCGTGTTCCGTCTGTGTCATCCCTTTGGGGACAGCATCGGCAGTGATGCTTTCTATGACATTGGGTATAAAGACTTGCTGGCGGCCTGGCCCGATCTTGAGCGTCGGGATTACATCGTCATGGCCGGGCCGGATGCGTTCGGTGCAGATTGGGTCGGATGCAGCGGGTATTACACCGGTGTTTTCATCGGCCCTTGGCTGGATATCCCACCAACGGGTCATCAGGTCACGATACGGTTTCACGAATTCTACCGATTCGAAAACGGCAAGATCGTCGAGATGCAGGCGCTGTGGGACATCCCCGAAGTTATGATGCAGGCGGATGCCTGGCCGATGGCGCCAAGTCTGGGCCGCGAATGGCACGTCCCGGGACCTGCCACTCAGGATGGGTTTGTCCCTGGTCCTTATGATGTGGCCAAGGGAAAACAGACCTGCCAGCACATCATCGACATGCTGGAGCATCTCAAGAAACACCCGTCCCAGGGTGGCCCCGAGGTGATGGAGATGGAGCGGTTCTGGCACCCGCGCATGAACTGGTACGGTCCTTCGGGCATCGGCACCGGGCGCGGGTATGCAGGGTTCCGCAACTGGCATCAGATTCCGTTTCTGAACGGTATGCCGGATCGCGGGCAGTTTGTGGACGACATCACCTATCACTTCTTCGGTGACGGGGAATATGCGGCCGTGACTGGCTGGCCCAACATGATCCAGACCGTCACAGACGATGGTTGGATGGGCATCGCTCCATCAGGCAAGAAGATCACCATGCGCAGCCTCGACTTCTGGCGTTTGGAAAACGGCAGGATCCGGGAAAACTGGGTGCTGGTTGATTTGCTGGATGCCTACCGGCAGCTTGGCGTTGACGTCTTTGCCCGTCTGCGGGAATTCAACAAGGCTCGAAATATGGGCCGCATTGAAATACCGGATGGAATGAACTGATGACGGAATTGCCACGCACCCCTTCGTTTTCCCTGAACGGCAAATCCGCCCTCGTTACCGGAGCTTCATCTGGCATCGGTCAGGGCTGTGCAGTGGCTTTGGCCGAGGCAGGCGCGCATGTCGTCTGCGCGGCCAGAGGCAAGGACCGGTTGAACGACACTGTCGCTGCCTTGCAGGATCACGGCTGGTCGGCCGAAGCGCTTGTGATGGATCAGGGTGATCTGGGCGCATTGGAACAGCTTTTCGCGTCGCGCTGCTTTGATGTCGTGGTGAATTCGGCCGGGATAACACGGCACAGCGCGGCCATCGAAACCACGCCCGATGACTTCGATGTTGTCACCAATGTCAATTTGCGTTCGGCCTATTTCCTGTCCGCCTATGCCGCCCACGCTTTGATCAAGGCAGGAAAGCCGGGATCGATCATCCACATCTCCAGCCAAATGGGGCATGTCGGTGGGGTCGACCGGGCGCTTTATTGTGCAACCAAGCATGGCCTGGAGGGCATGGTCAAATCCATGGCGATCGAGTGGGGTAAACAGGGCATTCGGATCAACACGGTCTGCCCGACTTTCATCAGAACCCCCCTGACCCAATCCACTTTCGACAATCCTGAACGTGCCGCTTGGATCATGGACAAGATCAAGCTGGACCGGATCGGAGAAGTCGAAGACATCATGGGCGCGGTGCGGTATCTCGCGTCAGACGCCTCTGCTCTGGTCACCGGTACTTCGATGTTGATTGACGGGGGTTGGACAGCAGATTGATGGCTAGGAAGGTCACATCTCTTCAGGTTGCGCAGTTGGCTGGTGTCAGCCAGTCCGCCGTCAGCCGCGTTTTCACGCCTGGCGCCTCTGTCAGCAAAAAAACCGAGGAGAAAGTGCGCAAAGCCGCCGCTGAACTGGGCTATCGCCCAAACGTTCTGGCCCGCGCCATGGTATCCGGGAAAAGTCGCATCATCGGATTGGTGGTCGCTTATCTGGACAACTACTTCTACCCAGAAGCGCTTGAGAAACTGTCAAATGCATTGCAGGAACAGGGCTATCACGTTCTAATCTTCATGGCCTCCAGAACCGCTGGAAACATAGACGACGTGATGGAGGAAATTCTCGATTATCAAGTCGATGGCGTCATTCTGGCCTCGGTTGCGATGTCGTCGGATATTGCAACGCGGTGTCAGCAGGCGGGTGTGCCGGTGGTGTTGTTCAACCGCAGTCAGGATATCGACGGGATCACCTCGGTTACATCGGACAACTACGCTGGCGGTCGTAAGGTGGCCGAGTTCTTTATCGCCGCTGGTCACAGACGCATCGCCTATATTGCCGGGTGGCAGGGCGCTTCAACACAGCGAGATCGCGAGGCCGGCTTCCGGGCCGCGCTCAGCGATGCCGGCCAAGAACTGTACGCTCACGACATCGGTGAGTTTCACACTGAGAACGCACGCCTCGCGGCCCGCCGTATGTTTGATGTCGAACCGCTGAAACGGCCTGATGCCGTGTTTGTTGCCAATGATCACATGGCGCTTGCGGTCATGGACGTCATTCGGTTTGAGTTAGGAATGCGTGTGCCCGAAGACGTGTCTGTCGTTGGTTACGATGACGTCCCTCAGGCCGGATGGCTTGCCTACAATCTTACGACCATTCGTCAGCGGGCCAATTTGATGGTTTCCGAGACCGTGGATGCTCTGCTGGATCATATCGAAAAACCGACAGCTGCTGCGGCACGTAAAGTCGCCATTGATGGGCCGCTGATCGTGCGGACTTCGGCCCGATTGCCCAAGGGATGGGCCCCACAAAGGACAGAGACATGAAAGGCTTCGATCCAAAATTCCGGGATTTTCCGGATTACATCATCGGCATCACCAAAGAGATATGGGAAGACCGGGGGATCGCCACGCTGCATGAATATTACAGCGATGACATCGTCGTCCGTTCGCCCGGTTCGGTCGTTTTGGGCAATCAGAATGTCATTGGGGCCACAATGGCAACGCTGGCCGAGTTTCCGGATCGGCAGCTGCTGGGCGAAGACGTGATCTGGTCCGGCACACCGGAAGAGGGCATGCTGAGCTCTCATCGCATCATTTCAACGGCCACGCATTTGGCCGAGGGCGTCTATGGCAAGCCAACCGGCACCAAGCTGCGTTACCGGATTCTTGCGGATTGCCACGCCATCGACAATCAGATCAACGATGAATGGCTGATCCGTGATCAAGGCGCGATTGTACGCCAGATGGGCTGGGATCCCAAGGAATACGCCGC
The DNA here is from genome assembly GCF_059609825.1 of Ruegeria sp. YTSB088. Taxonomy (NCBI): domain Bacteria; kingdom Pseudomonadati; phylum Pseudomonadota; class Alphaproteobacteria; order Rhodobacterales; family Roseobacteraceae; genus Ruegeria; species Ruegeria sp. YTSB088. The sequence continues at coordinate 323,315 of NZ_JBXWMM010000004.1, read as the reverse complement.
GAATCTGATTGCCCGCGAAGGAGGCAAGGAGAACTGCGTCAAGCCTCTGACCCCCGAAATCGATCAGCCTGGACCATACAAAGGCCAGGGTAATGACAACGAATGGGGGCAGCGCTACGCCGACATTCTGACGCGGATCATGAATGCAGATATGGGCGTGATCGGTTCAGAATATGACCGAGCTGTTCAATCAGAATATGTGGGTGGCGTAACAGGGCATGGCTGGCAGGCCGTCGACCGTTTCTGGATGGGTCTGCGGGCGAGTTTTCCGAACGCAGAATTCAAGATTGAGCATCAGATCGGGCGAGACGACCCTGATATGCCTCCGCGTGCGGCAATTCGCTGGAGCCTATGGGGCAAACATGATGGCTGGGGCGTGTTTGGGGCGCCGACTGGTGCACAGGTTTATGTCCTCGGTATCAGCCACGCTGAGTTCGGCGCACTGATTGCGGGGCAGCCGCAGTTGCGTCGTGAATACACTATTTTCGATGAAACCTCGGTCTGGAAGCAGATCCTGTTGCAGAGCGGAGAAGTGTGAGTGGGCCGTCCGGTCTCATATCGCATCCTTTCAGGCGGTCTGTCCGAGCCCCGGACCATTCGACGTTTCCATATGTACCGTCAAAGCCTTAGGGCGCGGAGACTGAACCTGCGCCCGCCCGGAGAGTAAGGGCGTGTCCTGCTCGGGCACACGAGCTTTCTTTCCAAAAACGTTAAATCGGATCGTACGTCATGACAAAATCATCCATCCCTTCCCGCATAGTCCGCTATGGCGAGCTTCAACCCTGTAAAACCGCTTTTATCGATGCCCACACTCCCGGCAGCGATCAGAAAGAGAATTTCACGATAATCGGCGGCGGCGTCTCGGAATCTCCGGACCAGCATGTCCACATCACCGATAAGATCGGCTTCAACATCGGAGCCGCGGGGCAGCCGCCGAAGTGCCGAAACTCACTGCACAGCCACACCACGGCCGAGGTCTTTTTTGTTGCCAAGGGTCGTTGGCGGTTTTTTTGGGGCCGCTATGGCACGGCCGGGGAATTCATCGCCGAGGAAGGGGACATCTTCAACATTCCAACGGGGATTTTCAGGGGCTTTGAGAATGTCGGCCAGGATTACGGAATGATCATGTCAATCCTGGGCGGAGACGATGCGGGCGGCGGCGTCACATGGGCGCCTCAGGTAATCGAAGATGCGCAGACACATGGTCTGATGCTGAGCGACAATGGCGTTCTGTACGACTCCAAACAGGGCCAGGACCTGCCCCATAATGTCCGTCCGATGCCTTTGCTGACCGAAGAACAACTGAAAAGCTATCCTGAGGTTCCCGTCGAGGATGTGGTCAACAAATACGTCGCGCGGTATTGGGATCTGATGGCGTTGTCGGCCAAAAAGCCCGCAAAGGTGATTGGCGAAAACGCAATGATCAAGGACAAACCCGGATTCGCGGTCGACTTCCTGGGACGAGGATCCTCGGTGACCCAACCGCTTGCCGCAGAGAAACCGGTGGTTCTGATGCCGGCCAGCGGTCACTGGCGTGTTGCGATCGACGGGCACGAAACCACGATCTCGGTGGGCGACACGGCCTTAGTTCTTCCCGGCGAAACCTATGGTGTTCGACCATCGATGACCGGACAGGCGGGCCTGTACCGCATCACTGCAACCGATGACCCGGCAGGAGCGACCTGGACAGGATGAACGCGGACCCGAATGACACCCACGCCGTTTATGAGCGACAGGCAACAGAGTATGACAGGCGCCGTTCAAAGGCCCTGTTCGAAGCGCGCTGGTTGGCGCGCTTCACTGCCAGCCTGAAGCCGGGTGACCGCGTATTGGATCTGGGCTGTGGCTCGGGAGACCCCATTGCACGGTGGTTCATGGCAGAAGGATTTGATGTCACAGGCATCGATTTTTCCGACGCCATGCTTGCCATTGCGCGGGGCCGTTGGCCCGCTGGGGACTGGCGCAACGCGGATATGCGGAGCTTTGAATTGGATCAACAGTTCGAAGGTATCATCGCCTGGAACAGCTTCTTTCACCTTACGGCGGATGAGCAAAAAGACTGTATCGCCCGGATGGCGCGCCATTTGCGGCCCAAAGGAATGCTCATGCTGACTGTCGGACCTCGTGCCGGAGAGGTCAGCGGCACGGTGGGATCAGAACTTGTGTACCACGCCTCGCTGTCCCCGGCGGGTTACGCCGAGTGTCTCGAGAAAAACGGGCTGCAAATGACCGGATACCTGGCCGAAGACCCTGAAGCCCAAAGCCACACGATCCTGATGGCACGAAAGATCTAAGGAGGTCCCAATGACCGTAAAAACCACACATGTTGGCTCTCTGCCCCGAACGCAGGACGTCGTGGATTTTATTTTTGCCCGCGAAAACGATGAACCCTATGACACAGGCGCCTTTGATACCTGCATGGCCAACGCCGTGGCCGAAACGGTGCGCAAACAGGTCGAAGCCGGTGTTGATATTGTCAGCGACGGCGAAACTTCGAAAATCTCCTATGCGACCTATGTCAAGGATCGTTACGCCGGGTTTTCGGGCGACAGCCCTCGTAACGCGCCGGCAGACTTGAAAATGTTCCCCGGCTTTCTGCAAAGACTGGCCGATGACGGCGGTACGCCACAATACGCAAGGCCGATGTGCACGGGTGACGTGCGATCAAAGGGGCAAGGCGAGTTACAAAAAGACATCGCCAACCTCAAGGCGGCCATGGCTCGGCACGGGGCCGAGCGTGGTTTCATGAATGCCGCGTCTCCCGGAGTGATCTCGCTGTTTTTGCAGAATGATTTCTACCCGACGCGCGAGGCCTACCTGGCTGCGTTGGCCGACGCAATGAAAGAAGAATATGAAACCATCGTTACTGCCGGTTTGGACCTGCAACTGGATTGCCCCGACCTCGCCTTGTCGCGCCACATGCTGTTCACCGACCTGTCGGACGATGAGTTCATCAAGATAGCCAACATGCATGTCGAGGCCCTGAACCACGCGCTTCAGAACGTCCCGCAGGATCGCGTACGGGTACATATATGCTGGGGCAACTACGAAGGCCCGCATTGCTGTGACATCGCCATGGACAAGGTTTTCAACACCCTGATGGCGACCAAGTCGCGCTATGTCCTGTTCGAAACTTCGAATCCGCGGCATGCCCATGAATGGACTGTCTTCCGGGACCGCAAGGCCGAGATTCCCGATGACAAGGTGCTGATGCCCGGCGTGGTCGACACCACAACCAATTTCGTCGAACATCCCGAACTTGTGGCCCAACGGATCGACCGGTTCACAGAAATCGTGGGGGCGGATCGGGTGATCGCGGGCAGCGATTGCGGCTTTGGCACTTTTGCGGGATTCGGCGCCGTTGATCCCCAGATCGCCTACGCCAAGCTGGCGGCGTTGTCCGAAGGGGCAAAGCTGGCCTCAGCATGAAACCTCTGATCTTCTTGCCGGGCATGATGTGTGATGCCCGGCTTTTTGGCCCCCAGATCAATGCTCTGTCGGGCAGAATGCCCGTGATGACCTTTCCGTTGTCTCACCACGACAGCGTTGAGGCCATGGCGCACGATATCCTCAGAAATGCGCCACCGGTTTTCACGCTGGCCGGGTTGTCCATGGGGGGTATCGTGGCGATGGAAATAGCGCGCCAAGCCCCTGAACGTGTTTCGCATCTGGCTTTGCTTGACACCAATCCACTGGCGGAAAAGCCAGAGGTAAAAGCGCGTCGCTCACCCCAGATGTCCGCCGTTCGCAACGGTCAGCTGAGGACCGTAATGCGTGACGAGATGAAGCCCGGTTACCTGGCTGACGGACCGAACCGGGAGGCGATCCTGGATCTGTGCATGGCAATGGCCGCCGACTTGGGCCCTGACGTTTTCATAAGTCAGTCCAAGGCACTTATGAACCGCCCGGACCAAAGCAAGACACTGACGGCTTATACCGGAAGGGCTCTGGTTTTGTGCGGGCGTGAAGACCGGCTTTGCAATGTTGAACGCCACCGACTTTTGCATGACCTGCTGCCACAAAGCTCGCTCGAGATCATCGACGACGCGGGTCACCTCCCGACTTTGGAACAACCTGAAAAAACAACAGCGGCGCTGTCCCGCTGGCTGGAGGACACATGACCCCGACCCTTTTGTCTTTGCTCCGCAAAGTCGACACACCAACTGTCTGCAATGCCATCGAGGTGGTGCAGGGCAAGCGCGGGTTCGACAGGTTCACGCGTGGCACCATGCTAAGCTCTGCCCCCGAAGGGCCTGCCATCGTCGGCTATGCCCGCACTGCCAAGATCGCTGCGGTCAATCCCCCGACCGAGCCGCCCGAAGTCATCAAAGCCCGACGTATGGCTTATTACAAGTACATGGCCGAGGCACCCGGCCCTTCAATCGCCGTGGTCGAGGATCTGGATTATCCTGATTGTATCGGCGCTTACTGGGGTGAGATCAATACGACAGTTCACAAGGGATTCGGCATGTCGGGGGCTCTGACCAATGGTGTCATGCGGGATCTCGGGGATTTGCCCCAAGGGTTCCCGGTTGTCGCTGGCTCCATCGGACCGAGCCATGGTTTCGTCCACGTCCGCGAGGTTGACACTCAAGTTTCGATTTTTAGTCTGACAGTTGAGTCCGGTGATCTGGTTCACGCCGATCGTCATGGCGCTTTGGTCATACCGAATGATGTCGTCGATCAATTGGAAGGTGCTATCCAAAAGCTTTTGGCGACAGAACGTATTGTTTTGGACGCAGCCCGCGAGCCCGCGTTTGATTTCGAAGCATTCGAAACCGCCTGGGCCGCCTTTGAAAAAGCAAGGGTCTGATCGCAGGGGGCAGACAATGAAAGCCGATTGGGTGAAAAACACTTACAGGTCCCTTACTCGTCAACCCAGAGCCGGAGCAAGACGGCCTTTGCCAACGCAATGCCCGTGACGAAGGTTTAGCCACATCTGCCTATCCGGTGGCGGCGTCGCGCCGCTGCCGGTGGCGTCCGAACGTGATCCGGATTATGTCGCACCATTGCACAGACAGCAGCCCATTTCATCGCGATGTGCGGGGGTTCAGATCCGTTCAGCCCCGCCTGAAATCCGCGTTTCCGGACAGATTTCGGAAAGAACGTTCAAGCCTTATGAGAAGCAAAGCCCTGCGCATCACTTCGCTGTTCTCCGATCACGTTCAGCATGGCATCTACATCAGCACGTACGGTTCGTGTTGCCGCTTCGCGCACCGGACCAAAGCCGCGGACATCCAGCGGGGCTGACAGGATTTTCAGGCAGGTTTCCGCCTCCAGTTCGGGGTTGGCCTCTTCGATGCGGTCCAACACACTCAGAAACCAGGCTTGGGTTTCGTTTTCAAGCTTGCGGTCCCTTGAAAACCGGAACGGATCAAGCCATCCTCCGCGAATCCTGCGTACACGGGAAAGGAGCCTCAGGACGGGGGTCATCCAACCACCGTAGCTTCGCTTGCGCGGCCGTCCGCGTACATCCTTCTGACCACCTAAAACCGGAGGGGCGAGGTGGTATTTGATCCGAAAATCCCCCTCGAACTCGGACTGTAGTTGTTTCTCGAATTGTCGCGATGTCAGCAACCGGGCGACCTCGTATTCGTCCTTGATTGCCATGAGACGGAACAAGGATTTTGCCGCAAGCGAAAGCGCTTTCTCCCGTATCTGATCAGGCAGTGCTGCGGACAGCCGGGCCAAGCGATCCCGGTACTGTTGCGCATAAGCGTCATCGTGGTAGGTCGCCAATTCGTCGGACCGGTAATCGATTATCTGCTGCGCGGATTCTTGCGAAGACCTCTTCTCCTTTGCATTCAGCACCTGTGGGTTTGCTGCGATCACCCGCCCGAGATCAAAGGCCATCGCGTTGGCCTCGATCACGGTTCCATTGAGCTTGATCGCCTGTTTGATCGCAACCTCACTGATCGGAATGTTCCCCAGCTGCCACGCGACACCAAACAGCAAGGTATTGGCGAAAACCGAGTCCCCCAGCAAATCCACCGCCAATTGGTTTGCATCCAAACCGAAGACATTTTCTTCGCCGACGGTCCGGCGTATCAACGCTTCTCGTTCATCGACCTTGAGCTGGGCATCGCGCTGCAAAACAAGGTCACCTGTTGGCATTTCCGCACGGTTCAGTACGACTTTTGTGCCTTTGCGATAGTGAACCGAGGCTTTGGGCGCCGAAGACACGACCACGTCACACCCAATGACGGCGTCGGCGCTTTTGGCCTCAATTCGGACCTGATTGATTTCGTCGGGCGTGCGGGCAATGCGAACATAGCCGACAACCGTACCGAATTTCTGGGCGAACCCGGTGAAATCCAGCACGCTGGCGCCTTTGCCTTCCAAATGCGCCGCCATCGTCAGAACGGCGCCCACTGTTACGACACCGGTACCACCGACCCCACCGACCAGAAGATCGTACGGCGCGTCCAGGTCAGGAAGCTGCGGGTCGGGAACCTTGGCAAGAAGTGAAGGGATATCCAGTTTTTGCTTGGGTTCTTTTCGCCGTGTCGCCCCTTCCACGGTAATGAAACTGGGGCAAAACCCGTTCAGGCAGGAAAAGTCCTTGTTGCAGGAGTTCAGGTTGACCTTTCGCTTGCGGCCCAATGGGGTTTCCAATGGTTCAATACTCAGGCAGTTGCTTTCGACAGAGCAATCGCCGCAGCCTTCGCACACCGCGGGGTTGATGAAAGCAAATCGTTTGGGGTCTTCTGTTTTTCCACGCTTGCGGCGACGACGCTTCTCGGTGGCGCAGGTCTGCTCGTAAATCAAAACCGTTACACCTTCGATGTCACGCAACTCACGCTGCACGGCATCCATCTCTTCCCGGGGGTGAAAGCTCGTTCGTGCCGGAAAATCTCTGGAATCGAATTTTGTAATATCGTCTGAAACTAACGCGATCCGGTCCACGCCTTCTGCGCGACAGGTCTGGGCGATCCCGGAAACGCTGATAGGGCCATCAACAGGCTGCCCCCCCGTCATTGCCACTGCATCATTGTAAAGGATCTTGTAAGTGATGTTTGTACCTGTCGCCACGGCCTGGCGAATGGCAAGCGACCCGGAATGATACCAAGTGCCCTCGCCAAGGTTTTGAAAGATATGTTTGTTGCCATTGAATTTCGAGGCAACAACATGCGGCACACCTTCGCCACCCATCTGCGCATAACCGACCGTGTTGCGGTTCATCCAACTTGCCATCACGTGACAGCCGATGCCTGACGCAGCCGTGCTTCCATCCGGGACTTTGGTGGACGTGTTGTGGGGGCAACCCGAGCAAAAATATGGTGACCTGACCGCACCCGGAACATTCAGAACAGATGGCGGTTCGTCCGTCAGCGCCTTCGCCTTTTCCAAGAATCCTTCTTCCGGAAAAAAACGGTCGAGTCGCTCTGCAACAACCGGAATCAGGTTCAACGGGCTCAACTCTCCGGTCCAGGGAATCAACGGATCACCTGCCGCGCGGTGTTTTCCAACCATCTTTTCGGGTTTGTCCCCCGGCCAGTCATAGAAGTATTCCTTGAACTGGCTTTCGATGATCCCGCGTTTTTCCTCGACGACCAGCACCTCTTTTTTGCCACGGACAAAAGACAGCGCATCGCGCCGTGCCAAAGGCCAAACCATCCCGACCTTATAAATGTCGATGCCCAAACGGCGGCATCCGCTTTCGCCGAGACCCAGAAGGCGCAGCACTTCCATCAAGTCCAGATGGCTCTTGCCCGTTGTGACAATCCCGAATGGAGCATCCTTGATATCATAGATTCGCCGGTCGATCGGGTTGGCTTCGACAAAAGCCTCGACCGCCCGCAACTTGTGTTCGATCCGCGTCTCGATGGCCGGGCTTGGCAAATCGGCGCTGCGGACGTGCAGACCGCCTGGCGGCAGATCTATTTCCGGCAAGGTAAATGCACGGTCCGGTTTCAACTCCACGGATTGCCCGCTTTCCACGGTTTCCGAAATCGCCTTGAACCCGACCCAGGTGCCTGAATATCGGCTCAGCGCGATCCCGTATTCGCCGAACTCCAGATATTCAGCCGCGTTGGCCGGGTTCAGCGTTGGCATGAACCAGGTCATGAAGGCGACGTCGGACTGATGCGGCATTGAAGAAGACACGCAGCCATGATCGTCACCCGCGACAACCAGAACGCCGCCCTTCGGCGACGAACCATAGGCATTGCCATGGCGCAGCGCGTCCCCTGAACGGTCGACTCCGGGGCCCTTCCCGTACCACATCGAAAACACGCCCTCGACCTCACAATCGGGATCCAGCGAAGCCTGCTGGGCACCAAGAACCGCTGTGGCGCCGAGGTCTTCGTTTACGGCCGGCATGAATGTGATCCTGGCCGCCTCGGTTTCCTCTTTCGCTCGCCACAGTTCCAGATCCAGACCACCAAGGGGGGACCCCCGATATCCGGAAATGAACCCAGCCGTGTTGTTTCCTGCTGCTGAGTCCCTGCGGGCCTGGTCCAACATGATGCGCACCAGAGCTTGCGTTCCCGTCAGGAAAACACGACCCTCCGAGGCTTTGTATCGGTCCGACAGGGCGTAAGTATCGAATTTCAGGGACTGGTCAGTCATGGATGCCTCGACTTTTTTGGGTATTTTACCGGAAATTTCTGAGGAATCTGTTCTACCTTACCGAAAATTATGAAGTTTTTTGAAAAATTCTCTCTCCTTTTGTTGCAATATGGGGTATTTTTCTCGGATGCTTTTCGACTCACGTGACTGCCAACTTCTCGCGATCCTTCAGAATGATTGCCGCATCTCAAACGCTGACCTTGCAGAACGGGTGGGCATGTCATCTTCTGCCTGCTGGCGTCGAGTTCGTGCGTTTGAAGAGGCCGGTCTGATTTCGCAGTACCGGGCCGAATTGTCGCCTCAACACGCAGGGCTTTCATTTCAGGCCATGGTGCATGTACATCTGACCCGGCACAATCCGGAACATCTAGAGCAGTTCATTGCAGCGATCGAGACGCGCCCGGAAGTAATGGAATGCTACGCAACGACCGGGCAGGCAGACTACCACATGCGGGTGATCTGCAAGGATATCGGGGCGTATAACGTTTTTCTTGAAGAATTCCTGTTTCGCCTGCCAGCAGTGGAAAGCGCGCAAACGAATGTCGTTCTCCGCGAAATCAAACGCAGCAATGCCCTGCCCATTCCTTCTTGTTGATATCGATTGTCGAGGGACTTATTTGCCTTCTGTTTTTGGTTTAGTTGCACAGCTTTGCACACACCAGCGGAAGGCTCATTCCTTTCGCTTTAGAAAAATGTCGTGCTAGCAGGCAGCCGCAAACAGATTGGCCGTTTTTGAATGCTCCAAGCGGCAGGTTCACGCGAACACGTTCCCAAGCAACGGTCACACCCTCCAAACCCCGCGGCGTTGCTGTTAACTGAGGTTTTCACAGGTCAGGATTCCGCAAGCCCCCAAAAAAAACCGACGCGCGATCAGGCATCAAGGCAGGTAAAACGTGGTCGCCTTTTGGACTGCGACATTTTGAATTCTGCCATCTATTCCGTGCATCAAACGGTACGATCGTGCATCTGAAGACCTGCCCTCAACTGTAGGAGAAGCTGGTTCACTTGAATTGATGTGATCTCTTGTGCGGCGCTCCCGGCGGAAGGTGCCAGAGACGCCGAACAATCTCAAAATCAAATTTCGAGCCTGAAGCCACTTTGATGCTTCGATTTTCGTTTTTTTTCTTTTCTTTTCCCTTGCTTGCATTGAGTCCGGCTCCTGTTCCCTGCCATCATCAAGAGTGTAGCACCGTTTCTTTGCTTTTGCAGATTTGAGAGCGAACTCTCCTTGGCTTTCGGCTACTCCGCAATTTCGTCGATCAACCGCGTCTCCAGAAGCTGGCCATTCTGGTACAAAACCGGGTACGCAATAGATGCAATGTGGCTGTTGAACTCTCGGAACGCACGTAACGTCTCAAGATGAATATCACTGGTTTCGAAGCTTTCCCGTGACCCGTGCTGCAATCGGCGCAGGTGTCGTTTTCGGCTTTCACGTTCCACCCGTTTGATTTCGGTCTTCTCGAGGCTGAGCAGGCGCGCGCTTTCCAGATCGTCTGAAATGAGTACGTTTGAAGCCAGCTTCACATTAGCCAGAATGCCCTCGTGCATCTGAACAAGTTCCGACCAGCCTTCCTGCGAGAAACTCGAGCCCTTGGCCCGCATTTCACCCGCCAACACTGTCAAGCGCTTGGCAACGACGTCCCCGGCCGTCTCAAGCCGGATAGCGAACTCCATAAGGTCGCGTGCAGTTTTTGCGTCCCTTTTTTCGTATACATCTGGCGGGATCGCCGAAACAAATGCCCTGATCCCGGACAGACAATTGTTCACGTCTACGTCTATGGCTTGCACCGCTCGGATCTGATGTTTGTCCCCACTGCGATACAATTCCAGGCAAGGCCGAAACATGGTTTCGACAAGGTCGCTCATCCGCAACAGCTCACGCTTGAGGCTCGGCAGGGCCTGGCTGGGATTTGCGACGTTGCCTATGTCCAATGCGCTGGCCGGTCGTGCCGGTTGCGGTACATTTTCCTTTTTCTGATCAGGCAAGAACCTTTCGAACGGGCCTTTCAATTTGCCACAAAACGGTAAGGCGAGGACCAGCAGCGACAAATTGAACACAACGTGCACATTGACCAGCATCTGCCCGCCTTGCGGATCGCCCAATAACCCGGTCCGCAGAGCCATGTTGGCCGCAAATAAACTCATCAAAGCCCAACTGCCACGCAATGCCAGGTTGGCGTAGGGAATGCGCCGGGCCGGGGCTGGCATGGCGCGGGTGAGCCAAATCGGAATGAAGGCAGAGCCGAAGTTTGCGCCAAAAACCAAGGACATTCCGGCGGCAAACGGGATCGCTCCGATCTGTACAAGCGTCACACACATGAGGATGGCCGCCACCGAGGAATGCATGATGAAAGCCAAAGCGCCCCCTACAAGGAACGCGGTGATGTAATCGCGCGCCAGATAATCCGCCACAGCAGGCAGAAACGCACTATCCCGAATGGGATCCATCGCCTCGCGAAGGAACCGAAGCGAGATCAGGATAAAGGCCACACCCATCAGGATACGCCCCAGTTGTCGCGTTTTTTTGGCTTCGGTCTTTACGAACAGATACCCCCCAACCGCCAACAGCATTGGAACAAGCCAGTCCAGCCGGAACGAAAGTATCTGGATGATCAGCGCCGAACCCAGATCGCCGCCAAGTACAATCGCAAGGCCGGCAGGAAAACTGAGCATTCCACTGGCCGCAAATCCCGAGGTCAACAGAGCAACAGCCGCCGAGCTTTGCAGCACAACCGCCATCGTCAACCCAACCACCGAAGCCTGCAGGTAACTGCGCTGTTGGGTCATTACACGCTGGAACGACGCGCCATAGCTGCGCTCGATCCCGGTTCGCACCATACGGACCGCGTAAAGAAGCAGCATCGTCGCCCCGGCAAGGCTGATAAGGAAGCTGACAATTGCCATACTCTACCCCGTTATTATTGTTGGCTCAGTGTATCGCAGCGCATGGTATTTTTCATGTGTCTGACCGCGATTAGGAAGTGTTACATCCCATTGTGGCCCACAAGGCGTAAACTCCTGTGTGTTTCACTGCAACCATTTCAAAGCGTTTTGACGGAACACCCGTCGCTTATGAGGTTGGCCAAGAGGTCCCGGAAGGGCGCGATCACTGATCCTATTGTGACACGAGGTTGGTCGCGGACGTCAACTCTCGGCCTTGATTGCGGCAATTACAATGTCGATTGCGCGGTCCAGGTCCAAACGCGAGATGGTCAGCGGCGGTGACAATGTCAGAACGCACCCCTGGCTGATCTTATAGCTTAGACCGGCCTCGAGGCAGGCATAGTATATCCGTTCGGCGCACGCGTTCCCCGGCGTTTTGTCGGCGCGATCATCGACGATTTCAATCCCGAACATCAGGCCCCTTCCCCGGATGTCTCCGACAATCGGAACGTTCTGAAGTTCATCCATCAAGCGACCAATGGCATGTTCACCCAGTTCCGCTGAACGGTGAACCAAGCCTTCGTCTTCGATGATCTGGATCGTCGTCAAAGCGGCCCGGGCAGTGACCGGGTTCTTTTCGTGCGTGTAATGTCCGATGGCAAAATCTCCGCAAACATCCAGCTGCTTACGGGCAACGCAGGCCGCGACGGGCAGGATGCCGCCGCCAAGCGCTTTCCCAAGTGTCACGATATCCGGGATGATCTCGTCATGCTCAAAGGCGAACATCTTGCCAGTCTTGCCAAGACCCGTTGGGATTTCATCCATGATCAAAAGCGCCCCGTGACGGTTGCACGCCTCGCGAACCGTCTTCCAGAACCCCGGCGGAGGGACATAGGGCACAGCGCGCATCGGTTCCGCTATGACAGCCGCCACATCTCCTTCACGCTCGAGGACATATTCGACCATTTTCGCGCAGGCCAGTCCGCAGGTTTCGGGGCCCGTGTGATTGTACGGGCATCGATAGCAGGCAAAGGGGGCGACATGTTCGGTACCGGACAGGAGGGGGCCTGCGATATGACTGCGAAACGTCGCCTCTCCGCCCACACTTGCGGCGCCGAAACCAGCGCCATGGAAGGCATCCCAGAAGCTGATCGTTTTGAACCGACCCGTAGCGGCGCGTGCAATCTTGAGGGCGACCTCGTTGGCGTCAGAGCCGCCGGTGGTAAAGAGCATTTTCCCCAGATCGCCAGGCACGATCTCTGCCAGTTTCTCGGCCAACTCTACGGCCGGATCATTGGTGAAGCGGCGTGGCGCAAAAGGAAGATCGTCAAGCTGTGCCTTAATGGCGGCAACCAAACGGGGATGGCCATAACCGATGTGGTGCACCGAGTTGCCATGGAAATCCATGTACCGGCGGCCCTCCATATCCTCGATCCAGATCCCCTCGGCCTTTGCAATGGTGCTGACGCAAGGTGAGGATAGAGATTGATGCAGGAACACGTTCGCATCGCGTTTGAGCAATGGTGTTGACTTCGGCCCCATGGACTTTTGCAACCACACCTTGCGCGCCTCAGACGTGTTTGATTCCCCTTCAGTATGGACAATTTGTGGCATGTCCGCTCCTCTTTGCCGTCATCAAATGATGCGGACCCCGCAAGGCCCGCCAGTACCAGGGAGGAACTGTGTTACCCTTTCCACAGATGGGGAAAAGGCGGTACGCTTAGTTAGGCCACGGCAACGAATAGGTTTTGACGTTGGTGAAAAACTTCATTGCTTCGATGACGCCTTCCTTCACCCCGTTTCCACTGTCCTTGATGCCGCCAAAGGGCGACATTTCAATGCGATAGCCCGGCTGTTCCCAGATGTTGCAGGTGCCGACATTCAACCCGTTGATGAAAGCAATCGCCCGGTTCAGATCGTTTGTGCAGACACCCGAAGACAGGCCAAACTCGGTGCCGTTTGAAATTGCCATCACCTCTTCGTCGTTGTCCGGCACGCGAACGATCGGCACGATAGGACCAAAGGTTTCCTCCATCACCAATTCGCTGTCATGGGGCACCTTGTCGACCACGATAGGTGGCAGCAGCGCACCCTGACGGCCGGGGTGGTACAGAATTTCAGCCCCCTCTTTTTCCGCCTGAAGAACACGGTTTTCAAAAATCTCGGCGGCCTTGCCATGGATCACGCATCCCAGTTCGGTTTCCGGGTCTTGCGGATCGCCGAACTTGATCTTCTTCGCCTTCTCAAGAACCAGCGGCACAAACTTGTCGGCCACACTTTCCTGCACGAGTATGCGCTTGACCGCCGTGCAACGCTGACCGGAGTTTCCTGTAGCCCCCGCCACGGCAATTGTTGCCGCCTTGTCCAAATCGGCCTCAGTGAGGTCATTCAGAACGATCAGAGGGTCGTTGCCGCCAAGTTCCAGCGCCTGACGCTTGTAGACGCCTTTTTCGGCGATCATCTTGCCCACGGGCACACCGCCGGTAAAGGTGATGATATCGATGTGTTCATTGGTGATCATCTCGTCGCCAATGTCGCCGGGCCAACCTGTCACGACCTGGAACATCTCGGGCGGCAAGCCGGCCTCATAAAGAATGTCAGCCAGTGTCAATGCGGTCAGCGGCGTCAGTTCAGTCGGTTTGCAAACCATGCAATTGTTGGTGGCAATCGACGGCGCGATCTTGTGGCTGACCATGTTCAGCGGGTGATTGAACGGCGTGATCGCACTGATTGCTTTCACCGGCTCTCGGGTGGTGAAAATCTTGCGGGCCTTGCCGTTATGGGTCAGGTCGCAGGAAAAGATCTCACCATCATCCTTCAGTGCCTCGGCCGCCGCGAATTGGTACACGTCCTGCGCGCGTTTGGTTTCGTAGATCGCATGCTGGTGACAGATCCCCAACTCCAGCGTCAGCCATTTCGCAAGATAGTCGCGCTTTTCGCCAATCAACTCGCCTGCCCGTTGCAGGATTTGGCTGCGCTCGTATCGGGTCAGCTTGGGTTTGTAATTCGCCGCAATCTCAAAAGCCCGGCGCGCATGTTCGGCTTTACCGGCTGGTACGTGGCCCACGACTTCGTTGGTGTACGGGTAGAGAACGGGAACAGTGTCGTCGGTAAAGACAATCTCGCCACCGATCCGCATTCCCTCGTTACGTACTTCGATTTTCGACATGGTCTGATCTTTCATAGCTTACTGTGCCGCCGCTGTTGTTGCGTAAAAGAAGGCATCGAAATTGCGCAGCACGGGTTGGTTCGGCAGGTCGATGACGCGGTTCACGATGAAGGGGACTTCCTGTTCGGTCAAACCGCCATGACTGCGCAACGGTTCTTTGAGCGCTGCCAGATCATGGCGATGCTCGGACGTGCCGATACAGATGTTTTCGCCGGAAACCATCACGATGTCGCCAATGCGGTCGCCTGGCAATTCGAATTGCTCGATCGCTTCGGCCTTGGTCAGCACATGCGTAATGCCGTTGGTCACCTTGAGCTTGCCGATGATATCGTCCCGGTCTGCTCCGTCAGGCAAATAGGCGGTTGCGAAGGAACCCAACGCGCCATGATGCACGACGTATGGATCGGTAATCGGAAGGATGACCCGTGCCGCGTCCTTGCCCAGCCATTCGTCCATCAGGTCCTGCACGTAAACTACAGAGGGCGATCCATCCGCCAAATGCTTGGGCTTCATGCCGTGATCCGCGGTCACCACGATGGCCGCACCCAATTCATCCAGTTCGCCAAGATACCGGTCGAACATGGCATAGAAATCGAGTGCGCCTTTTTGATCGGGTGCAAACTTGTGCTGGATATAGTCGGTGGTCGACAAATACATCACGTCGGGCTTGAACTCTTTCAGCAGCTTGACGCCAGCGGCAAAGACAAATTCGGAAAGCTCTGCCGAGTAAACCTCGGGGACGTCCATGCCCAGCCATTTGCTGGCGTTGTCGATGCCGTGTTCCGCCAGCGTCGTTTCACCCGACCGTTCGGAAGAAAACGCGACCGCCCTGCCTTCGTCAAACTTCAGCCCGGCACCTAACAGCGCGCGCAGCTTGTCCTTGGCGGTTACCATCGCCACGCGGAAACCCGCGTCGTAGAACTGGGAAAAGATGGTCGGCGCACGCAGGAAGCGGACATCATTCATCATCACCTCTTCACCACTGTCTGGGTCGATGAGGTAGTTGCCACAGATTCCGTGCACGATTGGAGGACGCCCGGTGGCAATCGAAAGATTGTTGGGGTTGGTGAACGACGGGATAACGGAATGTGCCAGCCGGTCCGTGCCCTCTTCCCGCATTCGCTTGAGGTTGGGCATCAGCCCTTTCGCAATCGCGACATCGAGGTATTCAGGTTCACATCCATCAAGGCAGATGGCAATGGCGGGCACCTTCGGCGTCGGATAGACGCGCTCATTTGCTTCGACAGGAGTTTGGATAGTCATCTGTGTTTTCCTTGATGTTTAAGCGGCCAACTTGGCGCGTTCTTCCAGTGCCCGGAGAGGAGGAGCGGCACTTGTAACGCCCATTTCGTCCAGGGATTCTTTTGCTGCGTTCACAACCTTACGCATGACGTCTTCGTCCATCTGACCGATACATCCGACGCGGAAACTGTCGACGACGGTCAGCTTACCCGGGTAGATAATGAACCCTTTGTCTTTCATCAGGTTATAGAACTGATCGAATACGAACTTCTCGTCGGCGGGGCAGAAGAACGTAACGATGATCGGGCTCAGCCAACGGTTGTCCAGCAGTGTTTCGAAACCCAGTTCGCGCATCCCCGAAACCATAACGTCCCGGTTGCGGGTGTAACGTGCGCCGCGGCCGGCAACGCCGCCTTCAGCAGCGTGCGCCCGAAGCGCTTCGATGAAGGCTGCAACCACGTGCGTCGGCGGGGTAAAGCGCCATTGACCTGTCTTGTTCATGTGCGCCCACTGGGCGTGCACATCCAGAGACAGGGAATGACTGTTGCCCTTTGCGGCTTCCAGTTCGCTCTTGCGCGCCACAATGAACCCAAAGCCCGGAACGCCCTCGATGCACTTGTTTGCAGAAGATACCATGGCGTCATATCGAATATCTGTGGGCCTGAGCTCGATCGCACCAAAGGCAGACATCGAGTCTATCAACAGCTTGCGACCGGCTGCATATGTGGCCTCGGATATTTCCTCGACAGGGTTCAAGATACCCGAGCTGGTTTCGCAGTGAATGGCAACAACATGCGTGATGGCCGGGTCATCCGCGAGAATACGCGCAACCTCGTCGCCCCGTGGCGGCAGGTAATCGCCCTTGTCCAGCACGATATGGTCCCGGCCCAGGTACTGCAATGTCTGGGCTGAACGCTGCCCGTAGGCGCCATTGGCCAATACCAGCGCCTTTCCTTCCGGCGGGATGAAGGATGCCAGCATCGCCTCGACTGAAAACGATCCGCTGCCCTGCATTGGGACGCAATCAAACGCGTCAGCGCCCTCACCAAGCAGGTCCAGCAGGCTTGATCGTACTTCCCGGGTCATGGCGCGAAAGTCGTCGTCCCAGCTGCCCCAATCGCGCAACATGGCCTCTTTCACGGCATAGGACGTCGTCAATGGCCCGGGTGTCAAAAGGTATGGTTCGCCGAGGCGCGGTTGCTCGATTTTTGGATGGGATGGCGTCATTACCAGGCTCCAGAACAGCGTTTTCACAAACACCATTGCAGCAACGGTTGCTATATGTGAAATTGCAAATATCAATCTAATTATAAGTACAGCCTATGCATTAATCATTGGGGACCGGTGATGCGGCACAGCCAGCTCAAAGCCTTTCATTACGTGGCCAAACATGGCGGGTTTTCCCGCGCGGCCGAGGCACTTTTTCTGACGCAGCCGGCGATTTCCGAACAGGTTCGAAAGCTGGAACAGGATCACGACCTGTTGTTGTTTCAGCGCGAACGAAAACGCGTGAACCTCACCCCCGAAGGCGAACAGCTTTACCAGTTCACAAAGCAGTATTTTGAGATCGAAGATCAGATCGAGGACTACCTCTCGGAAACCAAGGCCGCGATCGACGGGGAATTGCGGATCATTGCCGACTCAGCGCATCACATGACGTCTTTCCTGGGTTCGTTTCAAAAGAAGTATCCCAAAATCACCATCACCGTGCGGTCCGGAAACACCGAAGAAATTCTGGAAGAACTTCGGTCGTACAACGCAGAGATCGGCGTTGTTGGCAGCTTGTCTCCTGGCAAGGATATGGATGTGTTGAATCTGGGATCCACTGAAATCGTGGCCTTCGCCGCGCAAGGTGTGCTTTTGGCATCCAAACCTTCGCTTTCTTTGGAAGAGTTGGCCGATCAGCCGCTGGTTTTCAGAGAGCATGGGTCAAAAACACGTCAGAAACTGGAAGAAGAAGCCGAAAGGCGCGGTATCACGTTGAATCCTGCAATCGTTGCGGAAGGGCGCGAGGCCGTACGCGAGCTTGTAGCCTCGGGTGCAGGCATCGGATTTGTCTCTGAAGCAGAGTATGGGCACGATGATCGGTTGCGGCAAATCAAGCTGAAAGGCGTGAAGTTGCAAATGGGTGAAAGCATGATTTCGCTTTCGCAACGGCGCAACGTAAAGATCATCCGAGCCTTTATGGACTTCGCCCAGCGCGCGCTGGAAGAAAAAAGCCCCGCCGCCGATACCTGATCAGCGGCGGGGCAGAGTTCTTTGACTACCTGCTTCGCCAAGCCTGAGTGCGCTTCAGAATGCCTTTTGAAGCAATCAGATGAACGATCCGGGCAGCAGCGTTGGTGTAAAAGATCATCATACCCATTGCCGCCGCCGGTGCGATATCCCCGGCATCATCCATGTTCAGCACCGCGATGGACGCAAGCGTCGTTTTGGGAGAATAAAGAAACACCACTGCCGACACGGTCGTCATCGCGTTGACGAACAGATAGATTGAGATATCCAAAACCGCTGGCAGGCAAACCGGAACCGTTACCCGTGCAAACAGCTTCATCGTTGGTTGTTTGAGCGAAGACGACACCGACTCAAATTCTCTGTCCATTTGCTTGAGCGCGGTGACGGCCGTCAGGTGCGACACGGTGTAGAAGTGGGTCACTGTACAAATCACCAAGATCGCCATCGTGCCGTAAATCCCATTCAGCGGGTTGGATGGGTTGTTGAAGAAGAAGATATACGACAGCCCCAATACCATGCCCGGGATCGCCATCGGCAGCATCGCAAACATCTGGAAAATCGACCGTCCGGTTCTGAACCCGTTCGATTTTTCCACCAAATAAGCCCCGAAGAACACAACTGTCGTGCCGATAACCGCCGTCAGCAACGCCAGTTTGATCGAGTTGAAATACGATCCCCAGCCGCCGCCGTCCATTCTGTTGAACTGATAGTTCTTGAGGCTCAGGCTAAGATCGTACGGCCAGAACTTGATCAGCGCCGCAAACTGACACACAGCCAGAAGACCGACGATGAACAGGCCGACCAAGCTGCAGTAGATCAGGAATATGCGATCAGCCTTTGGGTTTGGAGTCGGCTGATACGGCACAGAACGCGCCGAAAGCTGCGCCACCTGCTTGGACTGAACCATCCGGTCGATGGCAAATGCCAGGATGGCCGGGATGACAAGAACCACCGATACCACAGCGCCCATCTCAAAATTCTGCTGACCGATCACCTGTTTGTAAATATCCACTGCAAGCACGTTGAATTGACCGCCGATGACCTTGGGTAGACCGAAATCGGTGATCACCAGATTGAAAACAACAAAGGCCGCTGAGATCAGCCCATAGCGGGCCCCGGGTATCGTTACGGTCCAGAAGGTTCGCCATGGCGTCGACCGCAAGCTGGCAGCAGCTTCATACAGGCGCGCGTCAGATATCGCGAGCGCGGTCGATATGATCAGGAATGCGTGCGGAAAGGTAAAGAAAACCGATCCGATCACGATGCCGATGGGGCCGTAAATGCTGGCACCAAACAGCAACTCCTTGATCATCCCCTGGTTGCCGAAAAGGTAGACCAACGCGATGCCCGGCAAGAGCGACGGAACCAGGATCGGTGCCATGGCAATGAGGCGAAAAACGCCTTTGAACCGCATGCAGCTTCGGTTCAGCGCATAGGCGAACCAAAACGCCAGCGTCACCGTTACAATGGTGCTGACAACCGAAATCCAAAGAGAGTTCTTGATCGAATTGAACAGTGCCGGTGTCGAGAAGTAGTTGATGAAATTATCCAGCCCTCGCGACTGGACCGGCCGCATTTGCACCCGGCGGAACGTGTTGGAATCAAGCTCGACCCAATCGGCGCCTTCATTCAAAGTCGACCCGACCAGAAAGCGCCCGGTATCCGTTGTGTTACGGATCTTGTACATGACCGGGCTGCGAAAGCTGAAATCAGGGAAGAGTCCGGTCACAGGCAAACGTCCGTCCGAGCCCGTCACCAGATCAGTGTCGGAAAAGACCCTCAATTGCCTGTTCAGTTCGTCAGCCGACAGGATCGTTCCATCGAATACGCCTGCATCGTCACTTACCTGAAACTCGTACTGGGACAGTTCTATCCGATAGGTCGAGAACGACTTGGAGAGCATCGTGTAAAGTGGCAACGCCAGCGTCACCACCAGATATAGCGCGATCACCATCATGCTTCCGCGCATCAGGATGTCGTCGCGGCTGAGCTTGGGCTTGATGTCCGGCCCGACTGGCAAGGTGCCTTGGTTGGTCGAAAGCGAGCTCATGCCTCAGCCTCCGGGACGTCAAAAGCCATAAGGCGGTTTTCGGGGAGCTCAATCACCATGCTGCGCCCTTCTTCCAGCTCAAGACGACGTACAGCGTTAATCGAGAAATCCGCGATTAGTTCCGATGATCCGAACCTCTCGTTGTTCAATCGGCAGCGCCAGAACGAACCCAGGAACTCCATCTCATCAAGCGTGACCTCTATGCAGTTCCGATTGCCACCTGTGTCCAGGTAACCAGCTTCATGAGGGATGATATCTTCGGGTCGAATAGCTGCGATGATCGGGGTCCCATCGTTGAATTTGTGGCTAAGGCAGGCAAAGGTCTTTTCCCCGACGCTCAATCGTCCGCCTTTGGTAACCTGCGACCGGATCTGGTTCATTTCACCGATAAAGTCGGCGACAAACAGATTGGCCGGCTCCCGGTAGATTTCGGTGGGAGGCCCCACCTGTTCGATCACACCATGATTCATGACCACGATCCGGTCTGCCATGGCCAGCGCTTCTTCCTGATCGTGGGTCACCATCACGGTGGTCACACCCAGCTTGCGCTGCAACTCCTTGATCTCATGCCGCAGATGAACGCGCACTTTGGCGTCCAGCGCCGATAACGGCTCATCCAGAAGCAAAAGACCCGGGTTGGTCGCGATGGCACGGGCCAGTGCAATCCGTTGCTGCTGACCACCCGACAATTGCGCTGGATATTTCTTGCCCTGTTCCGGCAAACCAACCAGATTCAAGAGTTCGTTTACCCGAACAGCGATATCCGATTTGCTGCGGCCGGTGTTTTCAAGGCCAAAGGCGATGTTCTTTTCAATCGTCAGGTTCGGGAACAGAGCGTAGGACTGAAACACAATCCCGAAATCCCGTTCGGACGGGGGGAGATTGGATACGTCCTTGCCATCCTGCATGACTGTACCCTTTGTCTGCAAATCCAATCCGGCAATCGCCCGCAAAAGAGTGGTCTTACCGCAACCGGACGGGCCTAGAAAGCAGACAAATTCCCCTTCATTGATTTCAAGAGAGATGTCCTTGAGCGCCAGAAAGCTTCCGAACGCCTTCCACAAATTCTGGATGCTGAGATACAGTTCACCGGGTGGTGTTTTCTGAAGCACGGGAGAGGTCCTCACATCTGCACCTCGGGCACGGCCGATCCTGGCCGGTTTGAACCGGGTGAGTAAGTTGTTTGTTGGGGAACAAGAAACTGGTGTGCAGAAGAGGCACAAAAGCCTCTCCTGCTAAAGGGATTACTTCGCTTCCGACTTTCCGTCATAGCGAGACTGCCATTCCTTCAGGATTGCCGCGCGATTATTGGCGGCAAACTCAAAATCGTTTTCGATCATTGCATCCAGCAGACCGTCTGGGAAGTGCTCAACCGGCTTTGCAACACCTGGATAAGCCACGACGGCATAGCCGGTGTTGTACATCTCGTTGGCTTCCTTGGTGACCGTGAAGTCCACCAGCTTCTGCGCGGCCTCCAGATTTGCAGTGCCAGCAACAATTGCGGTGGCTTCCATGTCCCAGCCTACGCCTTCAGAAGGCACGATGATCTCAAGCGGCGCGCCGTCGGCTTTGGATTTTGCCCCGCGGAACGCGAAAGAGATGCCGATAGGGATCTCGCCTGCTGCCGCCAACTTGCAAGGTTTCGAACCTGAATGGGTGTACCGTGCAATGTTCTCGTGCAGCGCATCCATGTATTCCCAACCACCTTCTTCACCGAACATCTGCAACCAGCTGGACACATCAAGGAACCCCGTACCCGATGAATTCGGGTTGGGCATGATCACCTGATCTTTGTACATTGGGTCGGTGAGATCCTTCCAGGATGTCGGCGGGGTCAACCCGGCCTTCTCGGCCTCGACTGTATTGTAGCAGACGGAAGCAACCCAGGCGTCCATACCGACCCAGGCAGGGGGGTTGTCGCCATCAACAAATTTTATGTCCAGCTTTTCCACACCAGCCGGCGCATAAGGCTCCAACATACCTTCTGATTTCAGCAGCAGCAGCGACGTGGCGGCCAGGCCCCAAACAACGTCTGCCTGCGGATTATCACGTTCTGCCAGCAATTTCGCCGTAATGATGCCGGTCGAGTCGCGAACCCAATTGATCTTGATATCAGGGTGACTTTGATTGAAAGTTTCGGCGTACCGGGCCAAGTCTTCCGCCTCGACTGCGGTATAAACTGTCAATTCAGTTTCCGATGCCGCAACCGTTGCCGTTAGCGCACCTATAGTCAGAGCCGCGAGAAATGATGTCGTGTGTTTCATTGTGATCCTCTGTTGGTAATTATGTTGTTTTCGCCATTCTTACGCGGCGTTCGAACTCGATTATTATGCACCGATTGTTTGACAGCAGTTTGACAGATAAAAACGCCAATAAAAATCGATTATATCTTCGATGTCATAAGCAATACCTATAGGTGGAATTGGCAAGGCCCCAGGCCGAACAGGGCGAATTCACGAACCTGGTTTTTTGCTTTTGTGCGATCTCATGGTCCATTATTCCGAACGCATCCCTATCGGCGAAACTTCCCCGTTTTCATCCATATCCAAGTGTACATGCAGCGTGCAGGCACCAATTGCGGCCAGCCGGTATGGTTTCGTACAGAGAATGGACAAACTGGACTGCCGCGAAGGCAATCTGAGGTCTGACATCCGGTTCGTCGGCTCTTCCGGATTACCAAAGGCGAGTTAAAAACCGCTGCGTTCAGAGCGTTCGGCTTCCGTATCATCCAAGACATCTTTCAAGCTTTGTCTTTTCATTGAGGCTGGGACAAAAAGGGATACCCGGCTGGCTCAACAGGCTTGTTGGCGGCAAAACGGCGGGCAAAACCAACCACGTTTCCCCAAGGTCTTCGCGGTTTGGGCCGTCCGCCACCCAACCGAAACCGCCCTACCCCACCAAATCATTGCGGAAATGGCTTATGACGATCAGCAGAACACTCAGGCATGTTTCAGGGTCTGAATTCCGCAAACTTTTCTTCGATGCCCCAAAGGACGCTCAACGTGTCTTTGCAAGGATTACTATTCCGATCGCGACGATGGTCGCTGCAAGAAGCCTGTTGGATTTTGGCCCCTCACCAAACCACATCACGCCAATAAGCGACGCAAAGATAACTGAGCTTTCCCGGAGGGCGGATACCACGCCCAAGGGCGCAATGGTCTTGGCATAGAGTACCAACCCGTACGCCAGCCCAGAGATGACGCCGCCTGTCAGGCCCGCCCAGACATAGCGCTTGGGCAGTGCAACGAAACGCTGCCATCTGGTCGTGAAGATAAACCCGGCAACAATAATCTCGGCAACGAACAATGCTGCAATGTATCCCAACGTATTCCCGGAAAGCCGGATACCGATACCATCCACGATCGAATAGGACGCAATCATCAAACCCGTGCCAAACGCGGCCGCTACGGCGATCCAGTTTGTGTTTCTGCCCAGCCCGGCCAAGGACAGACATCCGATCCCAACCGAGATGCAGACAATACCGGCCCATGCGATCGGCGGCAGAAACTCACCCGCAAAAAAGATAGCACCCACCGTAACCAGGATTGGCGTCATCCCGCGTGAGATTGGGTACACTACCGACAGGTCACCGTGCTTATACGCGGTGTTGAGAAACCAATAGTAACCCCAGTGAATCAGGGTCGAACCGATGATGAAGGGGACAGCTGCCCAAACTGGCAACCCGACAAAAGGCAACGCAATCAACGCAGGCACAGCGTGGCCAAGCGACACCAGCCCCAAAACCACGGCTTTGTCGGGCGCGCCTTTGACAACCGCATTCCAGAGCGCGTGCAACACGGCTGCGGTCAATACGATGAGAACTGCCTGTATTGTCATTGTGGCTCGACGATATGAGCAAGTTTTTTTTCTTTCATCACAGTTCGACTCTCAGATAGGCCAGCCCCAACGAAAGCTGACCCAACGGCAATCCATCCCAGCACAAAAGTGCTGATATCCGTGACATGCGCCGTGTCAGGTTTGATGACAGAACAGTGTTTCATCTGGATTTAGGCCAGTCGTTTACCATCGGAACCTAGCCGTCCATCTTGGGTCGTTCGTTCCCGAAATCATATGGGCTTCTTAAATGGGCTGTTGCTGAAAATCTGGTTCCGGCAAGATCAATCTCGAAAACGCCGTTCCGGATATATTCCAATGTGATGCGTTCCGGCGCGTCAAGCTGGCATAAAGCTACCGCTGCCCCCAGCGTATGGCCATACGCCGCCGAACGAACTTCTCCGATTTCAACGCCGTTACACAGGACGGCCTCGCCGCCCCAAAGCTGCTGTGCGCCATCATCCAGCACCAGCTGAACAATGCGGGTTTTCAGGTGACTGGGGTCTTCTTTCGCAGCCAGCAGCGCCTCTCTCCCGATAAAGCCGCCCGGCTTTTCGAAATCGACCGCAAAACTCAGCCCCGCCTGCAACGGTGTGATGCCGGGGGTCAATTCACGGCTCCAGGCGCGGTATCCCTTTTCCAGCCGCAGCCCCTCCAGCGCATAATATCCGGCGTCGCGAATGCCGTACTCTGCTCCGGCGCACATCAGGTCTTCATAGACACCGATGGTGAATTCAACCGGAACCATCAGTTCCCAACCCAGTTCGCCTACATAGGTCATGCGATTTGCCAACACGGTGGCGTAACCCAGGTCAATCTCCTGTACCGCGGCGAATGGGAAACCGGCATTGGACAGGTCAGTTTTGGTCAGCTTGCGGAGCACGTCGCGAGACTTTGGCCCCATAACGGCCAGCACTGACCAGGCCGAAGTTACATCCGTCAGGAATGCGTGTGCATCCTCGACGAAATTCCTGCGTATCCAATCCGTATCATGCACAGCCTGTGCCGAGCCCGTGATCAGCATGAACTCCTGATCCTTTAGGCGCAGCACGGTCAGATCGGATTCATACCCGCCGCGCTCATTCAGCAGGCCAGTGTAGATTGTGTGACCCACCGGCACATCCACATTGGCCGCACAAATCCGGTTTAGCTGGGCACAGGCATCGCGACCTTGAACCAGGAGCTTGGCAAACGAGCTCTGGTCAAAGACCGAAACCCCCTCGCGGGTATTCTTATGCTCAGTGGCAACCGCGTCATGCCAGTTCTGACGGCCAAAACTGTAATGAATCTCGGGCGCCTCACCTTCAGGCGCAAAACAATTCACCCTCTCCCAGCCCATTTTCGATCCAAATACGGCATTCTTCGCCGCCAGACGGTCATAGAGGGCAGAGCGTCGGAATGGACGCGCCGAATCCAGCTCTCGGTTCGGCCAGGGCATCGCGTAATGAAGTCCCAGAGTTTCCTTGACCCGGTCATGCAGCCAAGTGGGGTTGTTGTTGAAACTGGCAAACCGGCGGATATCAACGGCAAACAGGTCCGAGGTCGGAGCCCCCTCGACAATCCACTCTGCCAGAGCGCGCCCTGCCCCGCCGGCGCTGGCAATACCCATCGAGTTGAACCCGGCGCCGATGAAGAAGTTCTTCAGTTCAGGGGCCTCTCCAAGCAGATAGTTGTTGTCAGGCGTAAAGCTCTCGGGGCCGTTGTAGAATTTGCGCACGCCGGCTTCGGCCATCTGCGGCACCCGGACCAGTGCGTTTTTCAAAAGTATCTCGAACTGGTCCCAGTCATCGGGCAGCAACTGGAAGAAGAACTTGTCAGGTATTCCATCCATTGCCCAGGGCTTGGCCTCAGGTTCGAACCCGCCCAACACCAGACCACCGGTTTCTTCCTTGAAATAGATGTAACCGTCTGGATCGCGGAGCACCGGCAGGTTAGGGGTCACACCCTCAACCTGCTCAGTCACGATATACATATGCTCGGCCGAATGCATGGGAACGTTGACGCCGCACATCTTGCCAAGTTGCCGTGCCCATTGGCCACCGCAATTGACTACGACCTCGGCCTTGATCGTGCCCTGATCAGTCACCACACCGCTTACCGCGCCATTCTCAGTCAGGATATCGGTGACCTTTATGCCCTCGATCACCTTTGCGCCGCCCATCCGTGCGCCCTTGCCCAGCGATTGAGTCAGATCGGTCGGATTTGCCTTTCCGTCCCCGGGCATCCACAACCCGCCCTTGACATCATCCACCTGCATTACCGGCCACTTGTCCTGCGCTTCCTGAGCGCTGATGACCTGAACCTCGACACCCTGCGCCCGCGCCGCCGCAGCCGTGCGCAGCAGCATGGTCATACGGTCATCTGTCCGTGCAACAGTAACCGAGCCGCACTCCATCCAGCCTGTCGCGAGCCCGGTCTCTGCCTCAAGCTGCGAATAGAGCTCGGTCGAATAGCGAATCAGGTTGGTCATCGCGGGTTGGCTGCGCAACTGACCAACCAGACCGGCCGCATGCCATGTGGTGCCACAGCTCAGCTGCCCCTGCTCCAGAAGCACCACGTCACGATGCCCCATCCTGGTCAGATGATACGCAACCGAGCAGCCAATGATACCGCCTCCCACAATGACATATTGTGCGCTGTGCGGAAGTTTGGTGTCAGCCATCGGCTCGCTCCGTACTCAGGGATTCGGATTTGCTTCCACCCTATTTGTGCTTTGCAATTTTTGGCAACTGCTTTCGTATTTTTGCGTTACACTTTCACAATATCCACGGGTTGGTTTTGTAGCGCGCCAACTATGCTATTTGGCAACTCCTCATCCACCACCAGTGCTGCTTTCACCGGCAGCGGTTTCATCGCGATCGGACCAACCACGTCGAACTTGCTGCCATCCGCCAGGATCAGTGGCCGCTGCGCCCGTTCCATCATCATGTGACGCAGGTTGGCACCTTCTAGCGAAAAGTCTGTAAACAATGCCCGAGAGCTCACACCGCCGACCCCTATCAGTGCATATTCCGCATTGTACCGCGACAGGTGATCGAGCGTGTCCAAACCCAACGTAGCATTCTCTGAAAAATTCAGCCGCCCGCCCAGCAGCGTGACTTCGGTGGCCGCTGGTGCCAGCACAGAAGAAATAGTTAAGTCGTTGGTATATATAGTAAGATTCTGGCGCACAGTCGCCAAAGCCTGCGCCGCTGCCAGTGTCGTTGACCCATTGTCAACTATCACGCTGGCCCCGTCCGGGATTACGCTGGCCACATAGGCTCCAATCCGCTTCTTACCCTCCGGGTTGGTTTGGGACCGGTCGGCCATGGAAGGTTCCTGCCTGCGCACACTGGTCGCCCCGCCCCGCACCTGATGAAGCTTGTTCTCCTGAGCCAGCTGTTCAATATCTTTGCGCACGGTTTCCCGGGATACACCAAGCCGTTCAGTCAGAGATCGGATCGAGACCGCGGGTTGGCGCGAGACTTCTTCCAGAATAATGGCGTGGCGTTCGGGTGCTAGCATTGGCCGGCCCTATGATTTGGCATTGCACGAATATGCCAAAACTTGCCAATAGGGTCCAGCCTGAACACACAATCAGGCACGAGTTTTCGTAGCCGCCGCGGTGACGCTCACACGCAAATGGTCCAGCGCAGTTAAATGCCCTGTAACCCTAAGTTACTTTGAAAACTGCCGGATTGACCCGGATCACCGGCGTCGAGGCACCCGCTCAACCGGCAGAACGAGGTCGGATCGGGGATCACAATGGTGGCGCGGATCAAAAAACGGCTTGACCTGCACCACGAGAACTTGATCGCAGACACAGCGTAAGGAACTGGGCCATTTCCGGGCAAGGAGTGTTTACACCGCATAGGTGGGAAATGACGCGCACAACACGGCGACTGTAGCTTTACAGCGCAGGACTGTCGCGTCAGCATCACCTGCTGCCTCAGCTTCGATCAAGTCCGCAATCACATTGCCCAACTCTTCGAACTCGGCTTCCTTCATTCCGCGGGTCGTGGCTGCGCTCACGCCCAGACGCAACCCAACCCATTCTGTCGGACGTGTGCTGTCATTGGGGATCGCGTTTTTGTTTGCCGTGATATTGGTCTTTTCCAGGACGACCTCAGCACGTTTGCCCGTGATACCCTTTGGGCTGAGATCCACGAGTACCAGGTGCGTGTCGGTGCCACCGGAAACAATACGCAAGCCCCGGGTCTGCAAGGTTTCTGCAAGTTTGGCGGCGTTGGCTTTAACCTGTGCTCCGTAATCCTTGAACTCGTCCGTAAGCGCTTCTGCGAGACAAACAGCTTTGGCTGCCAGTACCTGGCTGTGGATTGAGCCCTGAACGCCGGGGAAAACCGCAGACTGCAGCTTCTTGAACCAGTCCACGTTGTTCGTGAGGATCAGTCCGCCACGCGGGCCTCGCAGTGTTTTTGTCGTGGTGCAAGTTACAATGTCAGCGTGTGGGAAAGGCGAGGGATGCGCGCCAGCCGCGACAAGCCCGGCAATATGAGCCATGTCCACGTGGAAATGTGCGCCCACCTTCTTCGCGATTTGCCCCATGCGCTCAAAGTCGATTTCGCGCGGATAGGCAGAACCACCCGTGATCAACAGCTTAGGCTGGATTTCCTCAGCCAGTTTTTCCAGCGCATCACAGTCAATAACTTCAGAGTCGGCATCAACACCATAGTGATGCGATTCGAACCAGCGACCCGACAGGTTGGCTTTCAGGCCGTGACTCAGGTGACCGCCAGCTGCCAGATCCAGCGACAAGACCTTGTCGCCAGGCTTGAGTAGCAGAAAGAAAACAGCAAGGTTCGCCTGGCTGCCGGAATGGGGCTGAACGTTGGCATAGTCGCACCCGAACAATTCCTTGGCGCGGTCGATTGCCGCTTGCTCGACGACGTCGACGAACTGACCACCTCCGTGGAACCGGTTACCCGGATACCCCTCAAGCGTCTTGTTGGTCATCTCATGTCCGAGGACATCGAGCACTGCACGGCTGACGATGTTTTCGGACGCGATCAGCTCAATTTGATTCTGCTGACGCTTTTTCTCGTTTGCAAGAGCTTCTGCGACGACGGGATCGGTCGTCCCGACTGGATTTTCAAAGTGCCGCGACATCCGGGCTCCTCCGATGCGTTTTGGTTTAATCCAAAATCCAGAGTTTCACTGGCGGAAGCAAATCAGTATTGCTATTTATTTGCCGCAGAAAAACTAAGGCTCAAGTAGATGTCACTTTCTCCTCGTCGTCCAAAAGGTCCACATCTCAATGCCCTGCGAGCATTTGAGGCAGCAGCTCGGCTGGGAAGTTTTGCCGCTGCGGCAGACGAGCTATCCGTTACCGCGGGCGCGATAACCCAGCACGTCAAGACCCTGGAAGCTTGGGCGGGCACCCAACTTTTTGTCCGAAATGCCCGTGGGGTTGAGATGACGGCGCTCGCCGAAGAGCTTTTGCCCGGGTTTAGCCAGGCGTTTGACCAATTGGGAATGGCTGTGCAGGAACTCCGAAGCAAGGCCTTGCCCCGGAAGGTCAAAGTTGCTGCGTTGCCGTCGATCGCGCAGTTGTGGCTGGCCCCGCGGCTTGGAAAGCTAAGGCGTATTGCTCCGGATTTGTCCGTGTCTGTTGTTGCACTCGAAACACCGCCAAACCTCGCGCGTGAACCTTTTGACATGACCTTGTTTTTTACTAGTGAGCTGATCGGAGCAAACGAAATCAGAATAGCGGAAGATGTGATTTTCCCAGTTTGCGCCCCCTCAGTCGCGGACAGATTGAATTCTGTTTCGGATCTTTCGAAGGAAACACTTCTCCATGACGGGTCGTGGGCAAATGATTGGGGCAATTGGTTGAACAGTCAGCCTGGTGGAGCAAACGTGCCGCAGACGGGAACTGTACACTCGCTATATTCTGTCGCACTGGAGGAGGCGCGTCATGGCGGCGGCGTGTTGATGGCGCACGAAGTTCTGGTACAGAACTTGCTGGACTCTGGCGATCTGGTCCGCCCTTTTTCAGCCTCGTTGAAGCTTCCGAGTGCAATGGTGGCGAAATTTACTCCATCGTTCAGCAGATCCCCCGCCTTCAACGAGTTACGATCATTTTTGCTGGCCGCGAACTGAAGAGCGGTTTCCGCAATACGGTTGCTACCGCCAATCAGGCACCGCTTCGCCTCACAAACTCAGTTGGTCGAAACGTCGCGACAAATCCTGCGGGCACATGCATCAAATCCGTGAACCTTCACATACTTAAGTCGTGGTCGAGCCTCAGACTGGAAGGTTGAGAAACGCGGCCCGACATTGCAAGCTGCTGTCAAGACCCACGGTCCGGGACGGAGGAAGAATGTCAGACGCGCGCCCTTCGGCGGAATCCAATCCTGGTCTCGCGGTACGCGACCTGAGTTTTCACTATGGCGCCAAGACGGCTTTGGATGCTGTCTCTTTTGACGTGTCGGCGGGGACGTTCTGCGGTCTGCTTGGTCCGAATGGGGCTGGGAAATCGACACTGGTGTCGTTGCTCACGCGATTGCTAGTGGCGCCAGATGGTGAAATCACGGTCGCAGGCCATAATCTTCGCCAATCCCCGCGCAAGGCGCTGGCAAAGCTCGGCGTGGTCTTTCAGCAACCGACACTGGATCTGGGTTTGACGGTACGCCAGAACATGACCTATTTTGCCGCGCTGCATGGGCTACCTCGATCCGATGTCCCCGACCGTATCGACGCAGCGCTGGATCGGCTGAACATGCGGGAACGTGCCGGGGAACGTGTACGCGATCTTAATGGCGGTCATCGCCGTCGGATGGAGCTGGCTCGTGCCCTGCTACACGAACCATCGGTGTTGCTGTTGGACGAGCCAACAGTTGGGCTTGATGCCGCGGCACGGCACGCGATAACCGACCATGTGCACGACCTGGCGGAACAGGGGTTGTGCATCTTGTGGGCCACGCACCTGACAGATGAAGTGCGCGACGACGACCAGTTGCTGGTTCTGCATTGCGGTCAGATTATTGCCAGTGGGCAGACAGGCAGCCTACGGGGGGATCAAACCCTGTCCGACTGGTTCCTGTCCCGAACCGAGGTTGCGACATGAGCGGGTTACTGGGTGTCGCACGTGCCATCATCGGACGCGAGTTTCTGCGTTTCATCCATCAACGTGAACGATTTCTCGCAGCTCTGGTTCGGCCAATGGTCTGGCTTTTGATTTTCGCTGCAGGGTTTCGTGCCGCCCTGGGCCTGTCGATAATTCCACCCTATCAGACCTATATCACCTACGAGACCTATATCATCCCTGGCCTCTGTGCGATGGTTCTGTTGTTCAATGGGATGCAAAGCTCACTGAGCCTTGTCTATGACCGCGAAATGGGCTCGATGCGTCTGCTGCTGACCAGTTCGTTCCCGCGCTGGTGGTTGTTGTTCTGCCGCCTGCTGGGATCAACGGCGATATCCATCCTGCAGGTCTATACGTTTCTCGCATTGGCCGCTTTGTTCGGCATTGTCCTGCCGTTGCCCGGATATATCGCGGTTCTACCGGGATTGGTTCTGGGCGGTCTGATGCTGGGCGCGCTGGGGCTGGTGCTGTCCAGTTTCATCAGGCAACTAGAGAATTTCGCCGGCGTGATGAACTTTGTCATCTTCCCGATGTTCTTCTTGTCTTCCGCCCTCTATCCGCTGTGGAAAATGGCTGAAAGCTCGCCGTTGCTGCGTGATATCTGTGCGCTCAATCCTTTCACGCATGTGGTCGAGTTGATCCGGTTTCTGCTTTACTTGCAGATCAACTGGGGGGCCCTGCTGTGGGTTCTGGCATCAACTGCGATACTGAGCGCGATCGCCGTTTGGGGGTATGATCCGGCCCGGGGCCTGATGAGGCGGAAATCGTGACAGCCGCGCCACAAACCGCAAAGCGCAGTCTGCTTCTGAAAACCCGGCTGGGCCTTGGTGCCGTCGTGCTTGGATCAGGCACCTTGCTGGCGGCCGCAACCCTTTACTTCGGGATGCAGAACGTCGCCAGCCGTCTGGAAACCGCGCTGGCTTCGGAAACCCGTATGGCACGCTATGCGGCTCTGTCGACCCAGGCCGCCACCTTTCTTGTGATCGCAACCGAGTCGATACAAACCGGCCAAACAGTCGAGTCACGAATTGATCGCCTTTCCCCGATCCGAGACCAGATTGCGACAACGTTTCTGCAGCTTCGTTCTGATGTGGAAGACGCTGTTGCCGCGGTTCAGTCCCTGGGGCTGGACGAACAATCGCGTTACGGAACCCAATCCTTGGGTCTGGCCAGAATGGAGGCGCTTCTGGCCAGCACGCTGGAAGGGCTGGCCGACGCGGAGGCCGATCAGGCGTGGCTGCGTGCCCATGTCGACTCGTTTGCGTCGGCGTTTGATCCTCTGCTCAGTCAGGCGGTGAATACCGAGGTTCTGTTTCGAAATTCCGTATTGGCCGGGATCGAAAGGACCCGCCTGGTTCTGACTTGGGTGGCACTGACACTGGCATTATTCGCCTTGCTCAGCACGGCGTGGTTCTACTTTGGTCTGGTGCGGCCGCAGTTCTCTCGCCTGGATCGGCTGCGCAATGCGGCGGTTCAGGTCGGCCAATCCGAATTCGCAATTTCGTTGCCGCAAACCCGCAATGATGAGATCGGCCAGTTATATGGCGAGACCAACCGCATGGCGGCTGCATTGAGACAACGCCAGGCCGAGGTTGACGCAGAGTGGGCCCGGTTAAACGAGACCATTGCCCAGCGAACCCGGGAACTTAGCGCTGCAAACGAATCCCTGTCCAAGATTGACGAAAACCGGCGCCGCTTTTTTGCTGATGTCAGTCACGAACTGCGCACACCGCTGACGGTGATCATGATGGAAGCTCAGATTGGCCAGAGGGATGTCCAGACCGCGCCAGAGGTGTTGGCAACAATCGAAAACAGCGCCGCAAAACTGAACCAGAGCATCGATGATTTGCTACGCGTCGCCCGATCCGAAACCGGTGAGCTGGCTCTGGAACCAACTAACGTTGCACTATGCGATCTGATACAAACAATTGTCAGCGACATTCAGCCTGAAATCGACAGCGCCAACATGCAGCTTGAAACGAGCCGATTCCCGGATTGTTCGTTGCACTGTGACCTGAATTGGATTCGTCAGGTCCTGCTTAGCCTGATACGCAATGCGATCCGACATGCGCGCGAAGGGAAGGCGTTGTTACTGTCCGGTCAAACAGTAGACAGCGGTGTTCAAATACAGCTAACGGATAACGGCCCCGGCATTCCCGATGGCGCCCAAACCCGGATCTTCGAGCGGTTTGTTCAGGGAGGGGCGGCAAACAGTCAGGGCTTCGGTGTCGGGCTGGCACTGGCCAGATGGGTCGTCGAGGCCCATGAAGGAACCATTTCGGTGGCAAGCCCGGTTCCTCGCAACAATGCTCTGGGATCAAATGCCGGTACAATTGTCTGCATTCGATTACCGCTGGCGAAGGCATAGAATAAATACATGGTCTCCAAGCTTCTGATCATAGATGACGACCCCAGAATCACGTCGGCCCTTGTCCGGGGCCTGACGCTGCACGGCTACTCAGCCGAGGCTGAAAACCGCGCCGACCAAGGGTTGGAACGGTTGAAAAGCGGTGCATTCTCAGGTGCGATTGTTGATGTGATGCTGGGAACGGATAGCGGTGTCGAACTGGTCCGAGCTGCGCGCCGTGCTGGGGTCGGAATCCCGATCCTGATGTTGTCGGCGCTATCGGATGTCGACCATCGCGCCGCAGGGCTGGAAGCCGGAGCCGATGACTATGTCGTAAAGCCGTTCAGCTTTGATGAACTTGTCGCCCGATTGCAAGTACAGGAACAGCGCGCACTCTCTCACCGCCCGGACCCCGCGCGGCTATCCACGCGGGACAGAACAATTTCAATCCGAGAGACAAGCATTGCACTCACCGAACGTGAATTCGATCTGCTCACGTTGCTCAACAGCCAGGCCGGATCGCCAATTTCCCGGGGAGAGCTGTTTGACACGCTTTGGTCGCAGGAAGGATCCAGCAACGAAAATGTGGTGGACGTCTATATTGGGTATCTGAGAAGAAAGCTAGCGTCAGACGATTTTGGGTTTGAAATCAAAACCATACGCAATCAAGGGTTTTGCCTTCAAGGTGTCGCTCCGTTATTGGATGACAGCTGAGTACCGACCAAAGTCTAATTCTTTCTTATGAATTAAGAGTCGCACCATCCGATAAGTCCTGCCACATTAGAATCCAGCACACCTTAGGAGGAGGACCCTGATATGGCTTGGAACAGACCTGTTATTCGCGAAATCGAATGCGGCATGGAAATCAACATGTACGGCCCCGATCATGACGATGAGCGCGGTGGCGGCCTGATCTGATCAGCCGCAAGCGCCAACAATAGATGACGTTGCGCGCAATAATACTTGGGGCCGCTGCTGGAGGCGGCCTTCCGCAATGGAATTGCGGATGTGAGAACTGCAATCTGGCCCGAAGCGGAGTTATTCCCGCGCAGACGCAGTCATCACTCGCCGTGTCCCCCGATGGTCAGAACTGGGCCATCCTGAACGCATCTCCGGATATTCGAGCACAGCTCGGCAATACTCCTCTCCTGTATCCGACTGGGTTGCGCGAGATGCCGATTAATTCTGTGCTGGTTACAAACGGTGATATTGACCATGTGGCTGGCTTGCTCACGTTGCGCGAGATGCAGCCATTTACGCTGTTTGCAACTCAAAGTATTCAGGATGTTCTAGCGCAGAATCCGATATTCGACGCCTTGAACGCCTCGGTCGTGAAACGCGCGTCGATCTCGTTGAATGAGACATTCGAGCTGGTTTCAGGCTTGGAGGCAACTTTGTTCCCTGTGCCCGGCAAAGTGCCTCTGTATCTTGAAGGGGAACACGTCGAAACCGAGCTGGTTGGCGAACAAACTGTCGGGGTGGCACTAAGCACACAAGGGAAGACGGCGTATTATATACCGGGCTGCGCCGCATTGACGCCCGAGTTGCGCGCTCGGCTTGACGAGGCCGATCTTTTGTTTTTCGACGGCACGCTTTGGCACGACACAGAAATGGTGCAGGCCGGGCTGGGTCAGAAAACGGGCAAGCGCATGGGCCATATGTCGATGGACGGCCCAGATGGATCGATCGTCGGTTTCGCTGATATGAAAATCGGCCGGAAAGTGTTTATCCACATGAACAACACCAATCCGGTTCTGCGCCCCGACAGCACTGAGAACGCTCAGGCACGGGCCAAAGGCTGGACGATAGGCCAAGATGGCATGGAGATAACACTATGACCCAAAGCCGCAAAGAGTTCGAGGCCCGGCTTCGTCAGATCGGAGCCGAGCGTTACCACGACTTGCATCCTTTTCATCATCGCCTGCACGGTGGTCAATGCACGCCTGACGAAGTGCGGGCCTGGGTGATCAACCGCTACTATTATCAGCATTCCATCCCGATGAAGGACGCCGCCTTCATGTCGCGTGTAGATGATCCCGCGCTGCGCCGAGCCTGGCGGTCGCGGATCGAAGATCATGACGGCACGGAAGACAACGAAGGTGGTATCCGGCGCTGGTTGCGACTGGCCGAAGCAGTCGGTCTGGATCCGGAATATGTCGCCTCATGTGACGGCGTATTGCCTGCCACCAAATTTGCGGTGGACGCTTACGTGCGATACGTCCGTGAAAAGTCGTTGCTGGAAGCGGTTGCGGCCTCACTCACTGAACTGTTTGCTCCCAAGATTCACGCCAACAGGATCGAAGGCCTGCTTCAGCATTACGATTTTGCGGATGACAGCTCACTTGCCTATTTCCGCAACCGCCTGAAAGAAGCCCCCAAGGATGTGGCCTTTGGCCTGGCATGGGTATTGGATCATGCCGACACTGCAGAAAAACAGGAAGCGGCAGCCAAAGCACTGATATTCAAGACCGATGTCCTCTGGTCGCAGCTGGATGCCTTGTGGGGCGCTTATGTCGAACCTGCCCGAATTCCTCCCGGGGCATGGAAGCCGGACACCGGTTTACGGATGCGGCAGGCATCATGATGTTGGCGCAGGAGGTCCCCTTGCTTCCGCGTGGTGTCCGCATCCAGTACGATTCTGTGCGGGAACAATGGGTTCTGCTGGCACCTGAACGGGCCGTGACGTTGGATCAGATCGGACATGCGATTCTGAGCGAAGTAGACGGCCAACGCAGCTTTGGTCAGATCACCGTAAGCCTGTCAAAGAAGTACAACGCCCCGAAAGAACAGATTGTCGAAGACAGCTCGGGGTTTCTGGATGCCCTTCGGGTGCGTCGTTTTCTGGATGTCATTTGATGCAGGTAAAAACCCCTCCCCCAATTGCCATGCTGGCCGAGCTGACGCATCGATGCCCATTGTCCTGCCCCTATTGCTCCAACCCAGTCGAAATGGCCAAACTCGACAGCGAAATGGATACCGAAACCTGGGCACGTGTTTTCAGAGAAGCGGCGGCGCTTGGCGTCTTGCAATTGCATCTGTCAGGTGGAGAACCCGCATCCCGCCGAGACTTGGTTGCGCTGGTCAACGCCGCGCGTGAGGCTGGACTATATACCAACCTGATCACTTCGGCGATCGGACTGTCCGAGCGACGCCTGCATGAGCTGGACGAAGTCGGCCTGGACCACATCCAGCTTTCTCTTCAGGGCACTGACGCCGCGATGGCCGACAAGGTAGGCGGCTACCGAGGTGGGTTTGACCGCAAAATGAAAACGGTCGAATGGATCAAAAAAATCGGGTTTCCGCTGACCCTGAACTTCGTGCTGCACCGTCACAATGCCCACCAACTGCCGCGGGCGCTGGAACTGGCGCGCGAAATGGGAGCGCGACGGATCGAAGTTGCAACCGTACAATTCCACGGCTGGGCCTTGAAGAACAGGGACGCCTTGATGCCGACGCGGGAACAGGCGCAACAGGTGACGAGACAGGTGGCCGAGGCCAGGAAGGACCTCAAGGGACAACTGGTCATCGATTATGTCCCGGCGGACTATCATGATGACTATCCCAAGCGATGTATGGGCGGTTGGGGCACAACCGGGCTGAACGTGGCGCCAGACGGTCTGGTTCTGCCTTGCCATGCGGCACAGTCCATCCCGCATCTGACATTTGACAGGGTGCAGGACAAACCGCTTGCGGATATCTGGTACAGTGGCAGCGCGTTCAATGCTTATCGCGGAACGGAATGGATGTCGGACCCGTGCAAAACCTGCGAACGCAAAACCATTGATTTTGGCGGCTGCCGCTGTCAGGCCATGGCCGTTGTCGGAGACGCAAGCGCCACCGATCCCGTTTGCATCAAATCACCCCTTCATCAGACCCTGCAAAACCAGGCAAACGAACATGCCGCCAAAGCGGATGCGCCTTTCATCTATCGTACCGCACCCGGTGCCGCGACGAAGTCTGCGAATGACCCCTAACCCAGAACGGCCCCGTCTGGCCCGGATATCAGGTTTAGGATCCGGTCGGAAAGCCGATTTGCTTCTGGTCTGGAATGCGTCACGAACAGGGTCGCCGGTCGGTGCCGCATGATGAGGTCCTCGGTCAGGGTCAGCATCGTCTCGGCTGTTTCAGAATCCAGAGACACAAAGGGCTCGTCCATAATCAGAAACTCAGGCTGCCCGGCAAATGCGCGTGCCAAAGAAAGCCGGCGCTGCTGACCCAGTGACAACTGGCCGGGAAACAAATCCCCCTTTCCTTCCAAACCCACGTCAGTCAGCGCGGCGTCGGCCTCAGCCTGCGACAGGTCGCCATGAATCAGGGTCAGATTATCGATAGCCGAACGCCATGGCAGCAAAGTGGGTTCCTGAAATACAATGGCCAGTCGATCCGGCCGAACGATATGGCCTTCAAAGTTCGGGTCAATGCCTGCCACCAATCTCAGCAGCGTCGTCTTTCCAATGCCCGAGGGCCCGGTCAGAGCGACTGTTTCCCCGACAGCGATTTCAAAGGCAATGGGGCCCAGAACGGCATCGTTTTCAAAGTGCTTTTTGTGGATGTCAATTTGGATCATGCAGTTCTCCACCGTCGAGCGTTACGCTCCAAAGGCTGTAGAACCAACCACTCAACGACCAGCATGACCGCAATGAACGAGAATGCGTAAACCAGCACCATAGCCACATCAAACAGCTGAAAATACAAGTGGATTTGGAACCCGACACCGGATGATCGCCCAAGAAATTCGACCACAAGCACGATTTTCCAGATCAGAGAAAGCCCAGACCGTGCAGCAGCGGCGATAAACGGGGCAAGCTGCGGCAGGATCACATGACGCAGTCGCGTTTGCCACGACATCCGGTAGACCTGTGCCATCGCATCCAGATCTGGGCTTAGGGCCCTGCCGCCCTCTCGGAGGATCGTTGCGACATTGGGAATTTTGTTCAGCGTAACTGCGGTGATCGCCGCAGCTTCGGTCAGCCCGATCCAGAGATAACACAGCACGATCAGAACCAACGCGGGCAGGTTCAGGAAGATAACCAGCCATGGATCGAGCCAGCGGTTCAGCGCATCCGACCGCCCCATGGCCAGGCCAATGATCGTTCCCAAGGTCATCGCCAACACGAAGGCCCAGATCACGCGTAACAGAGTCGCGCCAAGGCTGCGTAGCAATTCGCCTGACGCAAGTTCTTGCTGAAACCGGGGAATCAGATCCCAAGGTTGCGGCAGAATCTGAGGATCAGCGGTCAGAGACGCTGAAACAATCCACAACGCGACAAGGCCTGCGATAGACATAAGCGGCGTAAGGCGCGCGTTTTGCATCTGATCCTATTCCACGTCAGCAAAAAGACCCGGTGGCACAGTCGTCGCAGCGCCCACCAGTTCAGCCCCGCCTAATTCGGCCATAAGTTCCAGCATCTTGTTGGCCGCAACCTCGTCTACCGGGCGGCGATCGGGAATACCGGCGATCCAATCGAACTTGAGTTGTTCAAACTGTGCATCGGACGTGACGTTCATGCGCGGTCTGATCGCCTCCCACGCCTCAGGCGAATTGGCCAGCAGGTCCTTGGCATCGCGGCTGGCGGCAAACAGGCTTTGCGCAAGGTCGGGGTGTTCGTTCAGAAAACTCTCTTTCAGGTAATAACCCAGCAGGGGTGTATTTGTGTCGAGCCCCAAAGCCTGCCCAGCACCCTCAACCGAGATCAGCTCTTTCATGCCGGACGCTTTCATCTTGGCCAGAAAATGCCAAAAATTGATCGCGCCGGCATAGTCACCGTTCAAAGCAGATTTGAAGATCAGAGGGGGCGCACCGAACACCTGCTCGGTGTCGGCTTTCAAGTCCATCCCATATTCCCGTGCTGCATAGGCGCGCAAAATCAGCCAGGATTTATCCAGCGGGCCACCCGCGATGCCGATCTTGCCACCGGCCAGATCCCTCAAACTGGTCGCAGGGCTGTCAGCGGGTACAACCACGCCACCAACTGCTTTGGAATAGGGAATGAAAACATAGCCCTTGCCCGCAGCCCTTTGTCGAGCAACCCAGATCCAATCGGCAACGGCTAGATCGGCTTCGCCGCCTTCAACCGCAATGCGCGTTGCGCCATTGTCGGCAAAAGGTTGAATATCAAGGATAAAGCCATGTTTCCGATCCAGACCGTTCTGGCGAATGGTCTCCAGTTCCCAATTCACCGTACCTATCTTGAGTACGGCCGCCCGAATGGTCGGCAGGGTCTCAGCGGCCAGAGCCCCCGAAATGAGTGCAAGTGCAAGGCAGGCGGCAAATAGTTTGGTCATGGCTCAATCCTGTTTATTCGCTATTCCGCTTTTCGGCTGACTTCATTCAAATCCTTGTCCAGCTTGATATCGAACTGGTTGCCACCCTTACAAATGACGTCATCCAGATCATACCCATCGTCTTCTACCTCGATGTCATCCGGGTCCATCTGGCATTCGATAGAGGCAAGATAGGCCTCAATCCTTTCCACTGTTTCGGTATCAACTTCGTCGGCGGAAGCCGGCGCCGCCAAAAGTCCGGTGATTATAAAAATTCCAATATTTTTCATGTACCTATCCCTTCTCTATTGAATACTAACAGTGATGCGTTGCGTTTCACCCGTGGACCCAGGGATGCGAATTTCATGACTGCCGGGTTTGATTGCGATAAACGACAATTCAGCCACGCCAGCCTTGTCAAACTCGATGCTATCTACCGCCATCGGACGAATTTCGATCTTGTTAATCACGATTTCGTTCATCCAGATCGCGCGAAAGAACGATGGCCCCTCGATGGCCAGTTCCGCTGAACCATCAGCGGTGATCTCAAGCTTGTAATACGCGCCGGATTGCAGAACCACGTCTTCACCCAGCGGCTGCCCTGAGGCGAGTGTCAGCTTTATGGTTTCTCCCCGGTTGCATTTCGCCAGAAGTCCGGCGAATCCCAGATCGTCACACAGTGGCGCCGCCGATACTGGTCCACCCAACGCTGCAATCATCACTGCGATCACTAATTTCTTCATTCCCGTCCCTCCCAGAACTTCAGTCAATGGTCACCACGCCCCAGGGCTGTTGACCGACCTGTACTGATTTGATGGCTTTCTCTGCAGCCACATCAATGATTGTGATGTCGTTTGAATTACCATTTGTGGTCAGCAGATATTTTTCGTCCGGCGTGAAATCGAGCTGCCAGACCCGTTGCCCAACCAGGATATAGTCCAGAACTTCAAGGCTTTGCGCGTCAACAACGGCGACCCGGTTTGCGGGCCCCAAAGCAACGAACAGACGTTTGCCGTCCGAAGTCACCTTGGCACCGACGGGTTGCAACCACTCCGGTTGCACGCCCGCCACTTCGAAGCTGATTTTGCCAACAACCGTCGGCGTTCCGTCTTCTGCAATGTCCATTACCGTGACGGTTCCGCCTATTTCCGATGTCACGAACAGGCGTTTTCCATCCGCCGTATACTGGGCATAGCGTGGGCGCTGGTCGACCAAGACATTATG
This sequence comes from Ruegeria sp. YTSB088, assembly GCF_059609825.1. Classification (NCBI taxonomy): domain Bacteria; kingdom Pseudomonadati; phylum Pseudomonadota; class Alphaproteobacteria; order Rhodobacterales; family Roseobacteraceae; genus Ruegeria; species Ruegeria sp. YTSB088. The sequence goes on along the minus strand of NZ_JBXWMM010000004.1, from coordinate 282,412 downwards.
CTTGATGGAATAATCCTCGGTGGAAATGAAATGCGCCATATTGGTGGTCTCGGACGTGTTGACCACAAATTTGGCGTCGGGGCTCATTCCCATGCCTTCGGGCTCGACACCTACCGGAATCTCGGCCAGAACGGTGCGGGTTTCGGTGTCTGTAACCGTCACCAGATTGTCGTCTTCATTGGCGATATAGAGCCGCTTACCCGAGGGTTCGAGAATGAAGAGCTCGGGATCCGGGCCAGAAGGCAAGCTGGGCAATTCCTCATAAGTCGAAGTATCAAACACCCGAATAATATTGTCGTCAGACGCACATACATACAGTTTGCTGCCATCCGGGCTGACAGTGATGCCGCGTGGGCGGTTGCCGCCCGGAAATTCGGTGATCACGTCCCAGGTTTCGGTATCAACTACGGTAATGGTGTTGCCCCGCTCATTCGAGACAAAAGCCTTGCCCGCCAGCGCCGGACCCGAGGCAAGCGCAGCAAAGGCAACGCTCAGCAATAGTCGTTTCATCAAAACCTCCGGTTACTCAAAAGCGTGACAGCTGGATTCCGCCCGATCCAATCCCATTGAATCGAGCGGCGAGACCTGGTGCAGAAATCCCTCCTGCGGGCTGACACTGACAGTGATTGACCCGTCATACAGAAGGATCGGCTGGCGTAGCTGCCCGTTCCAGTCGCGGAACGTCACTTTCTGTCCTTTGAAAGCCGCAAGTTCGAACTGGTCCGAAAGGGCATAATCACGTACACCTTCCGGTTCGGCTGTGCTGGCACGGGTCACGGCCTCACCGATAACCCGTAAAGCAAGCCACGTATTGTAATCTTCCGGGCGCACGTATCGACCCGTCATTTCCTCGAAACGGGTGTGGAACTGCGTCGCGCCCCAAGCTTCATGGGCTCCATGAAACGTCGTCGGGCGCAGACCGCCGGAACCCATCACAGGACGCGGAGTCCAAAGGTGATAAGACAGATAGCGCGCAAAATAGTCGGTTTCGTCAGCGGCGATCACAACATCGTGGTCTCGTACATCCTGTGTGTCCAGTGGCAATTGTCGCTGAACTAGGACATGACCGGAATCCGTTCGGCGAGATCCCCCTGTATCCGCAAAGGTCCGATCTTCGGTGATCTTCGCGCCAAACTTGTTCGCCGCGCGGCGATACGCGTCGGCGAGCTTGACATCCTCGGGGTTGGATCCGGCCAACAGGAACCAGTCGCCCCATTTCTTCCAGACGGCAAACTGTGCAACAGCATCGGCTTTCATGCCACGGGACGGTGCGATATGAAGCAGGTTGCCCCGGCAGTTTGCGTCGCGCAAGTCGATATCAGGCGCAGACACGTTGAAAACAAGCGCCCCGGACTCTGCCGCCTTGTCCGTCAGGCGCAGTACGTCAGGGGCTTTGGCCAAAAGGACGATCAGGCGTACGCCGCCGGCAAGGATCCGGTCCATTGCGGCGTCGGCCTCTTCCGGCGAAACGGCAATAGTGACGGTCTCATAGGTATGTCCCAGAAATCCGCCCGTAGTTCCGTTATCCTCATCCCCAAGCGCCGCACCAGCAAACCCCAGATCGTCGGGTTTCAGATCATATCGCGAGATAGGCAGAAGCGATGGATAGTCGATCCGCAGCACCGCAGCCTTTACATCGAGCGCCGCCGCGGTCATCGCAGATGCATACCAAAGAAGCGCCGCAAGCAGCGACAGCAGGCGAATACTCAAGATGTCCTCCCGTTGCCTGAATGTCAGAGTTCAAGTTGAACCAACCGGGGCATAGCGCCCCGAAAAACGGAACCGATACTTTTGGCCGTGTTGTAAAACAAAGCCTAACAGCTTCATCATTGAGCTCGATTCTTATTTTATAAGAATGCGCGTATACGGTTGATCTTGCTATGGTTTCCCGCGGCTTCCCTCGATTTCTCAGGGGGTGTCACGGGTGACCGATAACGTGAGCTCGCACGTCAATTCTGACAGGAGGCACGCTGTGACGGAGCCGGCGTGTAAACGCTCAGCGCATTCAGGGAGGACATGGAATGAATCGACGACTTCTTCTTGCTGCAACCGCCGCTCTGCTGGTTCCGGGTCAGGTTTGGGCCCATGGGCCTACCAGGCAGAAAGTCACGCTGTCTGCCGAGGTCGCAGCCTCACCAGAGGAAGTCTGGGCCGTTGTCGGGAACTTTGATGACATGTCTTGGCATCCGGCTGTGTTTGCGACCGAAGGCAACGGCGGCAACGCGATTGATGCGACCCGATTGCTGACACTTGGTCAGGAAGCCGGGCCAACGATCAATGAAATCCTTTACAAGTACAGCGAAGACAAAATGAGCTACTCCTACCGGATCACCGAGGTCGCGGTAGAGGTACTGCCTGTCACCAACTACTCGTCGCATCTGACGGTAAAACCGCGCGACGGAGGTGGTTCGATCATCGAATGGCGCGGGGCTTTCTATCGCGGGTATCCAAACAACGATCCTCCGGCCGAGTTGAATGACGAAGCCGCCGTTGCCGCCGTAACCGGCGTCTATCAGGCAGGTCTCGACGCGCTGATCGAGCGGTTTGGTGCGGCAAGTTAACCACCCGCTGATGTTGTTCTTGGCGCTCTCTGGCAGCCCGACACTGGCAGAGACAGCGTTTATCACCTGTCAAAACGGTGAGGAACTAAGTCGGATCGATCTTGCACAAATGCAGGAAACAGCCCGTTGGCCATTACCCGGAAAGCCTGCGGGTGTGGCGGTTGGTTTGGATGAAACGCTGTTCACCGTGTCCCCGGACAGCAAAACAGTGAGGCGTTTGTCTGCTGAGACCGGTGAAGCGATAGCGCAAGTCACTCTTGAAGGGGGGCCAATCGGAATCGCTTTGGATCAAGAACGCGGACGGGTTTTTGTCTCGGATTGGTACAACGCCCGTCTTTGGGTTCTGGACAGCAAAACTCTGAAGGTGCAAACCGAGTTATCCACCGGAGCCGCCCCGGCGGGTATCGCGATATCGAAAGACGGGCGTTTTCTGGCGTCGGCCGACAAGGACGCGGATCAAGTGTCGGTATTTGATGCCGACACTCTTCAGCTACTGCACCGCAGCCCGGTTGGAACGCGCCCCTTCGGACTGCGTTTTGCCCCCGATGAGCGTCTGTTCGTCGGCAATGTCGGCAGCAACGATGTCAGCCTGGTCGATGCTGAAACCGGCGCCGTCACCGCAACGATCCCAGTTGGTGAACGCCCATATGGCATCGCCTTCGCCCATGGTCGCGTGTTCGTCACGAACCAATATGCCAATACCCTCAGCGTCATGTCTCTTGAGACGCTCGAACATGAGGCTGTGATTGATGTTGGAGAATATCCCGAAGGCATTGATACGACGGCAGGCGAAGATCTGGTGGTCATTGCAAACTGGTTCGACAACACCGTCAGCATCGTGGACCCGCAGGCACTGTCGGTGGTAGAAACAATAGAAACCTGTGATGGACCACGTGCCTTTGGCAGGTTCCTGCAAGGAGAACAACAATGAAAGCATCTCATCTGATTGCGGCCGTGTTCAGTGTGTTGGCGGCCCCGGTTTGGGCATCCAACGAGGCATGGGAAAATGTCCGAGCTCTGCTTTATGGCGACAGACCGATGCAGAACGGAGATGCGTTGATCGCGATTGATGCACCTTATCGCACACTCGATGACGCGCGGGCTCAACTGGCGGCTCAGGTCGTAGCCCCTCGGGGGGCGAAAGTGGCCAAGGTGACTTTGGTGTTGGATGAAAACCCGATGCCGGTTTCCGCCGTGTTCGAGTTGGAAGAGCCACTGCCGAGCTTCTACTTCGATGTGACCATGCGTGTGAACGGTCCGACCCCGATGCACGTCGTCGCCGAGACCACCGATGGACGCCTGTGGGTGTCAGAAACTTTCGTCAAGACCTCTGGTGTTGGCGCTTGCGCGGCGCCTCCTGGGACTGACCCGGAACTGGCCTTGGCTAACCTTGGAACGATGGAGGCCGAACTGGTCGGCCGTGTGCCTGCGCTGAACACGCTGAAGCGGCTGTCCAAACTGGGTGCGGATCGCGCCAACAAGATGGATCTCAGCATTGATCACCCGTCGCATTCCGGAATGCAGATGGATCAGATTTCTTTGCTTTTCATACCGATGCGATATGTTGAAACCGTGGATATCGATCTTGATGGTGCCGGGTATATCCAGATGACGGGGTCGATTTCACTGTCCGAAAATCCGAGGGTTGGCATATCTGTTCCAAGCAGGGCGCAAGCGGTCGATGTGACCATGACGGATACTGACGGTACGGTCAGTCATTTGCACAAGAAACTGGCGGGCTTCTAGATCAACCGCCTCCGGTAACGGGTTGGCCCGGGGCCGGCTCGACCCGATCCAGCGGATAGCCCCACAATGCCCAGCCGTCGGTACCCTCTGGAAGCCAGTAGACCTTTGCGTATCCCCATTCGATTGCGCGTCGGGCGGCATTCCAGCTCATCCAGCAATCTTCCAGGCAAAAGAACACGACACCTTGGTTGATATCGCCATTGGTGCTGGCCTCTAAACCGGATCGAAAATAGTCTGCAGTGACCTCTGCGATTGCTCCGTAGCCGACATTGGGTAACCAGATTGCTCCTGGAATACTGTCGCGCGGCTTGTCCCGCCAGATCGTGCCTTCAGGCAAATTGGCTGGTTTGGGCGGCTGCGGCAAAACGTCGATGAACGCAACGCTCTGATCCAGCCACAGGCCGTGCGCCTCTTCCGGACCGATGGTTGTTCCACCGGTTATCTGATCCGGCACCGGTGCGCGGTAGTGATCCATGCGGTAGTCACTTGGCTCGGGAACTGTCTGCGCTGTTGCCGCAGTCGAGATTAGCGCAATTGCTACCGTGGCCCGCATCATTGAGACAGGTCCAATACCTCGGTCCCAAGATCATTCACAAGTGGAACGCCTGCCTCGGCCAATACTGAATTGATCTCATCCTGATTACGGCGGATCAGCGAGTTCAACTGCCGCTGCCAAACCTTCTCACCCTGACGCACGCCCAGGGTGATGCGGTAAAACAGACGCGGCGGCAGCTCTTCTTTGACCAGCGGGATCACCTTGAAATCAGGGTAGTCTGCCTTGACCAAAGGCCCGCCCAGTGGACCCCAAAGAATGGCCACATCAATCTCACCCGATTGCAGATCATCCAGCATGTCGATGGCTGGGCTTTCCACACGTCGGTCAACAAAGAGGTTATAAGGCTTGGCCTGTCCGATCAGTCCGTTCCGCGCCATATGCGCCGCAGGCGGTGTGCCGGCAATAATGCCGATCCGCCGCCCCTTGAGCATCGGATCGTTCAACGTGTCGACCTGAGCCAGGTCGCCATCCTTTGGTACAATTAAGGTATAAGCAGACGTGTAGTAGTGGTTGGTGTTTTGCACCAACTCATGACCTTGCGCATAGCCGATCACCACATCGCAACGCTTTGCGGCAAGCGTGTTCCGTATGAAGCCCGTCGCCTGAGGAAACCAAACATATTGCACGGGCAGTTCAAGCTTTGCCGCAATCAATTCCGCCAGCTTGTTTTCATATCCCGTTCCATCCTCGGATGACACTGGATAATTGGCAGGATCCGCGCACACGCGAAAAGCTGTTTTTGAAACCAGATCAGAGGTCTGCGCCTGCACCGGCAGCGTCAGACCGAGCCAGACGCTAAGTCCGCAAATAGCAAGGCAGGCCTTAGCCCATACACGCATCTTCATCCTCGCGGATCACGTCAGATTTAGCCTCTTTCTTGGGCGGCCGTCCACGCGGGATCGCACCCGACCCATGAGCCTTCAAGTATACATAGATGTCATCCAGAAAGCACATCACATTCGGGTTGTCGCCAAATCCCGGCATTACCGAGTTTTCAGCGGCGTTCACCACCTGGCGGCCATTTGTGACGATATCAACGAAGTCGTAATAATCCATTTCCAGCGCTGACTCTTTCAAAGCCGGCGCATAGGTCGAACCCTCGCCATCCGGACCATGACAAACATGGCATTCCGCGTGATACCGCCGGAAACCTGAAAATGTCATCCAGTCCACGGTTCCATCCTCGGCCACGTTGAAAGTCGGGATATCGTCTTCGGTGTAATACCGTCCATCCTCGGTGTATGCGGCAGTCAGGTTATCCGCTGCCACGGCACAAGGAAGGCATGACATGAGTGAAAGTGCCAAAAGACGTGTAACGTGGTTCATGGATATCTCATTTGCTTAAAGTAGAGTTCCGGCGCGGCCATCACGGGTCGCGCCGGGCATTTCCTTTGCTTAGTTCGGCAGTGCGAACACCGTCAGCTGACCGCCCAGCGCGGTGTAATCACTGAGAGCAGCATAGCCACCCACGGCGCCCAGACCGTCATTGGGATTGGTCAGACCAGCCGCCAGACCAATACCGGCCCAGCCACCAACACCCGACAGGATGCCGATATACTGCTTACCACCCTGCTCGTAGGTCATCACGTTTCCGATAATGCCTGAGGGCGTCTTGAACTTATACAGTTCTTCACCTGTCTCGGCATGCACAGCCTTCAGATACCCTTCAAGCGTGCCATAGAACACGATGTCACCTGCCGTTGCCAGAGCGCCCGACCAAACCGAGAACTGCTCGGGGATCGACCACTTGATGGAACCGTCGGTGTTGTCCCAGGCGATGAAGTTGCCCATACCGCCATGGCTGTCCGGCGCCGGATACATCGCCAGCGTCGCACCCACGTAGGGCTGACCGGCGGTGTAAGACACGCGGAACGGCTCATAGTCCATGCAGACGTGGTTTGTCGGCACGTACATAAGCTCGGTCTTTGGCGAATAGGCTGCGGGCTGTTGGTCCTTGGTGCCCAGAGCAGCCGGGCAGATACCGGTCGAGTTCACGTCCTCGCCATTCTGCTCGGTTGAGTATTGAGCAACAACAGCAGGACGACCGTAGGTTTCGCTGTTGGGATCCATGTCGACGCCCGTGGTCCAGTTGACCACCGGATCGAACTTCTCGGCCACCAGCAATTCACCCGTCACCCGGTCCATGGTGTAACCAAGACCGTTCCGGTCGAAATGGGTCAGCAGTTTGCGCTGCTCGCCATCAATTTCCTGCTCCGAAAGGATCATTTCATTGATGCCGTCATAGTCCCATTCGTCATGTGGCGTCATCTGATAGAACCAACGCGCCATACCGGTATCGATATCGCGGGCCATGACTGTCATCGACCAGCGATTGTCGCCCGGACGCTGCGCCGGGTTCCATGTCGACGGGTTCCCGGTGCCGTAGTACATCAGGTTTTCGTCCAGATCGGCCGAATACCAACCCCAAGTGGTGCCGCCACCAATTTTCCATTGATCGCCTTCCCACGTGTTGGTTCCGGAATCCGCGCCAACCGGCTTGCCCAGATGGGTGGTTTTTTCAGGATCAACCAGGATATCGGAGTCCGGTCCCATGGAATAGGCGCGCCAAACCTGCTCGCCCGAGTTCATGTCATAGGCCGTAACCGACCCGCGTACACCAAATTCACCACCCGAGATACCGACAATGACCTTGTCCTTGATCGGCAACACTGTGGCTGTGTTGGTTTCACCAATCGCCGGGTCACCATTCTGGACTTCCCACACGACATCGCCGGACTTGGCATCCAGCGCCACAACCTTAGTGTCGGCCTGATGCAGGAAAATCTTGCCATCAGCGTAAGCCACGCCACGGTTCACCGTGTCACAGCACATAACCGGAATCACGTCCGGGTCCTGCTTAGGCTCATACTTCCAGACGATTTTGCCGTCATTGGCCAGATCCAGAGCATAGACAATGTTCGGGAACGGCGTGTGGACATACATCATGTCGCCAATCACCAGCGGCGAACCCTCGTGACCGCGCAGAACGCCGGTCGAGAAGGTCCATGCGACCTGTAGATCACCAACATTGTCTGCGTTGATCTGATCCAGTGCGGAATAGCGCTGATTTTTGTAGTCACCCGTCTGGATCGCCCACTGTTTCGCGTTCTCCATCTGGGCAACCAGGTCGTCATTTGCATAGGCCGCGGTGGCCAGTGCAATGGCAATCCCGGAGGTCCAAAGCGATAGATTTTTCATTCAATCTCCTCCCTTTCGTGCAGAGATCTCTCTCTGCATTGCAACACCTCACCCAGGTCGGATTACGGTGTCTGTTAATGCTCGCCCGGACCGGTAGTTTTCCGGTCGCATCGGTGGGTGAGCAATGCGCTCTCCTACGACCCGTTGTCCTCAAAGGTCGCAAGATATGCGATGATGTTCGCTCGATCGTCCTCTTTTCGCAGCCCCGCGAAGGTCATCTTGATCCCTTTCGCGTAGTCGCGTGGTTTTGTCAGAAACGCGTTCAGTTCTTCCGGTGTCCAGACCAGCCCCTCTTCGGACAGGGAAATCAACACCGGTGAATAGCCAAACCCTTCAACGCTTGCGGCCTGACGTCCAACAATACCGTTCAGCATCGGCCCTACCTTGTTTTCAGCCCCCTCGCCCACCGCGTGGCACGCCTTGCACTTGCGGAAGACTTTCTCGCCCGCTTCGGGATCGCCTTCGGCACTTGCGAAGGCGGGGGAAAGCATGAGGCAGGTTGCTGCAAATACCGTTCTGATCACTATTAATCTTTCCTTGCTGTTTTCATTGGTTGAGGCGTTCCGCGTGCCATTCGACATGGTCGCGCGCAAAACTGTTTACGAAGAAATACGAGTGGTCATACCCTTCCTGGATTCTGATCTGTCCGGGCTGGCGACGCTTGGCCATCATATTGGCCAGTGCTTCGGGTTTAAGAAGATCAAGGAACTGATCATCGGCGCCCTGATCGATCAGCAGGTCACCTTTCCAGCCATGTTCTTCAAGCAGCAGAGTGGCGTCATGCTCGACCCAGGTATTTTCGTCGTCACCCAGATAGCTACTAAGCTGTTTACGGCCCCAATCCGACCGCGTCGGGTGCGCAATCGGCGCAAATGCCGAAAGAGATCCGAATTTGTCGGCGTTGCGTATGGCGATGGTAATCGCGCCGTGGCCACCCATGGAATGACCAGTTATCCCGTGACGATCCTGCACGGGGAAATTCTTCAGTACAATGTCGCGCAGCTCGTCGACGATGTAGTCATACATCCTGAAATGGGCCCGCCATGGGTCCCGGGTGGCGTTCACGTAAAAACCGGCCCCCTGCCCCAGATCATAAGCGTCGTCATCGGCAACACTGTCCCCACGCGGTGACGTATCGGGAAACACAACCGCGACGCCGTAATCTGCGGCTGCCTCCTGAAATCCGCCCTTGGTCATCGCGTTTTCATGGGTGCAGGTCAGGCCGGACAAGTACCACAACACCGGCACCGGCCCGGATTTGGCCTGAGGCGGCAGGTAGACAGCAAAGGTCATCTCGCAATCACACGTCTCGGACGAGTGGGAGTAGACAGTCTGCTCACCTCCGAAACTGCGATTTTGCGAGATGACTTTCAACTCCATGTCAGTACTCCACTACCGCACGGATTGATTTACCTTGGTGCATCAGGTCAAAGCCGTGGTTGATTTCATCAAGAGTCAGCTTGTGAGTGATCATGGGATCGATCTCGATCTTGCCGGCCATGTACCAATCAACGATCTTCGGAACATCCGTCCGGCCCTTGGCTCCGCCGAACGCGGTTCCACGCCATGACCGGCCGGTGACCAGTTGGAAAGGACGCGTTGAAATCTCGGCGCCAGCAGGTGCCACACCGATGATAATGCTTTCTCCCCAACCTTTGTGTGCGCATTCCAAAGCGGTTCGCATCACGCCAACATTGCCAGTCGCGTCAAAGGTATAATCTGCGCCACCGCCGGTCAGTTCGACCAGATGTGCCACGATATCGCCGCTGACTTTCGAGGGATTCACGAAATCGGTCATACCGAAATGAGTCGCCATTTCGGCCTTGCCGTCATTCAGGTCGACACCAACGATCTGATCACAGCCCGCCATTCGACAGCCCTGAATGACGTTCAAACCAATTCCGCCCAGACCAAAGACCACGCAACGTGAACCAATTTCGACCTTGGCGGTGTTGATGACGGCCCCGATGCCGGTGGTGACGCCACAGCCGATGTAGCAAATCTTGTCAAACGGCGCGTCCTTGCGCACCTTGGCCAACGCAATCTCGGGCACAACGGTGTGATTGGCAAAAGTCGAGCAGCCCATGTAGTGATGGATGGGTGTCCCGTCCAGCATGCTGAACCGGGTCGTACCATCTGGCAGCAAGCCCGCACCCTGCGTGGCACGAACTTTCTGACACAGGTTTGTCTTGGGATTCAGACAATACTCGCATTCACGGCATTCGGGGGTGTAAAGAGGGATCACGTGGTCTCCAACCTCAAGGCTGGTGACACCTTCCCCTACTTCCAAAACCACTCCGGCGCCTTCATGACCAAGAATTGCAGGGAAAATCCCTTCGGGGTCATCACCTGAACGAGTGAACTCATCCGTATGACAAAGACCGGTCGCCTTGACCTCAATCAGGACTTCGCCTGCTTTCGGGCCATCAAGCTCAACCTCCATGATTTCCAGGGGTTGGCCTGCCGCCACAGCAACCGCCGCGCGTGTTCTCATCTCTGTCTTTCCTCCCATGGCACCGGAATCAACCGTAGTCCGGCAGCTTGGGTCGAGTATGAGGGTGAGCGCCATGTGCAAACAATTAAGACAATGGTGTGTATTGGGTTGAATGGACTTCGCGCGCAGATTCCATGCATGATGTCCGCGTGGAGGAGAGCTGCGATGTCTAACGGCAAGCTAATAATTACGGCGCTGGCTTGGCTCGGCGCGGCTGGCCCAGGCCTGGCAGCGGATTTTTCCGACCCAACCTGGCCGTGCATCCAACGCAAAGTCGAGGACCTGTCGCTGGGCCTCATGTGGCCGTACCAGGTCCCTGGCAGCGAAACCACCGAAGATAGTGCCGACATCGATGAAATTGCTGGCCTGTTGGCGCTGAGGCGGATCGACCTGGAGGATCTTCGGCCACAAGTTGCAGAGTTTGCCTCGCGGTACAACGGTGATCCGGATATTCTGGGTCAGGTGTTCCAGCGCGTCTTTGACACCTTGTCCAAAAGGCGCAAGCGCATCATTGCGGGGATCGGAGAGTTTTCATTGAACCAGATCGATATGGCTGAAAAGATTGATCTGGCCCGGGTGGAAATGGAGCAAGCCCTGTCTTCCGACTCGCCGGACTATGACCGCATCGACGCCCTGGAGGAGCAGCTGGATTGGGATCAGCTGATCTATTCTGACCGTCAACGCTCGATCACCTATCTTTGCGAAACACCGCAAATAATCGAGCGACGCCTGTTCGCGATTTCGCAAATGCTGCAACAGTTGACCTCAGATCAAGGTTAATGCAGCGGCCTCTTGGCAAGGAGGGAAATATGAAACACCTACTGATCGTCTTTCTGACGCTGTCGCCCCTCTCGGCCCTAGGCCAGTCCCCACTCAGCGGCGTTGACATGACTCTGCCCAAAATGACCCAAGCGCAAATGTCCCGCGCCGATGTCGTGGCCCGGCTTGCCGCTGCCACGGCCGACGCCCCCGCAGATTTCACCCGGGTCTGGTTGAACAATCTCGACCTGTCCGGGTTGGATTTCAGCAACGCGATCCTGCGAGCGACGTCATTGAACGGCACCAATTTATCGGGATCGACTTTGGACGGCGCGATTCTCAGCCAATCCTGGATGATCGGCGCCGACCTTTCCGGTGCATCTCTTGTCGGGGCCGAGCTGTTCCAGACCCAGCTCAGCCAGGCAGATCTGAGCGATACGGATTTCACAAATGCCAGAACAGCCGCCGATTTCACCAAGTCCAATTTGAACCGGGCAGTATTCAAAGGGGCGGATTTTTCGGCCGACATGCGCAACCAATCCATGGGGCTTATGCGCGGCGTTCTGTCCTCGGCTCGCGGATCGGACGTGGATTTCACTGACGCGCAAATGTCCCGCGCCGATCTGGAATTTGCCAAATTGCCCAACGCAAATTTCACCAATGCGGATTTGTCGATGGCCACATTGGGCGGGGCGGACCTGACAGGGGCCACATTGTCCGGTGCCGATTTTACGAATGCCGATTTGACGGCAACGCGGCTGACTGACGTTGGGGGCGCAGATCAGACCAATCTGGGCGCCGCTAAAAACTTGGATCGGGCTATTCGCTGACAGGGCTATTCCCATTCAAGTTCGGTGAATGCGACCGTCGCATTGCGCGGGTTGTAGGCGTCAAACAATTCCCAGTGCGCCGCTTCTTCCTGAGCGATCGTTTCAACCGCATCGCCCAGTCGCTGACCACTGTCGATTGCTTCGCGCGTGTCGGTTTCCAGCACATTCAAATAGCGCCTCATATCCTCGGCGCCCTCAGGCCACGCCAGGATCGGCCCACCGTGGCCGGGTACGATTTGGGTGACGTCAAGCCCGGTCATCTGCTTCAGGACGCGTTGCCAGCCGATCAGTTGACCATCCAATGCCGGGGTATGCCGGTGAAATACCAGATCGCCCGTGAACATAACGCCGGTGTTTGCATCCATGACGGTCAAGTCATTCCCGGTATGTGCTCGGGGCCAGGCCCGCAGGATCAGTTTACGCCCACCTAGGTCGATCTCGTCCGTGGTTTCGACAGCGATGTCGACCGAAACTGGCCCGACGCCCACATAGGCGCTATCGCCGATCGCGGCGCTCAGGCTTTCGACATAGTTGCCCAACCGGTCCAGCAACGCTCTCTCCAGCCCCACATGGCCGACAACCTGCGCACCTGAAAGGGTCAAAGACTCAGTCCCCAGTGTATGATCGGGATGCATGTGGGTTAAAATTACGTGACTGACTGGTTTGTCCGTCTCGGCCCGAATGGCCCGCCAGACAGCCTCTCCTATCCAAGGTGCCGTTCCCGTATCAATCACCGCAACACTGTCCTGGCCGATGACAAATCCGATATTGGACACATCGCCCAGATTGTCCGCGGCGGGTTCCGCTATCAAACCGCGATGCACGAACAGACCTGGCGCAGCTTCTTCAAATTCCAGTGCCTGACCAATGTGTTGGCAAAACGGTTCGCCGCGGCGCCAATCGGAAAGCGGCGGAAGAGTTGTTTTCAGCTTCTGCTCGCATTCAGCCTGTGATCGGGCTTCGTAACCCGGCAAAAGCTGTTCTCTGCAAGGCTCTGTCGCAACCTGAGCGCATAGCAAAATCACGGCTTCAAACATAGCAGCCCTCCGACAAGAACAGTGGCACAGATCTCTGACAGAACCACCACGCCTTTCGTCGGCATTTATTTTCCTTGCGTTTTGTGGCACATTTTTCGCTACCGGTTGCCGGAGGAATCAACATGGCCAGAGCACTAGCACCCGCAGCAATCCTTTCACTTGCACTAGCCCTGCCTGCTTGGGCAGAGCAGCCAATCAAAAATCCGCTGGTCAGCAGCGAGACCTGGAAGGACCTGCAATACGATGTCGTGGGCGATGCCCGGATCGGAAATGCGGGCACGCTGCTTTCGCTGGACGCCCCTTACCGGGCGCATGATGCCGCAACGGTGCCGATCGTTTTGAAACAGCTTGATCCCGATGCCCGGATTTCCGCTGCCACTGTCGTGATCGACGAAAACCCGGCCCCGATCGCAGGCGTCTTTGCTTTTTCACCAGCCATGGGTCAATTGGATTTCGAGATGCGAGTCCGCGTGAACCAATATTCGAATGTCCGCGTGATTGCTGAAACGCCTGACGGGCTTCATATGACCGGCCGGTTTGTCAAAGCATCGGGCGGCTGTTCAGCACCAGCCAGCAAAGATCCAGAGGTCGCATTGGAGTCCATGGGCAAGATGAAGCTGCGCAGCTTTGGGCAAGAGGCGCAGATTTCCGCGCCGCGTCGAGAAGCTCAGATCATGATCCGTCACCCGAACTATTCCGGCCTGCAGCGCGATCAGGTTACGCAACTATTCATCCCTGCGCACTTCATCGACCATATCGAAGTTTGGCAGGGGGATGAGTTGCTGTTCACTATGGACGGCGGCATTTCGATCTCGGAGAACCCGGCTTTCCGTTTTGCCTATAACGACAACGGCTCGACCATGTTGACGGTCAAGGCAACGGATACCGAGGGCAACACGTTCGAGAAAGACTTGCCCAAAGCCGCGGCCAGCTGACGGACCAGACTGCGTTTATCAGAAACAGACAACCTCGGCTTCAGCCTGCGCCCGGCGCAGGTCGGCCACCATGTTTTCGGCCAGCACCGCACTTTTGAAAAACGCCATGCGCTCTCCTCCGACCCGACGCATAGACAGAACAGTTTCCGCCTGTTCATATTGCTCATAGGGAAGGATCGAAGCGATCAAATCGATCGAGCATGAACACCTGTCCAGCAACTCGCGAGTTTGGCCGTTGGTGACCATGCACGCGAACACGTAATCCGCACGCGCTGCGGTCGGGTAGTCATTGAGCCGTTCCGCAACGCTTTGAGCCGACACTGCGACGGGCACGGCCAGAACGGCCGTGATCAAAGCTGCAAGGGTCATGCGGCTGCGTTCCCGAATTTGGCCTGACGTTTTCATTCGCGACCCTCCTGCATTCCTCCAAACCGCATTTCCGATCGATAAACGGCCATGCCGTCACGTTCAGAAACAGCTTCCGCCACAAGGCTTAAATACCACCCCGGTATCTCCTCTGACACTGAGACGCGGAGAACGAGGTCTCCGAAACCTTGCATCCGGCCCCGGTTCGGATCTTCAGCGAAAGGGCGCATAAAGATGATCTGTACGGGGATGGTTTTGCCATCGACCACCGCCTCGCTCTCGACGATCTCGGCAGGTTGAACCAGCGCATCCTTGATACGGTTTCGGATATAAAACGGGCTACCTCCGGCGGACTCGGCCATATCCCGGATGGCGCTTTCATAGAAAACCATAATCATCGGATTGCCGACGTTGGCCGGAAAAACACCCATAGCGCGGTGTTTGTCATCTTGGCGAAATTCCAGATGTGCCATTTCGTTCCCGTCGTTCGTAAAGCTGAGCGCAATAACACCGGTATCACGTTCAGCCGTATCCGGTCTTATCTGGTTTGTGACGGTACGCTGATAAATGAGTTCCTTGTCACGCGAGATAGTGTCCAGAACGCCATCTTGGAACAGCAAATCATAGGCTTGCTCGGCATCAACCGATGCCGCGGAAACCGAAATCAAACTCAAAACCAAAACGGCAATTCCGCAAAGAAGCCTTCTCATGATTTTGTCCTCCCCGCGATGAGAGTATGGGCTAATCGCCCCATGTCACCGCCGACTTTTGTCGGTATTGAGCGTTTGCGTGTGCAAAGCATTCTGAATTTTCCAGATGATCAAAGACCGGAGCCGCGGCAGTTTGACTGGTTTCGCCATAACCGAAATCTCATGCCGCAATCCGTCTTTGCGTAAGGCTTCACTGCGATTAGCGGTGATCAGAATTGCCGGAACTTGGGTCTGCGTCATCTCTCGGATCCGGTGAATTGCATTAACGCCGGTTTCCCCATCATCCAATTGGTAGTCGGCCAGAATGATATCCGGCGGCATTCCAATGTCTTTTGTGAATTGCATTGCTTCCTTCGGCGACCGGGCCGGCAGAACACTGGCACCGTTTTGTTCCAGCCACTGCGTTGTCCCAAACAAAACATCACGGTCGTTTTCGATCACCAGAATGATGAAATCCAACGGCACATCGCCCGTATTGGCCAGAAGGTCCAACGGTTCGACGGCGCTTTTCTCTGTTTCTACCCTGTCCATTTCTATGCTGAACACCGAACCAATGCGGGGTTTGGATCGAAGCGAAAGCTTGTGGCCCAAAAGTCGGCAGGCGCGGTCTACTACAGACAAACCCAATCCCATGCCGGAACCCAATGGCACGTTTTCGGCCCGCGTGAATTCCTCGAACACGCGTTCCTGGTCCTTGCGTGCAATCCCGATACCTGTATCCCAGACTTGCAAAATGACCTTGTCGCCACGCCTGCGACACCCCACCAGAACCCGACCTCCGGGTTCGGTGTACTGGATGGCGTTCACGACCAGATTCTGGATCGAGCGCAACAGGTAGACCGGATCGGATTTTACGATTTCCGAACACGGAACCACATCAAGCCTCACGTTCTTGTTCTCGGCGACAAGCGTTTGGTCGCCCTGTATCCCTGCAATTATCGTAGCGAGACTAACTTCTGTGGGTGAGACCGTGTCCGGATCGGTAGTTTCAAGCCGCGATATATCCAGCAATGAGTGCAACAGTTGTTCAGCAGATCCAAAGGCACCCTCTAACCGCTCCATCATCTCATGAAGCTCGGTCTCACGCGTAATCTCCAGCAGGGTCGAGATCATGAGTTTTGCGGCATTGATCGGCTGAAGCAGGTCGTGGCTGGCCGCCGCAAGAAATCGTGTCTTGGAGGAGACTGCAGCTTCGGCTCGTTCCTTTGCGATCCGCAGCGCCTCTTCCACCCGCGCTTTTTCTTCGTATTCCTGAACCAGCTTGGCGTTGGCATGGGTCAACTCTGCCGTGCGTTCCATAACCCGGTTTTCCAGGGTTTCGGTCGCACGTGCTTCAAACGTCACGTCTTTCAATTCGACCAGAAAACCACCATCCGGCAGTTGGTTGACCTGAATGTCCAATACGCGGTCTGATCCATCGCGTACACGTTTGCGCAACCAGCCGCGGCTTTTGAGCTCGTGTTGCCACTTGTCGATCCTGAGTTCATCGTCGGCCTTGATCAGCCCGCGTGTCCGCATAAGATCCAGAAGCGTTTGAACAGGTATGTTTCCCTGCAAGACGGATAGCGGCAGGTTCAGTATTTCCCGGAACCGCGCATTGTGCATCATGATCTTCGTATCTGATGAAAATGTACAAACGCCAGAGCTCATGTTTTGGAAAACCGCCTGAAGGTAGTCTTCTTGCCGGTCAATCAGGGTTTCTTTTTCATCGCGGTTCCTGCGAACAACGGATGTGATATCGGTTAGCAGAATGACCACATTCTGAGGCGACGTGTATTGTGCGCTGAGTTGATACCAACGGTCACCACGCAATTCGATCACGTCGCTGGACACCATCCCGGTATGGCAATTGCGCTCAAGCGTATCCAACATTTTCGATATTCCATGGTCGGACGATACGAAATCGGGGCTGTTCTGCACCAACAGAAAAAACCGACCCAGGCTGAGGCCGGGCCCGACAACGTCAGACATGTCCGGGAAGATCGCCTGAAACAAATCGTTACACAGGTTCAATTCACCATCTGTGAACAGCGCGAACCCTTCTTCCATGGAAGACAAGGCCTTGACGAGGCTCTTGCGGGTTTGTTCGCGTTCGTACCTGGCGCTTTCAAGTTCGGTGGTCGCGCGTTCCAGATCGCGGCTCTGCTCCATCACCTGCTGCTGCAACTCTATCGCCGACTGAAACGCCAGAAAGGCGGACGGACCCACATCTTTCTGGCGGTTGGCGCGCCGCATCAACGCATCGATGATCTTGGCCTGTTTGGATATCTGGATCTCTGGCGGGTCGTCTGGATTCAGCATGGTCAGCTCAGGTCTCGCTTCTCGGGCTCAAAGAAAGCGACCCCCACAAAGGTCTGGTTCATATGTACGCCGGATTGCTGCTCTCCGTAGGTATTGAAGCCAACCACCCGGTGAGATTGCAAAACATCCGAAACCTGTTTGCTCAACTGTTTCTGTTCGATTTCCAGTTTTCGCAGAATACAGTCGAACCCAAGAATGAAATCCGGGGCGGTTCCGGTGTTGTCGCGCACATTCAGCCCAGCTTTGAGCGTTTCAATGATCTCCTTCCCACGCCCCAGTGTCATGATCAGACCGTCATCAATCGCCGCGAGAAAGGATAGGGACCCCCCCTCCATCGGTTCACGAATGGCACGTACATAGTAGTTGAGGTTTTGCCTGAGAAGCAGAGGGTTTTCTGCAAATACCAGTGGCGAAAGATCCTCGGCAGCGCACCCGACCAATCGGGCATATTCCTGCGCCGCCGGTGCCCCGTTTATCTCATAAACCACGCGTTCTTCCGGGTTGGCGTCGGTGATGATGATCTCTGATCCGATGGGCAGGAAATGATCAAAACCTATGCCCTGAAAACCAAGGTTGGTTTCAATCAACAACAGGACGGCAGCATTGTTGTGCGCCTTGCCACCGTGAAAAACAAACGTCTCTTCATATTGAAGGCCATCCCCGGCAGAACCGCCAAATATCGGCAATCCATCCAGTACGGTTTCCAGCGTTGAGACCAACAAGTCTTCCTGCTTAGACAATCCATCCGTAAAAACCAGCGCCAGCCTATTCCACCCCGCCGTATGGCGGAATCTTTCGGCCAGTCGCTGCGCTGTGGCAGCGGTTTCCGTTGAATTGAGCGGTCTGAGCGATTCGAACAAAATGGACGAGCATCGAAAGTTGGACTTCGGAAAGGCCAGCAGCAAAAGCGCATGCGATTCATAACCCGACCGCGTGATTTGTCCTGCCGTGGTGCAGCCGAAAACAGGAACACCCGCGAGTTTCCTGTTCAGGCAACGCGACACTTCGACTGGATCAAGAGTGCTGGGAATAAAGGCCAGGACAAAGCAAGACAGCAGGCAATCGATTTCCGCGCAGGCTTCTTCAACAGCGGTCGTCGGGTCCAAGTCAACGGAACGGCCAATCGCAATGAAATTCGGTTCATGCTCCAGATCCCGCATGCGCGCCCCCTAGTGTTGAAGAAAGGATTTAACCTCCGGCTCATGTCGCGACTGTCGGGCGACAACTGAATCGACCAGAACAGCGGCCTGGGTCCGGTTGCGCACCCCAAGGCGGCGCAGCAAAGCGGTGATATGCGCCTTGACCGTCGCCTCGGCCAGCGACAGCTCATATGCAATCTGCTTGTTGGATTGGCCCACGCAGATAAGCTTGAGAATTTTGACCTGCTGCGGCGTCAATGATGAAAGCTCGGGGCTGGACTGATAAACGGTGCTTTCGGATGGCTTCAGCTCTTCGACCCGGTTGTATTCGGTGGGCACGTATCTACGTCCAGAGGTGATCTCCTGAATGGCGTGTTTCAGGGTTTGCGCCGGCGTGTCTTTTGGCAGAAATCCCATCGCACCGTGGTCAAGCAACGATCGCACCAACTCTCCGGATGCCAGGGACGATATTACCAGAACCGGCGCATTCGGACAGCGCTGCCGGAGCTGCTGAAAACCCGAGATACCCGTCACGTCCGGCAATTTCAGATCGAACATGATCAGATCAGGCTTGAAGCCTGCGCCAAGTATCTCAAGTGTCTGCTTCAGCGTATCGGCTTTTTCAATTCGGCAGTTCTCGAAGCTCAGCTTCAATGCCGCGGCCAGCGCGTCACTGAACAGCGGATGATCATCCACTATCAGCACACTGGACACCTGGTCCACCGGTTTAGGGCATCCCGCAATCTGCATTGCTTCTCCTCCAAAGGGAAAAGTACAGCATTTCCGGATCAGTTCAACTGTTTCGTTTTGATACAAGCGAAAGATACCATAGATAACAAAAGCTTGATGACTCAGATGACCTAATTCTTGAGGAAACTTCTGGCAAACTCCTTCAAATCAGGCGCTGCGGCCTTGGGATCAAAATACTGCCTGTCAAAGTCCTGCATTTGTTTAAGGCGTCTGGATGAGGGTCCGTCGCGGTGCAAGATGGCAGAAGCAGCTTGTCGCAATCCGTCTGCACGACCGGTCTTGGCACAGCTCTGCAAATCACGAACCAGTGGATCGAAAATACCAAAGCGTTGCAGTGCCCTTGAAGCGGCCACCTTGTGACCGGACATGCCCAATACCAAACCGGCCAGAAAAACAACACTGGCGATTGCGGCGCCAGGCCCACCCAACAGCTTTGCTTGTGCGACATCTTTCTCCGATCTGTCGCGGCCTTCCTCTTGGGTAACCGTGCCGTAGGCAATGCGTTGCGGCGAGATGGTGACCTCTCGGGTTTCGCGGGCCACAGTGTCAAAGTAACTGAATTGAAGGGGCTCAACGATGCCGGACGTGTCGTTTGAAGGGCGTATGGTCCAGCGCCAAAACGCATAGGTGACCGGCCCTTCCGGGGTCAGTTCGACAACCCGTTTCTCAGGATGCGCGAAGATCAGGGCTGACGGCGATGTCAACTCAGGCATTGGCGGAAGCATTTCGGGTGTCGCACCCAAGGCTTCAAGTCGAATGACGCGCAAGACACCCTCACCCGGTGCAAGTTGATCCGGCGCATTCGACCACTGATCCGAAATCTGCAACTTGCGAACCGGAAACCACCAATCCTGCGTGGCCGGGGCTTTCGCCACCTGAATGGTCAGCGGATCTGATTGAATCTCATGTTCGAACCAGTCGTCATTTTCGTCTGTCAGGGTCAACCTGTGCACAAACGGACCAATTGAAAGCTTGCCTGCCTCGACAGGATAGATCGCCATACGTCGGGTAAGCACTTTGTATTTCCGACCATTGATCCTTTCTTCCGACCAACTGTCCGGCCCCAGCTGTGCCCAGCTGAACCCATCAAAGAGGGGCTGGATCAGTTCTTCGCGCGTGATGTGCCGACGGTAGACACCCCGGATCGTCAACAGCACCATCTCGCGGGTGAACGGAACGGGGGCGTCGTCTGCAATGGTAACCTCTATCGACGCCTCGGACGGCAGCACTGTTTTGGACTGTGCCAAAACCTGAACAGGAAGTGCGACGAGAATTAAAACCAACCACTTCATTCCGGGCTCTCCGCTTCAGGAGGGGACAGGCCCAGCTTTAACCTGCGCTTGTGTTCCTGCGCGATCCGCGCCGCCATGAACTCACCCGGAACATCGGAAAGCTGATTGAGCCAGCGCTGGTCGGCCACCATGAACTTGTCGTCAAAAATGCGCCGTACGCCCAGTCGTCCACGACTGTCCAATTCTGCCAATCCCAGCATTGTGTTCGAGTTCGTGACCTCACTGCCGGTTCCCGCCGCCCGCGCATTCCCGCGCGCGACAAAACTGTCGGCCTTGGGGCCGGATTTGCGTTCGGGGAAAAGGCCCAAAGCCTCGGGGTCGATCTGCTGCCTTGCGTAAAAGGCGGCCAGCAGATCGAAATTCGCCCGAGCATCCGGATTTCCCTTGGCTATGGCCTGATCATAGGCTTCCAGCGCAGCGGCCAGCTGGCCGTTCCTGGCGTAAGCATTGCCAAGATTATACTGGTTTCCAGCGCTTTCAAAAGCACTGGCAGCTTTGTCGAAAACTCCGGCACGGTAGAAGGCAACCCCCTGCCAGTCAGGATCGGAAAACAGATTTGCAGCCATTGGGTACAGACCAATCGCCAATGCAATGCGGCCAAAGGGGGCAGTTCCGCCCAGCGCAAAGGCACCGACAATACATGCGGCACCCGCAATCGCGAACCATCTCATGCCCCTGCCCTCCAAAACAAAAACAGAAGGGGGAGCAGTGCGAAAAACAACAGGTACCGTCCCAGATCGTGCCAGAACAGCACCGGATAGTCCGCCCGCTTCAAGCGGGTTGCGGCATCATCTGCCAACCAGATGGCCAGATCATCTGACTGGTTCAATGTGAAGACAGCTCCGCCGCCGACAGTGGCGTGGGTTTGAATTTGTGCAGTCGGTGAGTGAACTGAAACCAAAGACACACGTGCCCCTCGTGAGGCAAGAGATGCGACCTGCTGCAAAGAAGATGATCCAAACCCGTCCCCGTCAGTGAATATGACCACGTCCCCGGCCAGGATGTCCGCCTCCTCCATCCGCTGATCCGCCAATGCCAGTGCGCGTTCCGGTCGCGATCCCTTGTCCGGAACGGTCTGCCCATCGATGAGCGAGAGTGTTTGACCCAATTGGCGGTGATCGGTCGTCATATCCGTGGCGACATAGGCATCGCCCGCGTATACGATGATGCCGCCGGGCCGCGACCCAAGCGCACTGACACCCAAGCGTCCCATGCTTAGCATTTGTGGCCAGCGGTCGTCATCAGCCACGCTTTCTGATGCATCCACAAGGAACAATACGCCATCCAGATTGCGATAGGTTTGCGCGTCGCGCCGTTCGATTGCCGGGCCGGTCAGAGCAATTGCAATGATCCCGGTGGTCAGCAATAAGGCGGCCGTTGTGAGCGGAAAGGAGCCGCCTTCGATCCGGCCAATCGCAGCCATCGCTTGGACAAGCTGCGGGTCGGTGACCTTGTCCCACGCTCCGAACCCCCCGGCGCGGGAAAGCAACCACCACCCGGCCCCGCACACGACCACCAACAAAAGCCCCCAGACCGGCCTAAGCAGAGTGACATCCAGCTCAATCATCACGCTTGCCTCCACGCCGCCAACAGGGCAAGTGCTGCCGCCATTGCTGCGGGCCAGGTCCAAAAAGATCTGTGGACCTCAGCCGTAAGGCCCGTGCTATCCGTCGCCTCCAATCGATCCAGTGCCTGTGTCACTTCAATAAGATCATCGGTGGTCTTAACGCGAAAAGCCTCGCCGCCCGCAACTTCGGCAATAGCACGCAGCGTGACTGCATCGACTACACCGCGTTCACCGAGTTCGGCGCGTTGCAGGTCTTTCGGGCCGAGCGCAATTGTATGGACCCGCACCCCCATCTCAGCCGCCAGTTCGGCCACGCCACTGGGATTCGTTGCACCCGCGTTGTTCACCCCATCCGACAACAGAATAACGACCCGCGAAGCCGCCTGGCTCTTGGCCAGACGCTTCAAGGCGAGGCCCAGACCATCGGAGATGTTTGTAGCACGGCCCGAGATACCAATCGTGGCCTCTTCGATCCGTCGTGCAACAGCCTCGGTATCAAATGTGAAAGGCGTGGCGAAATAGGCTTCGGACCCGAAAACAATCAAAGCCACCCGGTCGCCGGCGCGACGTCTGGCGAACTCGGATCCAACGCGTGTCACCGCCTCCAAACGGGTGATCTGGCGCCCGTCGAGATAAAAATCATCCCGCACCATTGATCCCGAAAGATCCAAAACAATCGCAAGGTCCCGTCCGGACACTTTCAAAGCGCTAACGGGTTGAAGTTCGCGCGGACCGGACAAGGCAAAAATCGTGAGCGCCCAAATGATCCACAATATGAGGTGGTCCGCCAAAACCCGGGTCTTGGCCTTATTCTGTGGACTGGCCGCCAAAAGCATACCGCCTATGCGGTCAGGGACTGGGAACCCCCGCTCGAAAACCGGCCGAGGTTTGACCAAACGTACGATGACAAAAGGTAATGGCAGCGCGAGCAAGACCCAGGGATCAGCAAGTTCAAACACGACCCGCGACCTCCTCTTGCAGGGTCTCCAGATCCGGTCCACCGCCAGGTTGATAAAGACCGCCAGTCAACTCTTCATATCGCTTCGGATTCTCAACTCGCAGTCTGTGCAAAAGAGCCACTCTAAGGCGATCCACAGACCAACCCGGTCGTTCAGCAGTCTGATCAGATGGACCCATCTGTATGTTTGCTGCGGTCTTGATGCTCAGAAACCGCAAGATGGCAACACAGCCAACGGAGGCCAGCGCCGCGATACCAACGACAGCCGCGTATTCGGCAAACACCCCGCCTGCAGCCTCGGCGGGCAAATGGATGTCCCGCAGGCTGGCCAGCATTGTGGCTTCAGAAAGGGCTTTCTCACTCATGCCACATACCTTGTCGCGAAGACCGACGAAATGCGACGAGAGGTTTGTTCGACCGGGTCACTGGCATTCAAGACAAGCGCAGTATGTGTTGCGACCTTCTGAAACACAAATTCACCGGAAGGCTCTGCCTGGGCCAGATAAACCCGCTTTTGCTGCCCATCTGAAAGGCGGATCGGATACCAGCCTTTTGGCATCTCGTGCGCTTTGCTTTCGGTCACAAGCAGTAGTCTTGGGTTGCGGCGATGATTGAGCCGGTCCAGCACGTCTGAAAAGCCGTCTCCCTGCTGATCGAAGCCAGACGCGATGATAATCTCGGCCCCCGTCGGGGTCAGGCGATCAGCGCCGGCAAGCGCCTGTTCCAGCGTCCAGCCTTCATCTTCACCCTTTTGCAGCGCGGTCAGACTGCGCGCGTGGGCCTGAACCAGACCTCCGATCACGTCCAGCATCCCGCGCGTTTTTCCGCGCAAGGGAACAATAACGGGTGTGCCGGTGGTGAGCGCCAACAGACCAACACGCCCGCCGCTTTCAACCATGAACCACCCGATCAAGGTCAGAGCTTCGGCGGCTGCCACCGAAAGAAAAGCCCGTTGGAGGCCCCAGAACATCGGCGATCGAAAATCAGCAACCAACAGGGCGACGCGATCCTGTTCCTCCTGAAACTGCCGGATATGCATACGCCCTGTGCGGGCAGTTGTTCCGCGATCCAAATGACGAATGTCATCCCCGTCTACATATTCACGTACATCTGCAACCTCGACGCCCTGCCCGCGCTTTCGGGTCAGAAATCCTCCGGGCAGGGCCGTCATTGTTGGGTTGCTGTGGTCGGTCAATGCGATGTGCCGCAATGCAATCAAAGCCTCAGTTGTCAGGCGAACCCCCGCATGTGCCAGTACCCCCGTCACAGCGGCTCGACAGCATTTAGAATGTCAGCCACCAATTCGCGTGGCTTTTTGCCATCCGCAACGGCTCTCCAGGTCAGCACCATGCGATGGGCCAGCGCATCGGGCGCGACGGCGGCTACATCTTCAGGCAGGGCGAAATCCCGGCCCCGCAGATAGGCGCGTGCGCGCGATGCCGAGGCCAGGGCCAACGACCCGCGGGGCGAGACTGCATGTTCAATAAATTCGGCAAACGGACCTTCACGCGTTGCGAGCACAAGTCGTACGATATAATCCCGCAACTCTGGCGCAACGTGAACCGATTGCGCTTGGGTACGGGCAATCTTCAGCTCATCAAGCGTCATCTGCTGCGCGACTGGAGGCCCATTCCGTGTTTCAGCGATGACCAGATCGAGGATCTCACGTTCCGTTTCCAAATCCGGCAAAGTCAAAACGACATGCAGCAGAAACCTGTCCAACTGTGCCTCAGGCAAGGGAAAGGTTCCGTCGTGTTCAATGGGGTTCTGGGTCGCCACGACCAGAAAGGGATCCGGCAGGGCATATGTTTCATTTCCAACCGTAACCTGATGTTCTGCCATGGATTCGAGCAAAGCGGACTGCACCTTGGGCGGCGCGCGGTTGATCTCGTCAACCAGCACCAATGTGTGAAACACAGGCCCCGGAACAAATTCAAAGCGGCCTTCCTGGGGCTGGTACACTGGTGTTCCGGTCAGATCGGACGGCATCAGGTCCGGCGTACATTGAATGCGGGCAAAGCCGCCCTCGACGGCGTTCGACAACCATTTGACCGCGCGTGTTTTCGCCAGCCCGGGCGGCCCTTCTACCAGAAGATGACCACCTTCTAGCAGGGCGATTAGAAGGGATTCAACCAGATGCTCGTGACCAACAAGCCCCTGCGACAGATACTCCGACAATCCCGCTATGGCGCGTGGCAGGTTTTCAGGCCTCGTATCCATATGTCCTCCCATAGACTCTCAGGGCGCATTGCCTGCATTCAGGCTACTCGGAGTCACCTGTTCAGCGAAACACACCAGATGGTATTACCTGGGCACACGAACCGACTTGGTGCAGCCTTCGTCCAAAAGAGCTGCAAATCTGGGATTGGCCAGGGTTTCATCCGTCTGCGCCCATAGGCGATCATATTGGGTATCAATGTATTCGATAAAGCCGGGGTCTATGGTTTGATCCACCGGGGATTGCGCGACTGCGTGCATCATGAAGATGTCAAAGGCACAAAGACCGCTTGGGTTCGAAGCCAACAATGCGCGCATAAAGTCGTGCGAACTCCAAGGCAGACGCTGCAAGTTTACCGGCGTTTCCTGCAGTTTGGACAAAAACCCTGACGACTTGTCATATAGCAGGATGTCCATGCCAAAGGTGAAGGACTGAAACAGCTCTTCCAGCAGAATCGATTTGTGAAAGTCCCTTTCAAGCTTGCCGGGGCGATCATGGGCCGGTTGTTTGACCACGATATGGGTCCCCTGCCCCCGATGGCCAAAAAAGGTCTGCGCCATCGCCGGTGATGTCACCACATAGTTTCGACCCGCAGGCAGTCCAAGCTGGTGGAGTTCACTGAGCCAGTCGATATCTGCTGAAAGGTCCCGATTGGGAGGGAACCCGGAATACAATCGCAAAACCACGGTTCGACCGGTTCCACAATCCCGCGCAGACGGGCCAGCGTACCGCATGGGTGTCGGGTGGCCGAAGCTGTGTTTCAGCAACTCTCGAAAAGTATCAAGAACGACCAGCGTTTGCGGATGCGGTTGTTCGCCGACCAGGCACAAGGCTGCACCAACCTGATCGCGGCCATTGATGTGAACTGGAATCGCCATATCGCGCCCCAGCATCGTGGACCGAAGCTCATACCCCCATCCTTTCTGTGCAAGTTCGATATAATCGCTCTTTTCCGCGCACAGCGCGTCTGCAAAAGCAACAATCGCCAATACTTGCAATAATAAATAGCGCATACAATCCCTCGCCAGGTGACACGTATTGTATCCGGAACAGGGCTCTCTCGCAAAAAATCTTTAAGGGCCACCTCGATGAAAATGGCGATCCGTTCTATCCCGGCGGACGCAACCTAGAAAATGTCGTCCAAGGCGATTGACCCACAGTCGGATCGCTTCCCGGCTGACAATGACGCCCGACACCACCAGCAGGTGTTCGGCATCAGCCGTGCTCGACGCTAATCAGTGGTACACCCGTACTGCGCGCGCAATGGTGTCACGAAGGTAGCGGACGCCTTACAGTCGAGGCATATGAGGCGGAATACCAATGACGCTGACACACCCAGATCAATCCCGGTCAACAATTTGGCAATATCCCGGAGAATCTTCTCGGCGATGCAGGACTGCAGAAAGAGACCAATACACTACGGCTCTGCTCCTACGCGGGGCTTACATTCAGATGACCAGGTGGATGGCAAATGCGACGGCAGCTCGCCCCACCACGCTTGCGAACCACAAGACCGCGGAACACCCAATAGGCATAACCCGTGTAGGTCAGAATGATCGCAACCAGGATCAGGGTTCTGACCAGTGCGAAAGCAAGGCTTTCGTCCTGGGCGGCGGCCTGCTAGATGCTGAGCGACGGCGGAACTATCATCGGATAGAAACTGATGCGGATGCCGACGAAGCTGACGACAAAGAACCCAAGCGCCGAAAGGAAGAGCTGCAGATCCTTCTGATCATTCAGGATCGTAAAGAACACCCAGGTCAACGCCAGCATGACCAGCGAAACGGCCATCGAGACCAGGCTCCCAGGCAAGTTAAACCAACGTTCGAAGCAGGTCGGATCCTGGAACGGTGTCAGCAGGCTGAACAGCCCGATCAGGCCCAGCGCCGCGGCACCTAGCCACCAGACATAACCGCGCATCTGCACCTGCAAATCGTGTCAATCCCGGAGCAAAAGGGGTCCACGCGCCGGTGTAAAATCCGGAGATAGCGTACCTGTAGTCGCGAACGGTTTTACTGGTGCGGAGCAACCGACGCAGTAAGCAATTGCTTAGAGTACTCGTGGTTGGGACGACCCGTGCGCAGAGTCTCCGAGGACATTACCTCTACAATCTCACCATTACGCATAACTGCCAGTTTTTTGCACATATGCGCGATAACTGGAAGATCATGGGAAACCATTAGATAAGTCAGCCCGCGCTGTTTGCGCAGATCAGTCAGCAAATTGAGCACCTCAGCCTGAACGCTGACATCCAAAGCAGAAGTGGGTTCGTCCAATAGCAAGATGTCCGGCTCACCGGCCAAGGCCCGTGCAATCGCGACACGTTGTCGTTGGCCACCAGAGAGTTGATGCGGAAAGCGGTACCGAAAACGCTGCCCAAGCCCAACATCGTCCAACAGCCCGGCTACACGTTTGTCGATATTATCCAATCCATGCAGGTGAATTGTTTCGCTGAGAACCTGATCAACCGTGTGCCTCGGATGTAGTGAAGCGTATGGATCCTGAAACACCATCTGAACGGTTCGAAAAAACGATCGGTCCCGTCTTGATCCGGAAAGTGGCTGACCTTCAACGTTGATAGTACCCGACCAATGCGGTGCAAGCCCCGTTATTGCACGTAGAATAGTCGACTTTCCGGAACCACTCTCACCCACAAGACCAAAACTCTCGCCCTGCATTACCTCAAGACTCGCGCCTCTTACTGCATCTACGCGATCGTGCGCGTGACCGAACCAGACATTCAAGTCCCTGATTTCCAGAGCAATCATTTCATCCCCTCACGCTTGGCGCTTCGGACCAGGCCGGATCGCGGGCCAGCACACTCAGGTGTGAGCGTTTGTCATCAAGCCGCGGGAGTGAATTCAGCAGCCCTCTGGTATAGGGATGCCGGGCCTTGTGCAGCTTGTCAGCTTCGCAAACCTCGACAATCCGCCCGGAATACATGATCAGGACGCGGTCGCAGAATTCGGACACCAGATTCAAATCATGGCTGATGAAAATCAAACCCATTCCCCGTTCCTTGACCAGCCCGTCCATAATGTTCAGTACTTGCCGCTGAACGCTGACATCCAGTGCCGAAGTGGGTTCATCGGCGATCAGTATCTTGGGATTGGGAATTAGCATCATGGCAATCATGATACGCTGCCCCATCCCACCTGAAACCTCATGCGGATAAGCCCGCATCACACGCTCGGGATCACGGATCGAAACACTCTCCAGCATCTCGATCGCCATCTTTTTGGCGCGTGCCTTTGAACCGGAATTATGCTGAAGGTAGGCCTCCATGAGCTGCTCTCCAACAGTAACTACTGGGTTCAGTGAGAACTTCGGATCCTGCATGACCATGGAAATCTTTTTGCCACGCACCTCGCGCATTTTGCGTTCGCTGAGTTTCAGCAGGTCTTGACCTTCCAGATTGATGTGATCAGCCTCGACGATACCCGGTTTGCGGATCAGGCGCAGAATGGCCCGGCCCGTCATCGACTTGCCGGAACCACTTTCGCCGACGATACCCAAACGTTCTCGCCCCAGCGAAAAAGAGACACCGCGCACAGCATCAAACACACCCTGCCGGGTCGGGAACCGAACCCACAGGTCTTCGATATCCAAAAGACTCATTGTCCACCATCCTTCGGGTCGAGCGCGTCCCTCAGCCCATCACCCAACAGGTTGAAGGCGAGTGAGACCGTAAAGATCGCAAGCCCCGGTACAGTCGCGACCCACCAGTGATCAAGGATGAACCTGCGGCCTTCTGAAATCATCGCGCCCCATTCCGGGCTTGGCGGTTGTGCCCCCAAGCCAAGAAAGCCAAGACCGGCTGCGGCCAGAATGATCCCCGCCATGTCGAGCGTAACACGTACTATCAGTGACGAGATACAAAGCGGCCAGATATGCCGAGTAATGATCCGCAGCGGCCCGGCACCCTGAAGGCGTATCGCGTTGATATAGTCGGTCGATCGGATCGTAAGCGTTTCTGCCCGCGCCATGCGTGCATAGGGCGGCCATGCCGTGAGCGAAATTGCCAGCACCGCGTTTTCGATCCCTGCCCCAAGCGCAGCTACAAAAGCCAATGCCAAAACAAGTCGCGGGAAGGCGAGGAAGATGTCGGTTATCCGCATGAGGATCACATCTGCCCATCCACCCGCATATCCGGCGACAGTCCCGACCAAAAGACCCGCGACCGGGGCAATGAGCGCCACCAGCGCCACGATGTATAGCGTAATTCGCGCCCCATAGATCAGACGGGACAGAATATCCCGCCCCAAGCTGTCGGTTCCAAGCAAGTGTCCTTCGGCGCCGATGGGAAGCAATCGGCTGGACAGATTCTGAACAAACGGATCATATGGCGCGAGGATAGGCGCAAAGACGGCAGCGAAAACGAGAACCACAAGGATTGCCAAACCAACCATAGCCATCGAGTTCGACCGCAAGGTCAGCCAGCCTTTGTACAAGCTGGCCAATCTGGCATGCCGGCGGGATGTGGGTTCGTCGGTCAGCAGCCACTGACGCAAAGTCATGTCGCTCATTTCGACCTCGGATCAAAGAAACGGTAAAGAAGGTCCGAGAATATGTTCAGGCAGATAAAGATCAGACCAACCACCACTGTTCCTCCGAGAACGGCATTCATGTCAGCGCTTAGCAGAGCGGTCGTGATATAGCTGCCGATCCCCGGCCAGCTAAAGATGATCTCGGTCAGAACAGAACCTTCAAGCAGATTAGCATAACTCAACGCGATGACTGTAATAAGCTGTACTCGGATATTCTTGAAGGCGTGGCGCCAGATAACCTGCCGCTCTGACAGGCCTTTGACGCGAGCGGTAATAACATATTCCGCCGACAACTGTTCCAGCATGAAGGATCGCGTCATCCGGCTGATGTAGGCCAGCGAGTAATACCCCAGCAGCGCGGCTGGCAGGATGATATGGGACAAAGCATTTCGGAAGACATCCCAATCTTGAGCTATGGCGCTGTCCACAAGGATCAGTCCTGTTCGCGCAGGAAC
Organism: Ruegeria sp. YTSB088; assembly: GCF_059609825.1. Classification (NCBI taxonomy): domain Bacteria; kingdom Pseudomonadati; phylum Pseudomonadota; class Alphaproteobacteria; order Rhodobacterales; family Roseobacteraceae; genus Ruegeria; species Ruegeria sp. YTSB088. The sequence goes on along the minus strand of NZ_JBXWMM010000004.1, from coordinate 251,993 downwards.
TATATCTTCATAGAAAATGTCCAGCCGACCTGGGCCGCCAACCCAGCCAAGTATCCCGTAGAAGACCAGCAGACCCATAAGCCCCAACCAGAATATTGGCATCGAATAACCAACAAGCGCGACCACACGTGCAATCTGGTCGATCCACGATCCGCGCTTGACAGCGGCGATCACACCCAGCGGAACACCCATAAAGATGCCGATCAACACACCCAGGGTTGCCAATTCCAGCGTAGCCGGAAATACGCGGGCAATATCCTCGGACACCGGGCGGGCATTCAGCAGAGAGTTGCCAAAATCGCCATGCAGAACATCCCAAAGATAGTATCCGAACTGCACCAACAACGGCTTGTCCAGACCAAGCTGTTGATAGACCGCGTCATACGTCGATTGCGAGGCCCGCTCGCCAACGATCGCCAGTACCGGGTCGATCGGCATGACGCGACCGATGATGAAGGTCACGAACAGCAGGCCCAGCATTGTAATAGCAATGGTGCCAACGGTTTTAAGGATGCTCTTGATCCAATGGATAAGAGGCGCCGCGCGGCGCCCCTCAGTTGGTCTTTCGGCCAGTGCCATTTACTTGGTCACCTGCCAGTATGATGCCGACGTGATCGCCTGGCCGGTCGAGAAGTTAGTTACATTTTCACGCAGCGCCGATTGTTCAATCTGCTGGAACATAATGACAAAGGGTGAGGTTTCACGGAACTCAGCCTGGATTTCTTTGTACATGTCAGCCCGTTTCACGGTGTCGTTCTCAACAACGGCTGCGGCCGTTTTCTCTGTCAGGCCGCCGGTGTCCCAGGAATTTCGCCATGCCAACAGCCCAGTTGCGTTGGCCGCATCCGAATTGTCTGGATTATAGGCAAACGTCCCCGCGTTGGTTTGCGGATCAGGATAATCGGGTCCCCATGCACCAAGATAGACGTCCAGTTCCCGTGCACGGTACCTTGCCAGGATTTGCTTCGCGGTACCAACGGTGATGTTCATGGTGATACCGACCTGAGCGAGTGCATTCTGCATGGACTGGGCGATTTCAATCCGTTCCTGCGCCTCTCGCACACCTACTTCGATCTCAAGTCCGCTAACACCGGCTTCATCCAGCAGTGCCTTTGCTTTTTCGACATCAAAGCTGAACGGGTTCTCATCAGATGCGCCGAGATAAGTTTGTGGCAGGAAATTCTGATGAATTGTGTACTGACCTTTCAGGAAGCTGTCACGCATCCCTTCATAGTCGATCAGGTATTTGAACGCCTGACGTACCTGAGGTTTGCTGAGCTCGGGATGCTTCTGGTTCAGCGAAACATACATCAGACGGCCCTTCAGCTCATCCGAAATCTTGACACCTGCAACCGACGACACCCCTGCAACGTCTTCGGGGTTCAGGTTGCGGGCAACGTCGATGTCACCGCGCTCCAACAGCAAGCGCTGGCTGGCGCTTTCCTGAACGTGACGAACAACTACACGCTCCATTGCCGGGGCACCCAGATAGAAATCAGGGTTGGACTTCAGGGTTACACTTTCATTGGGCTTCCAGCTCACCAGGCTGTAAGCACCTGAGCCCGCCGTATTGGTTTTGAGCCATTCATTGCCCAGATCGCCATCCTTGTCGTGTTCCATTACCGTCTTTTTGTCGACGATGCCACCGATGGTCGCGGTCAGACAGTTCAGAACGAAGGATGTTGCGTAGGGCTTGTCTGTCGTGATCGTCAGAGTGTTACCATCCGCGACTATTGTTTGTTCGACGTTTTCCGGTGTGAAGCCAAACTGGGTCAGGATAAAGGCCGGCGTTTTATTCAAAATGATCGCGCGGCGCAGAGAAAACTGAACATCTTCCGCAGTTACCGGATTACCGGAGTGAAAGGTCAGCCCTTCCCTGATCTTGAAGGTAATCGACTTGCCGTCTTCTGACACATCCCAGCTTTCCGCGACGTCTGGCTGATATCCTGCATCAAGATCCAGCGGGTCAAAATTCACAAGCTTTTGGTAAACATTCCGGCTGACATCCGACCCGGCAAATTCAAAGCTTTCCGCAGGATCCAGCGTCGTGATGTCGTCGATACGGTTTGCAATCACCAGCATGTTCGGCGGTGTCTCCGCCATTGCCGAAGTCGAGGTCACGGCGAGCGCCAGTCCCAGCGCCGCACCGGTAAGCAATCTATTAAATGCGTTCATTTTGTCCTCTCTGTCATCAGATCTCTCAACAACGGTTACGATCCCCAGGTTTTTTCAAGTACACGCAACCAGTTTTCATGGCAGAGCTTCTTGACGAGCTCTTTGCCGTATCCATGGTTTTCCATGGCATCTCTCAATCTGGGCAGCATTGAGATATCTGTTATCTCATCCGGCACCACTGCCCCATCATAGTCCGACCCAAGCCCTACGCGATCTTCGCCCAATACGCCGATCAGATGATCAAGGTGCACGAGCACCTGCGTCAAAGGCACATCAGACAACATCCGTCCGTCTTCACGCAGAAACGCTGCGGCGAAATTAAGACCGACCATCCCGTCGCTTTCCGCAATGGCACGTAGCTGGTCATCGGTTAGATTTCGCGCATGTGGACAGATTGAATGGGCATTTGAATGCGTTGCAACCAACGGCGCTTCCGAATATCGCGCCACGTCCCAAAACCCTTTTTCATTGAGATGGGATAAATCCAACATGATGCCAAGCGCGTTGCAGCGCTGCACGAGCCGCAATCCGTGATCTGTCAGCCCTGGACCAGTATCCGGCCCCGATGGATATCTGAACGGCACCCCGTGACCAAAAATGTTCGGCCTGCTCCAGACCGGCCCGAGAGAACGTAACCCGGCTGCATGGAAAACGTCGAGTGAGTGCAGATCGGCGTCAATCGCTTCGGCACCTTCGATATGGAATATGGCCGCCATCTGACCCTGTGCCTTACAAGCCCGAATATCTGAAACCGAGCGGACCACTTTCAACGCACCCAATCGTTCCAGTTCAAGCAAAATGGCAATCTGGCTCATAGCCGCTGGTAAAGCGTCTTCCGCATCGATCTGATCAGGAAGCGGCAGATCATAGCTGGGCTGAACCATCTCTTCCATCTTGGCATCGACGTCCATGGGGGATGGAACCCAGATGGCAAAGAAACCTCCCCCAAATCCACCTACCTTGGACTTGGTAAGATCTATCGCACCTTCGAGACCGGTTACGAAGCGGTCAGCTTCAGCCAAACCACCCGACGAAAAAAGCTTCGATAATACGTCGTTGTGCCCATCGAAGATAAGAGGATATGTGCTCAACTTTGCATCATCCGATCTAGTATCATTTCGATACACGCTAACAGACGCTATCATCATAATTGCAAAAATTATTGATGAGTTTTACTCATAGAGCTAGTCGTAATCATGTGGGTGTCGTGCAATTGAAGAAACCACGCAACTGGCACTCGCTGCCAGAGTATCAAGCACTACGCGCACTCATGCAGTCTGGAACAACCGCGTCGGCAGCACGACAACTTGGCTTGTCTCAATCAGCAGTAAGCCGGTCCGTCAGCAGCTTGGAAGCTCGACTTGGCAGAACGCTGTTTGAGCGCGATGCGGGCCGATTGCGACCCACACAAGAGGCCGTGAGGCTCAATATGCGGCTGGATCCCTTATTCGAGGCATTGGACCGTATCGATGGTCCGGGCGAAACTGTGCAGGAGACACTGCGCCTCGTCGCACCGCCCAGCTATGCGCATAGATATATCGTTTCCCTCATCGCAAGCTTCATTCGAGGAAACCCGGAGTTTTTCGTTAACCTGGAGGTAACAACTTCGGATATGGTTACGCTTGGTATACTTGAGAACCGTTTCGATCTTGCGGTAACCGGGATCGAACAAAGCCGGGCTGGTATCAAACTCATCCCATTTCGCGAGTCTCCCGCAGTTTGCGTTATGCGACCCGAGCATCCGCTTTCCGGGCGAAAGATACTTAAACCGGTTGACCTGCATGAACAGGAGTTGATCGCCCTAACGTATAGACATGGACGGCGCGGACAACTTGACCGATTGCTTCATCAGGTTCGCGCCGAGCCGAAAATAGTTGCAGAAGTCTCCACCTCTTTTGCCGCTGCGGACATGGCACGTGAAGGGTTGGGACTGGCCGTTATCAACCCCTTTCCAGTGTACCACTATCGATCTCCCGACTTGGCATTTGTCCGATTTGAGTCTCCGATGCGGTATCGCGGTCACTTTGTCGTATCAGATCAAAAACCGGTTCCAAGAATCGCGCGGGCCTTCATGCGACATCTTCGATTGAATACACCTCCCGATCCGTTTTCAGACCCAGGCTAGTTCGTCTATTTTAGTGGGTTGTGTCGCACATTGTGGACTTGGTTTGAAAAGAGCACTGGGTCCCGCGTATGTTGCCTTTGGATAGATCACAAACAGGTACTACCATGTTCTTTTCGAAAGGCAGTCACTTCCCCAAGGATGCGGTTTTTTTTACGCGATGTGCGGGTTGACCACACTGCCTTGAACAGTTGGGTGGCGAAACATTCACCGTTGGTCGCAGCACGCGACCGTTCGAAAAAGCGCCCAACACTGAAATCTTGGCGTATGGACGAAACCTATTTGCGTGTTCGTGGGAAGTGGAAGTACCTCCATCGAGCAGTAGACAAAGCAGGAAATACTCTTGATTTATGCGGTCTGAGCGACGGAATCGTCCGGCAGCCATCAGATTCCTTGCCAAAGCGTTATCCACCAACGGAATTCCAGAATTGATCGTGATTCACAAGAGCGGTGCCAATGCAGCCGGTATGCCTTGGGAGCAAAAAAGGGCGGCGCCAGATCAACCAGCGCCGCCGGAAACGTCTCCGTGATGATGCCACGCCACAACGAAGTTAGTCTTCGTCGAGCAGATCGGTACCGTAGGAGTTGTCGACCGCACAGAGCCATCCACGTGTTTCGTCTTGTACGAAAACGTAGGTGGCACGGCGGTCAATTGGTTCCTTGGCTTCTCCGGTGTGGAGCACCGTTTCCATGATCACCAGCGCCGTACCACCACCCTTTATCACCTGTGCTTTACCTTGCGTGACGGTCAGCGTGTTCCCGAAATGCTTGGCGATTGCCTCGAAGGCCTTCCGGATCTGGACCTTGCCGCGTGCGATCTGGCCAGGCTGAACCACAAGAACGGCGTCGTCAGCATAAAGCTCCACGAGGGTATCGAAGTCTTCGGCATTTATTGCCGTGTCCGCCAGTTTGATCAGGTTGAGAACGTCATGTTCCTGCATCTTAATGTCCTTTCCGGAAAATTTGCATCATGCCGAGGCTGTTTGACTGTACCGCGTCTCCGGGGTGAACCACGAAGAACCACGCCCACCAGATCAGCAACGACTGAAGCGGTGCGCGGATCAGGAGGTAGATCGGTCCCTGAACATGCCCGCCCATGCCGGTGTGATTGAACGCGGCATAAACATTGACTGGAAAGAATGCGACCAAGACGCCGATGCCGAGAAGTCCGGCCAGGCGACGGTTGGCAGGATTTATGAGTCCGGCGGCAACGCCAAGTTCGAGCAGTCCGGTTGCCAGGACGAGCGGCGTGGCAAAGGGAATGAACGGTGGTATCATCCGGGTCATTGCCTTGGTCTCGACAAAGTGACCGACGCCAAAGAAAGCGAAGGCAAGGGCGATGCCGATGGTACCACCTAAGCGCGTTTTACCTGTGCCGCCGATTGCCCGCGCGACAAGAAGAGGTATGAAAAGCAGGCAGAGTATGATGAGGGGCGTTGTCATCTTTCCAACTCGCTAAACAACGACGACATTGCCGCGCTTGCGGCCCGTTTCGACGTAAGCGTGCGCTTCGACCAGGTCGGAAAGTGAATAGACGCGATCCATCACCGGCGAAAACTTGTTCTCGGCCATGAGCGTCAGAACTTCCGACAACTCTTCTCGATGGACCTCGGGTTTCGTCATACCGGCAGCAGCAAACATCGCCTTTTTGTGCCTGAATAGCCCGGTCAGGATCGTGTCGCGCAAAAGCGCCAACCCAAGCACCGGACACAGATAGCGCCCGTTCTCAACAAGCGCGGGTTTGGCCGCGCCAAAGGACGAAACCCCGAGCGTGTCGAAGACAACGTCATAATCGGCCCCGTGCTTGAGAGGGTCTTCGACGTTGTAGTCCGCAGCATGGTCAGCGCCGAGAGAGCGGAGTAACTCCGTGTTACGTGCGCTTGCGCTGGCAGTGACCTTTGCGCCGAGTGCTTTGGCGAATTGGACCGCCGCGGTCCCGAGGCTCCCGGACCCACCAAGGATTAGCACGCGTTCACCTGGTTGCACCTTTGCCACGCGGGTCAAGAAGTGCCAAGATGTCATCGCACCATCAAAGAGCGTGGCAGCTTCTCCATAGTTTACCGTGTCCGGCTTGTTTAGAAGACTGCCTTCCTCGTCGACGCTGATGTGCGTCGCGTTGGCACCAAACCGAAGGCCGGCTTCACCAAAGACGGCGTCGCCGACGTGAAACTTCGTTACAGTGTCTCCGACGGCGACAACATCGCCCGAAAAGCAGGTGCCAGCCAAACCCGCGCGAGGGCGCTTCAATCCAATAAAGAGGCGGGCAAACTTCGGTTGCCCAGCCCGCATCATCCCATCGGCACGAGAAACTGCAGAGGCGCGAATGCGGATCAGAACCTCTGCTGTGGCGGGCGCTGGAACCGGGCGCGAGACCGCGGTGAGAACGTCGGGTCCACCGTAGCGGCTGACGCTCCAGGCGTTGAGTGTCGTTTCCATGGTGATCTCCTTCATTGTACGATGATGGAGTTATCGGTTTTCTTTCGATCCAATAATTGTCTATATTGAACCGGAATGGTTCAAAAACGTTACGCTAAATGGATTGGAAGTCACTTCCCGCCTTCCTCGCAGTTGCCCGCTCAGGAACTCTTCGCGCTGGCGCCGAGCAGATGGATGGCACGCATGCCACTGTGCGCCGACAGATCGAAGGGTTGGAGGCGCAGCTTGGAACGACGCTGTTTCGCCGGAACGCGGGGGGGCTGACACTCACGGCGGCCGGACGACGTTTGCTACCACTGGCAATCGAGGCGGAAACGGCGCTGCTCAAAGGGTTCAGCGCGGTCAAAGGTCTCGACCGGGAAGCGTCGGGGCGCATCCGTTTGTCGGCCGATCCGTTGACGGCGCATTATCTGCTCGCACCGGTTCTGGCGGATTTTGCCGCGCTTTACCCGGAGATCGAGATTGAACTGAAACTGTCCTATCTTCTCGATTCGATCGAGAAGGACGAGACGGATGTATCAATCCGCCATGTTCTTGAGGTTGAGGAGGATGCCGTCGGACGCAAACTCTTTCCCTTGTCGTTGGGGGTCTTTGCGTCACGTCGCTATATTGATGCGCACCTACCGAACGCTGGATCGAAAGGTAAAGGTCTGACCTGGATCGGCTACGGGGACGTGCCCGAGTTGCAAAAGATGATCGCGGCCACGCCTTTTGCCGAGGCCCGCGTTCGGCACATCGTCACGGACCCACAAATGCACCTGCATCTGGCCCGCGCCGGGGCTGGCATGACATTCCTGTCCAATTGGGTTCCCAGCGTCTTTCCGGAATTGCAGCGCGTGCCTGGAACCCAATTGGATCAACGTCGCTCAACCTGGATTCTTATGCACGGCGGGCTGCGGCGGGTTCAACGCGCCCGGCTTCTCGTGGATTATTTGGGCGCAGCCCTTTTGGAGCGACGTGCGGACTTCATTGGTCAGTAAGACGTCTGTTGATTAATGCCAGACGACGGCAATCTCGAAAAAGAACATCACCGTCATGATTGGTCTTCGGGACTTGCGTTCCGTCGCGGATGGCATGATCCAGTTCAAGGTGGGTGAAACGAAGAAGGCGCCGACTGTCGCCCACCCGGTCCAGCGGGGCCAGCCTGGCCAAATTCCATCAGCCGACAAAACAGAAAAGGTGACTGCCGCTAGTATGGCGATGGCAACCGCGGTAATGATCCGCTCGGGATCTGTTGCAAACTTTTGACCACTGACCTTCGTGGCGGGATCGCCTGTGTAGCAAACGGCGTTATCCAGTTGAAGGTTGGTCTATGATTTCTTTCAAAGATTCGCAGTATCCGAAGGATGTGATCCTGTTCGCGGTGTTCTTTTATGTCCGCTACGCTGTTTCCCATCGAGACCTTGAAGAAATCATGGCCGAGCACGGCATTTCTGTTGATCCCACTGTACTGAGCCGTTGGGTCACATGGTATTCCGGCGCGATCGCTGAAACAGCGCGTCGTCGAAAAGCGCCATGTGATCGTTCGTGGAGAATGGACTAAACTATCATCAAAGTTAAAGGCGCGTGAGTTTACCTCTATTGAGCTGTCGACAAGCACGGCAAGAGCCTTGATTTCATGCTTTTGCGACGTCTTAACAAACCTACCGCCACCAAGTTCTTCGCTAAGATGCTGGACGCGAATGGATTGCCGAGGAAGATTGTGATCAACAAAAGCGGAGCCAACACCGCAGGCATCCAGGCCATCAACGAATGCTAAAAAACTTTGGCTGCCCGATCCCAATCGAGATGGCGAAGCGGAATTACTTGAACAATATCGCGGGGCAGGACCACCGGTTTATCAAGAGGCGTACTCGACCGATTCAGTGCTTCAAGGCCTTTGTTTTTGAATCGGCAACTTTGGATGGGATCGAAGTTGCGAACATGGTTCGCAAAGGTCAGTTCACGCCCGGCCTCTGCCCGCTTCGTCAATTTGCGGAACTGGCTGCTTAACTCGCAGATCCAACGTAACCTCTTCAGTCAGCAAGAAGCTTCGCAACAAAAACCATTGGGGACACCTTGTGTCTGACGTCAGCGCCAATGGGACAGTTTGGGTCGATTTTATAAGAGAGGATTTCTGTCTCATCCTAACCACCAAGGAGTGAAGATGAGATATCACCGGGCGGCGTACAAGATGATGTCACGTGGAAAACGATGATGCTTGAAAGGCGACATGCGCGGAATGAGCGAATTCAAAAATCAAAAATCGTTACGTCACTCCGTCAATGCAACAGTCTCATCAAGGCCGGTTTACGACAAAGTCCGGTACAATCTTTGCCTTCTTGATGGCGGCTTCAACATCATGCCCGGCGAAGAATCCAAATCCTGAGATGAGTGCCGATACTATCCCGGCATTGCGTGCCCCCACGATGTCTGTGTGCAGGCTGTCGCCAACCATCAGCACGCGGGATTTGTCGATGTGCCCGAGGCGTTGGAAAGCAAGATCATAAATGTTGCCGAAAGGCTTTCCAAAAAACTGAGGCGCAATACCTGTTCGGTCTGCCAGCCTGTGCGCGAAAAGACCGGGCTCTTTGGAAAAGCCATACTCGCGAGGCGCGACTATGTCAGGGTTGCCGACCATTACCGGGCGGGGACGTTTTAACAAGGCAGTTTCCAACATGGCTTGCCGCGTTTCGGTCCAGACCGCTGACCCGATCATTAAAAATCCGTCGACGGTTTCGTAGGGTTTCGGGTCATCTTCCAGATAGGATACTTGCAACCCCTCCAGATCGCGAAGACCGTCACCTGGTGTCGCCATCAATCCCCAATGCAGCTTACTTTGGCCGTTTAGTTCACCCAACAAAGTTGCCCGGCTGGTGATTACGTCCTGCGGTGCGAAATCATAACCAAGCCTGGTATATTTTTCCAAAAGAGCTTCGTGCGGGACTGATGCGGCATTCGACACGACCAGAACACGCTTGCCAGCGGCTTTCAGTGACCTGACCCGTTCCGGTGTGCCTGGAATCGCCGTATCGCCGATATTGAGAACACCGAAAGCATCAAGAAGGAAAACGTCGAACTCATCAGCTATTTCCTCCAACGTCGCTGCCTTGCGCAAGCTCACTTCAGACGGTGTGGTTTCAGGAAGGCGGTGGCGTACAGCCTCGTAGGCATCAAAAGCCTCTCGCGCTGAGAATTCGGTCAAATGATCGCTCCTCGAACTTTCGCCGAGACCCATTCACTAATCATTACCGCGACAAGGATGACAATCAGGATCAGGCTGACTTGTGGCCAGGCCAGAACGTTGAGCGAGGCCGACAATTGCAAACCGATTCCTCCAGCTCCAACCAACCCAAGCACTGTGGATTCGCGGATGTTGATATCCCAACGGAAGACAGCAATGCCTGCAAAAGCGGGCAGGATTTGCGGAACGATCCCGTAAGCCATGACTTGCCAGCGCGAAGCACCGGTTGCCGTGATTGCTTCGACCTGCGTGTGATCAATTTCCTCGATCGCCTCATACAGCAGCTTGGCGCAAAACCCAATTGAACGGATGGCGATCGCTACTACACCAGCAAAGACGCCCGGACCAATAATCGCGATCAGTAGCAACGCCCAGATCAGTGAGTTTATTGAGCGGGTCGAGACAATGACTAACAAGGCAATCGGTCGGATGAACAAAGCCGATGGTGTGGTGTTTCGGGCCGCCAGAAAGGCAACCGGCACCGCCATGAACAACGCGATGATTGTCCCCAGGGTCGCGATGTTCAGAGTGTCCCAAATCGGTCGGCCCAACTGGGTGATGTAGCTCCATTTGGGAGGTGTTGCCCGGGTCCAGATATCGTTCGCGATGCGGGGCGCGTCCCAGACAAAAAACCAGGTCGTCGATTCCGAGATGAGTTGCCAGCAGTAAACAAAAACCGCTACGCCTATTAACCAGCCGAACCATCGAACCAGACTCTGACCCGTTGTCCGACGTCGCCAGACTTGTACTTCATTGCGTTCAAGTACCGGCATTATTGAACCCTCGCGCGGATAATTCCCGAAAGATATTCAAGGGCCATGACGATCCCAATGATGAGGATAAGAATGGCTGCTGCCGTGTCGTATTCATAGCGGTCGAACGCGGTGTTCAACGTCGCGCCGATTCCACCAGCTCCAACCAGTCCGAGGATTGCACTTTCTCGGAAATTGATGTCGATACGATACATTGAAAGCCCTACAAGCCGCGGCATCACCTGCGGCTGTACTCCATAGTTGATCCATTGAGTCCAACGCGCTCCAGAGGCTTTGATCGCCTCGGCCTGTACCTTGTCCATGGCTTCGATGTCTTCGGCCAGAAGTTTGGAGAGAAAACCAATGGTGGCGAAGGACAGCGTCAGAAATCCGGCCAGAGGACCAAAGCCGAAGATGGCTACTAGCAAAATTGCGACGATGATCTCTTGCAAAGCCCGACTTATCGCGACAATGCCACGGCAAATTATGTAGATTGGCAAAGGGGCGATATTGCGTGCAGCCCCCAAACCGATTGGGATCGAAATCAGGATGCCCACGACCGACGCTGTTACGGTCATAATGATGCTCTCCAGCAGACCGCTCCAAATGTCTGACCACCGCGAAACGAAGTCCGGGCTGGTAAATGCCAGCACAAACGCCCATCCCCGGTCCAGCCCTTCATAAACCCGGCCCCAATCAACATCGATGGTCATGAAAGCCGCGACCAGGTAAGCAAAAAAGCCCAGGATCAAAGCCCATCGGAGCAATGGTTTTTTCACAAAGGCAGGTTTACGCCAGCCTTTTCCCAACATGTCGTCTAACTCTCGATGGCTCATTCCGCAGCCTCGACATCTTCATCCACTTTTTCGATTGTCGCTTCCCAGTCTTCTTCACCGTAGATCTCGGTCAGCTTGTCGGGGGTCAGGCCTGTTGGAAGGCCGTCATATACTATCTCGCCGAAGCGAAGACCCACGACTCGGGGAACAAACATCTGGGCAAGCGCCACGTCATGGATATTGATAATGGCCGCTAACCCGCGCTCCTGACATAGCTCAGTGATTAGGCGCATGATCTGACGACTGGTCTTTGGATCCAGCGACGCAGTTGGCTCATCGACCAGCAAAAGTTTCGGGTTCTGAATCAAAGCGCGGCAGATACCGACCCTTTGGCGTTGACCCCCCGACAGTTCATCCGCCCGTTTGTCAGCCATGTGTAACAGCCCGACTCTATCAAGCAGGCGGAAGGCCTCGTCGACATCCGACTGAGGGTACCGCCGCAGGAAGCTGCGCCAGAACCCCACATATCCCAGCCGTCCCGACAAAACGTTTTCCATAACCGTGAGGCGTTCAACCAAGGCATATTCCTGAAAGATCATGCCCATTGCGCGGCGTGCCTTCCTTAACGCGCCCGAGCCGAGTTTGGTCAGGTCAACCTCATCCAGAAGGACACCCCCGCTTGTGGGTTCAACCAAACGGTTAATGCAACGGATCATGGTCGATTTGCCCGCGCCCGAAGGCCCAATCAATGCAAGAACCTGTCCTTTTGGAACCTCAAGATCAATGGCCTTCAAGGCCTGATCACCGGTCTTGTATGTTTTCGTCAGCTTTTGAAGACGCAGCATAAGATGCCCCGAGTTAGGGTGAATAGCGGGCCCTGTCAGGCCCGCCGGATTTTCCAATGTTCATTGGCAGGCGTAGGAAACACCGTTGGCAGCGTCAATTTTCCGAATGACATCCCAAAATTCCTGATAGGTCATCTCAAGGAACTGGCCTTCGTTCGATTTCGAGAACTCAGCTTCAAGTGTCGTGCCCTCCCATTCGAAACTGAAAAAGGCATTGCGGATCTTCTCCTGCAACTCGGGCGTCAGGTTGTAAACGGTGCCAAACCCAGTGGTTGGAAAGGTCTGCGACTTATAGATCGTTACAACATCATCTTCCTTGATCACATCACGCGAGATCATCCGCGATTTTACCGAGTTTGCAATTGAAGCCGCCAGGTAATCCTTGTTGGCAACTCCCAGGATCGAGTTGTCATGCTTGCCAGAATAAACGGGCTCGAAATCGCGTTCCGGCAAAAGATCAAAGTCGCTTTTCAGGATTGCCGAGGGCGCTTTGAACCCAGAGTTCGATGTAGGCGACGTAAAGGCTAATTGCTTTCCTTTGATGTCCTCGACCTTTTCGATGCCTGAACCCGGATAGGTGATGATTTCCATCTCATAACCGAAATTCCCATCTTTCGAGGCCATAATTGTGAAGGGTCGGAAACCGGCGCAGTTCACTGCCAATGGGTTCGAGCCCGTATTGAATCCGGCGATATGCAAACGTCCCGAACGCATCGCTTCGATTTGAGCGGCATTGTTTTGAACCGGGAAAAAGACAACGTCCTTGCCAGTTTCTGCTTTCAAGTGGTCAAGGAAATCCGACCAAGCCGTTTTGTATACGGCTGGGTCTTCAACCGGGGTGTAGGCAAAAATCAATGTGTCAGGATCTATTTGCTCGGAAGGGTCTGTGGGAATGTCCGCGATCAGATCACCGTCCGCGTCGCAGAACCTCTCATCCAGATCACCGCGTGGACAATCCTGCGCCGAAGCAGTGCCGCCAAGCGACAAGAGCGCAATTGCTGATGCTCCAATCAGTAGTTTGATATCGATCTTCATGTCTTCCTCCCAATCATGCGTAGCCTCTGCGGCCACCAATTATCATTCTTCCTTATAGTTGATCAGCGACAAGGATCTTGACCTTGGCACTGGATATTGCGCTCTGCAGTTCTCCTTTTGGTTTTGTATCGGTAACAACGGAATCCAATCCTTCAAGATTGCCTACATGGGCCAGACCCTTGCGGCCGAATTTGTCTGAGTCGATCAGCAGATGTCTTGTAGCGGCCCGTGCCAGCATCATGCGTTTGATGGCCGCAAAACCACGTATCGACTCTGATGGCCCTTCCTCTGAAAAGCCAGACGAGCCAATCAAACAGCGATCGACATTGAAACCGGACAGAAACGCCAGCGTTTCCGAACCGATTGTTGCCGCCTCGGCTGCAAGATATTCGCCAGGACAAAGCAGCACTTCAGCAGCACCGTGGCCGAGGGTCATAGCTACTGGAATCGAATTTGTTATGACCGTGCAATGGATTCCTCGATACGCCAGGGCACGCGCCAACTCGATGGTGGTGGAACCAGAATCGATCATTACTGACTCGCCGTCCTGTATCAGAGCGGCAGCAGTTATGCCGATCCTCTCGCGCTCTTCCATTCTGGCGCCTGTGCGTTCATCAAGGCTTGGGTAATGACCTTGCACCGGGGCTGATGCCCCCCCATGCGCCCGCGCAATCAAACCATCAACAGACAGAGCGTCAACATCTCTGCGGACGGTTTCTGTTGATACGTTGAACCGCCGTGCCAGTTCACTGATACGCACATGAGGTCGCAGTTTCAGTTCCAACAATATCTCGCGCAGGCGGTCGGATTTCTTAACCCGCTTCTGACCCTTATCCGTTTTTTTGCTGCGCATTTTTGATTTGGACATACAACGACTGACTCGGCTTCAGCTACAGCTTTGTGGTCTTTCGGACGTTTTGCAACAAATTTTGTTGCTTAACCCACGTTTCAATGTGCGAGTTCTGCACATACCGAAAATCGTATTGGGTACTGGGCTCATCAATTTGGTTGCCCGTGGCGCGTTGGAACTGGACGGGATGGATGACTTCGCAAGCGAAATCGGAATGCTTGGGTTGGAGTTTCGCCGGAAAGCCGGTCGGGCACTGGTAGAATTGGATGACGGTAATCGCCGTAGATCCAGAAGCAATTTGGCAATCAATGATTTGCTTTGTAACCATGAAGCTGAGCCCAAGGAACATTCGAGAAATGGGTTTAACAGCGCACCCGTGCAATTCCGGATGTTGTAACCGAAGAATAAATCGAAGGCCCTGAAAGCGAAGAAACCAAACGCAGCCGGGAGAAATCCTTGGTGACCAGTGAGCGAACCATTGATGCCCTGCGAGTCAGTTTCAGTGCGGCACGACGCGATGCTGGTCAGCGCGCCAAAGCCAATACTTGCGACCTGAGATTCACACGGCAACTTTATCCAGATGCCAGACATCATCAGGACATTTCCGTCTCTGCCGCAGGTTTCGAGCAACCCCCGGCCCGAATTTTATCACCCAACGCCGGACAGCTTCTTGAGACACGTAGATCCCGTGCTGAAGCGGTATCTCTTCGACTTCCCGCAAGCCCAGATTGAAACGAATGTACAGCCACACCGCGTGCGCGGTGTTCTGAGAGCATCGGTTCTGGCGTGACGGTATGAGACGATGGAGGGTTGATAGCGGCGAGGGCGAAAGACAGTGTTGATCTGGTCGTGAGCGGCAAGGAACCTTTGCGCTTGCTTAGGCGAATTGAAGCGCCCCATGAGCTTTTCATGCCTTCGAGTGGGTCTGTGTGATCCTTCGATCCGACTATTCAACCCTTTGTGTGCTCGGTGATCCGAACCCGGCGCAAGATCGCGGACCGGCTTGAAATAGCTTCGCAACTTATCCGTGGTCACAACACGGGGTTCGCCAAATTGCGAAATCAGCCGCTTCAGAAAGCGCCGGGCTGCCTTGGCACTCCGCCGTGGTTGGACGAGGACATCAAGAGTTTCACCGTTCGCATCCACGGCCCGCCGAAGGCAGCCCGGCCGCCATCAGGGTCTGGCTAACCTGCATTTGTTTCCGCTTGTCCCTGCATCGCCGACAGGACCTCGTCCAGGCTGCGGACCGCCCCGTGCTGGAGGTATTCCACCGCTTTGAGGGACGCCTGATGTGCCTCGAGACTGGATCCCGCAACGCAATCCTCGATCACGCGACAGAAGTAGTCGCCCTGGTGTGCGTCGACGAAGGTGTAGTGCACACAGACATCCGTCAGCCCGCCAACAAGGATCAGCGTCTCGGCCTTGAGACCCTTCAACAGGATTTCAAGATCTGTGCCGTAGAAGGCAGAATAGCGGCGCTTGGAGATGCGATAGTCATCGGGGCGCATGCCCAATTCTTCCTCCGCGAAGGCGGTCAGTGGATTGCTATCGAGGCAGTGCACATCTTCGTCCCCGTCTGTTTCGCGGCCCATGTCAATCAGATTGGCACGGTGAATCTCCTGGATGAAGATGACGGGAATACCCACCTCGCGCGCCTTGTCGATGGCCACCTTCGAACGGGCCATGCGGTCGGCATAGTCCGGCATGTGGGCGATGGCGCGCTTGTCATCGGGGATTGGTGCAAAGGTCGATTTCTGGATGTCGATGACGATAAGTGCGGCGCGGCCTTCGATCAGGTCTCTTTTCCTGGACTGGGTCATGGGATTACCTTTCAATAGCGGTTGCGGAAGGATGTGTTGAGATCGTGGCTAGGCGGCGACCCGTGCGGTGCCAGACTCAGATGTTTCACGGGGTCGCAGGTGTCCGAGAAAGCGCTTTTCGGCCAATCTGAAGGCGAAAGTGATCAGGAACACGATTGCCATGTAAAAGACCATTGCCGTCAGCAAGCCCTTGTAGGCAAGATAGTAGTGGCTGTTCAGCCATCGGTCGACGTCCGGCACGTCTTGCAAGATAACCGTGCTGGCAATCACGGAGCCGTGCAGCGTGAAAATGACCTCGTTCGAATAGGCCGGTAAAGCGCGGCGGAAAGCGTTGGGCAGGACCACGAGGCGCATCAGGGTGAAGGGTGACATGCCGCAGGCTTTTGCTGCCTTGATTTCGCGGCGCGGCGTAGTTTCGATCGCCCCGCGCAAAAAGCCGGTCGTGTAGGCTGCCGTGTTCTGCGCAAACGCGGTGAACACGCGCCACCACGGGCTGCTCAGTATCGGATCCCACAGGAAACTTTCATGCACGGCCTTAGACTGTCCAAGACCGAAATAGAACAGATAGACCTGCACCAGCAGCAGCGCGCCGCAGAAGACGTAGGTATAGACCCGGATGGCGGGACTTAGGAACGGTTTGCAACAGGCGCGTGCAATGGGCTCTGCTCGTGGCTGCTTCAGCACGTGTATTGGCCCGGCAATCTCGTTCTCCAGCACTGTCATGCGCAACCACAAATTGAAGGATTGAAACACCATAACCAGACGCGCACGGATGCGTTCGACCTGTCTGGCATCCGCCGGATGGGACATGCCATGGCGATTCTTGGCCATGATGATGTCTTCATCGTGAACGGAAATCAGACCGGAGGTAGGGGTTTCGAGCAGGTTGATGCAACGCAGAAACGTACATTTTCCAGAACCTGAAGACCCCAGGAGTGAAATCACATCCTCTTCGCAGGCACTAAGCGATACGCCCTTGAGGACTTCAACCGAGCCGAAAGACATGTGCAGGTCACGCACCACAAGCGAGGCATTCGGGTCCGCAAAGGGCGTAGGAGTGGTCATTCAGGTTCCAATGGGTCGCGGGAAGCGGGAAATTCGATTTAATCCTAACTTTCCCACGGCCTTCTGAAAAACGGGTTTAACTTGCCCTCAGCGAAGCTTTTACCTACGCTGAACTCATGGAAAACACCCTCCGGCATCTGAATGCGCTGCGCGTTTTCGAGGTTGCTGCCCGGCACTCCAGTTTTGCCAAGGCCGCGGTCGAATTGAATGTCAGTCACAGCGTCGTCAGCCAGCACATTCGCAACCTCGAGCTGTGGTTTGGCACCGAATTGTTCATTCGGCACGGCAATCGGGTCGAACTGAGCGACGATGGTCGTGACCTGCATCCCCAGATCGCGAGCGGCATGCAGACCTTGACAGATGCCAGTGAAATCCTGTTGCGAAAGACAAGGTCCGGCACCCTGGTCGTCAGCGCCGAGCCCGCGCTGGCCTCACTTTGGCTGCGCAAGCGGATCACCGAGTTCTGCAGTCAATTTCCCCGGATAGAAATCGATCTGCGGCCGGCATGGACGCCAGCCCAAATTGGCGAAGGCCAAGCGGACATGATCATTCACTTCGAGACCCGGGTTCCCAAACGCGGGGTGGAACGGGACAACCTGTTCCCGATTGACGGCTATCCCGCAGCAACACCAGACCTACGCGATGCGTTGCCAACTGAGGGTTCCGCCATTGACTGGCAGCGCGCTGAACTGGTGCACGATAATGGAAAGGAGACCTGGCACAAGTGGTATGCAGCGCACGAACCCAAAAGCGAGGGTTGGCGCAAAGGCCGCATCCATTCGGACCTGTCGCTTGCAATCGATGCAGCGGTGGACGGGGAAGGCGTCATCCTTGCAGACGACATACTTTGCCAACGCGAGATTTCTTCGGGCCAGTTGGTGCGTCTGGACGATCGTTCGGTGCGATGCATCTGGTATCAGATCGCAATACCCAGAGGCACATCAAAGTCAGGTGCGTCAGCGTTTTTCAGAGATTGGTTATTGGGTCAAACCCAGAACCTTCGCGAATGAAACCGAGCCCGTCGCGCACAACCCCGTCACGGGTCCCGGCCAGGACCCGTGACGGGGGCAGGATACCAGTTCCGGGATACAGAAGGGTCAGGACCCATTGATTTCCGCTTGGTGTCATGATTCACGGTTGGAAAACCAAGCGGCGAACATGTCTGACCTTTTCTGGCTGACGGACGCGCAGATGGCGCGTCTTGAGCCTTTCTTTCCGGAGTCACACAGCACCCCCCGTCGATGACCAGCGTGTGTTGAATGGGATTATCTTCATCAATCGCAATGGCTTGCGCTGGCGCGAGGCACCCGCGGCCTATGGGCCACACAAAACGCTCTACACCCGCTGGAAACGGTGGAGTGACAGGGCGTCTTCGCCCGAATAATGGCAGGTCTGGCTGCCAAGCACAGCGAAGTGAAGACCGTGATGGTCGACGCAACCTAACTGAAAACCCATCGAACAGCGACCAGTATGGGCGTAAAAAAGGGGGACGTCGTCGCCTGATTAGCCGGACTAGGGGTGGTATGAGCACCAAGTTGCACGCCATCTGTGACAGCCAGGGACGACCGCTCAATCTGTTCGTCACCGCTGGTCAAGTCAGCGATTATGTCGGCGCACGGGGATTGCTGAGTAGCCTGCCGGATGTCGATTGGTTGCTCGGGGACCACGGCTATGACGCCGACTGGTTCAGGGAAGCATTGAAAGACAAAGGGATACGCGCCTGTATCCCAGGCCGAAAGCAACGCAAGAAAGCCGTGAAATACGACAAGCGCAGCTACAAACGGCGTAAACGGATCGAGATCATGTTCGGCAGGCTCAAAGACTGGCGGCGCGTGGCGACCCGATAAAACGGATGCCCGAAGGTCTTCCTGTCGGCAATCGCACTCGCGGCAACCGTCCTGTTCTGGCTTTGAAAGCCAATCTTAATAACAGCTTTGTCGCGTAGCCTGTGAATTCACTGCGATATTGGCGCCGACCATGCTGCGAACGTCTACCTCGACGAACAGTGCGCTCAAAGCCCGGATTGTATCGTCCTCAGCCCATCAATGATGGCTACCAGTGGTTATCAGTTCTTCGTGCATTTCGCAGCATCCGTCACTTTGGGCTCTCTTCCGTCGTTCTCTGCACGCAGAACGAATGACTGCTGTCACGCAAAACCGGAGTGGCGCAGAGTTTTTCAAAGCACCTAGATGTCGAACCGCCACATCCTAATTCGCCCCTGCCCCGTCATCTCGCGTTTCAGCCCCTTTCTTCCAGCCAGGCCAGATTGCGCTGCACAGCGGCCGCCATCCGGTCTCCATGTTGGCCGAGGCCCGCTAGGCTCCAGAAGTGAAACCCCATGCAGGCGCGCGTGATAGGGTGCAGATTGGCAGCCGCAGCCGTTACGTCCAGCCATCCGCCCACGCGATCTGGGCTCACCCGATCACCCGCGAACCAGCTGAGGTCTGCAGCCTCGATCAAAGCTAGTCTATGCCGCCAGCCTTCTGGGCCGCGCAGCAACCGGTCATCCAGCGCACCCAAGCGTCAAGCCACCCTTGCGAGGCGCGCAGCGTGAGCCGCTTCCGCCTTAGCCCAGTCGTCCATGACCAAAGTATCGGGTGGTTCCGCCAGCGCCCCGGGAAGCAGATAATCTGGTTGTTCTTCAACCGGTCCCGGCAGGAACCAGAGATTGTCTTCCGAAGCATCCTCATCGGATGTGTCGCAAACTTTTTGAACGGCCAGAGGTGGCGATTTATTGGACGCATCTATCCTGCGATCTCAGCAAACGTCCGAAATCCCGAGGTAGTAGTGCTAGAGAATTGCTGCTTCCGGATCATACTGGCCACCTTAATGCCATCCAATGTGGCTGAGGCGGATTCGAACGGCATAAACCCACGCATGTGCCGAACACGCCGCTTTATAAACCGATGATCCTGTTCGATCATGTTGTTCAGATACTTGGACCTGATTGACTGTGCTTTGGCTGGGCACCCAAATCGCCTCGGGATTCTGTTCATTTCTCGAATACAGGCCGCGTTAGCGCCGCTTTTGTCGATGACGATCTTGCTCGGGAATCCGTTTGACGACAGCGCTTTGGCTAAGAACATTGCTGCTGCAGGACGGTTCCTTCGCTCAGACAGCATGAAATCAAGGGTGTTTTCTGCTTTGTCGACTGCTCAACAGAGATACATCCATTTGCCGCGAACACGTATGTAAGTCTCGTCCATTCTCCAGGATTTCTGTGTTGGGCGCTTCTTCGATTGCGCTCGGGCGGCTACCATGGGTGAGAGTTTTACAGCCCATCTGTTGAGAGTAGTGTGGTCAACCTGCACACCGCGCTCAGCCATGATCTCATCCAAATCGCGATATGACACCGTGTACCGCAGATAGAAGTACACAGCGTACGTAACCGCATCCTTGGGGAAATGGCAGCCTTTCAGTGAGATTATACTGAAACCTGTTCGAAAACTATTCGGCGGGAACAATCGTCAGATTACCCATGTTCGTCAATTTGACCTCATAGTTTGCGACACATCCGTGTACCGTGATACAAATGCCCCACCCTTTTTATGCGCAAAAAAAGTA
This sequence comes from Ruegeria sp. YTSB088, assembly GCF_059609825.1. NCBI lineage: Bacteria > Pseudomonadati > Pseudomonadota > Alphaproteobacteria > Rhodobacterales > Roseobacteraceae > Ruegeria > Ruegeria sp. YTSB088. Next base: position 231,330 of record NZ_JBXWMM010000004.1, on the reverse strand, counting down.
GTTTTTGCGCACTACATTCGCAGCCATTCAGACTCCCAATTGCATTCGATAAGTATCCCTTATCAGGTGTGATCTACCTCGCCGAACATCTGGCGCAGACTGGCTGTCATGTGACCTTGGCACCTTCCGTTCCATCATTTGCAAGCGGCAAGCTCAAGCAGTTGCCGGAGACCCTTCGCCAACAAAAACAAACTCGCGTCGACCTGAACTTTGTGCTGTTAGGCAGCTACAACATCCCGTGAAACCACTACTTCTGAACAAATGGTTGAAGCCTCTCTCTCTCAAGCCCCTCGTCACGCTCGCCCCGGGGCACTGGATCAAACCTAGAAGCCTTGTGGGCAGGAAGCTTTTGTTGGTACCCGCTATGCTTTTGCGAAAAGACTCAGGCGTCGGTTTGATCCGGCGCCCTTTTTCGAACCTTCGAACAGAATCTTACCCATGGGTAAGATCATCTTCTTCAGGGAGAGCAGCAATCAGAGCAGCAATCGCCGCCTCAAGTTTGCTGCGGTCGACACGCGTAAAGTCCAAATCGTATCGCAACTCAATTCGGCCGCTGGAAGCAGAGCATTTCGCGATCCCTGCCCGCCCAGATACCTGAAACGTGGTCTTTGCACGTCGTGGTTTGCCGGCACTTTCAACGGGAACCTTCTTTGCCACGCCTGTTTCCGGAGCGCCCAGAAAAGACCTGAGAATTGCGACCTCCCGCGCTCCGTCTCGGTCCGGCTCGCTCATGACCGCGTCACTCACCTGGCGCACCAAACCTGGCGTTGCATCCAGTTTGCGCTTCAGCTCAACGCCTACGTTGCGCGGAATTTCGTTCGGATGTTTCAGCACCTTGTCCAACATCATCAGCAAACTGGCAAATGATCTGATGTAACTCCGCTTTGTATAACTGGCAGATTTAAACAGCGTGGAAACCGCCTTGTCTACATCCGGGCAATCATTTGCCGGGTCTTCGGCATACGCGCGTGCGAGAGCGCCCATTTCAGCAAAAGAGATATCCTTGCGGACCAGGTTCTCATCCACCATGCGCCGGTAACTGTTATCGAGATCGCCCGCCTCTGAGATACCCGCCGGAATTCTGGCGTAGAACTCATCGCCCGTTTCTTCATACAAGGCCCGATAGGCTGACAGGCGTCGCATTCCCTGGATCAATTCAAATCGACCATCTGAACGACGCTCAAGTCGGATCGGGTTGGACAATCCGATTTCCCGGATTGACGCCTTTAGTTCGTCCAGTTCAGGATCCGGTCCCGGCTTGCGATCCCGCGTCAGCTTTTCAAAAAGGATGTCAGCCAATGCCACCCGTTCCGTTACCAGACCTTCGGACCGCAGGCGAACCAGTTCATGCGCAAGGCGATCATTCTCTGCACGAATTGATTCTTCCGTCGATTGCTGGTCGCGTAGCGCATCGGCATTTTCCGAAATGGCCGCAGCCATCGGGCCGCGCCGCTTTTCAAGAACCTTGTCCGGAACCTTGCCGACAGGAATATCATCCATTGCAGGTAGGTCGATATCAAACATTCTGCGCTTACGGCTCATGCGTCATCCTCCAGCTTGTCCCAGGCAGACAGCATCACACCCCGGAATTCCTCGTAAACATTGTCAAAAGTCGAACGCGCCCGGCGCCAGGTTTCCCGGGTCATTTCGCGATAATCCATTTCGTAGACTGAGCTCAGAAAGCGGCCCGATTGTTCAACCGCGCGGGTCATTTCAACCGGGTGCTGGGCTACGTGGTCCCCGAAAACTTTCTGAAAGGCATCAAACATCGCCAGATGCAAAGCGTTGCCGGGCTCGTACCGCGTGAGCAGGAACCGCAACTCGCAGAACGTTTTGGGAAGGCCGATCTTACCCGTGGGTAAGGTTTTGTCGAACCCGTAAGCCAGATCCTCTAAAGCCTCGGCCAGCTGACCGATAAAGGATGTGGTCGAATCATATTCCCAGTACCCCGGGCCGGACGGGATATACAACATGTCCGCCGCGAACACCGCGTTCATTGACTGATATCCAATGGCAGGAGGGCAATCGAACAGAATCAGGTCATAGGCATCATCAGGGATTTGATCCAGGTAGCGGGACACCGCAGCAAAGAAAGACCATTCTGGGTTCAGGTGGCGATATTGCGCCGAGGCGAACTCGACGAAGGCAGCGTTCGCACAGGATGGTATTGCATCGATGGTGGACCATGATGTCTTTCTGATGAAATCGCTGATCCGCAGGTCACCAAGCCCCATATCCGTAATCGCCGGCGGCAACTCCCGGTGGGGTAGGGCGGTTCCAGACTCCGCGGCTGCGGGCCGGTTGTTCATACGTTCCGTCTCGCGGATCAGGTCACGTGCCATGATCCCCCAGACAGTATAGTCTTCGGCCACATCGGTCAGACCCATCGAATGGCTCAACGTTGCCTGAGGGTCGAAGTCCACGACGAGAACGCGATAACCATCAAGCGCGGCCGCATGAGCAAGATGCAACGCCACGGTCGACTTGCCCGCACCGCCCTTGAAGTTTGCCACAGCCGCGCGAATGGCGCGTTTACCCTCAGGACGAGGTGGCATAAGGGACTTGCGATTCACTTTGAGCCGCCGTCGCAACTCATTCACTTCTTCCAGGCTAAACCAGCGCTGCCGTCCCTCGGGCTCAACTTCGCCACCAGGCAGAGATGGATCAGCGGCAAGCTTTCCACGAAAAGTTGACTGGTTGACCCGGAAGATCAGCTCGGAAACCTCCCAGCTCGAGAACCGGCGGAGTGTCTTCTCCATCTCGGGGCTAAAAGTCTGCTGACGAATCCACCCCTGTAGTTTGAGAGATTGATTGCGCAATGCATTCAGGTCTTCGTGCGTGTACATGCCTCATGTCTCTTTTCTTGGAACGTAAATTTCTGTTCATTTGTTATTTACGCTTAATTTGCGCTTTACGCAAAAGAAAATATGATGAAACTACAATCTTACCCACGGGTAAGAAAACAAGGGCCTACAAGCCTGAATCCGATTCGGGTGGTCGAAAGATGTAGGGCGACGATTCGCATGGAACCCTCAACCGCATTTAGGGGGGCATTTGTCCTGAAACAGCGACATATAGGGGGACATAATACAAGAATAGGGGGACGCGCTGTATGTCCCCCCTCACCAATATTTCACCAGATTTCTTTTATTTTTTGATCTGGATTGGCGCAAGTTTCTGACCTTTTTCAGACTCTTCTTGACAGAATCGAAGCTTTGGACGCTAATTAGGCCAAGATGACGAAAAGCGTTGGCAAACAACGCAAGATAGACGGGACACACCCGTCCGAGGCAGACAGAGCGGTGAGAACGGGTATGCAGCTGGCTAAACCGGTCGGGCGAAATGCGGCGGCCTTAAAATACGATATATTATCGGCGCTCACCATTTACGCGTTGTCAGGCGACAAGCATCGACAGCGAAGTATACTGCGCATCATCGCCTTGATTACGACCCGATATAACTGGCGGAACAATGAATTATCGATTGGGCGTGAAGAAATTTCGCGCCTGTGGGCAGTGAACGAAAGGACCGTAAAGCGCGAAATGGCCAATTTTCGCGCATTAGGATGGGTAACGGTAAAACGGCCTGCTGCACGGGGTCGGGTCGCTGTCTACGAAATCGACCTTAAACAGATCATGATTGATACGCAGGAGGTCTGGCCGATCATAGGACCCGATTTCCAGACCCGGATGAGTGAAGATTCTGAGCCCGTTACAAATGTCGTGCCTTTCGCGGCAAAACCCGTGGGACCTGAAGTTGCGGCTGAGGATGTCTGGACACAGGTGCAATCGATTCTCCACGGGCGTGATCCCGAGCTGTGGGCGAGCTGGTTTCGGCATCTGTCCGAGGCGGAAAGGGCAGGGGGAAGCGTCACCCTGGTTGCGCCCTCGCGGTTTGTGGCTGACTACATTGCACAGAAATGGACGGCACGATTGCTGGCCGCTTACAGTCGCGTTGATCCCAGTATCAGGACGGTTCGTATAGAAGCGGCCGATTAAGGGCGACGGGCACGAAGCCCACCCGAACAAAGGATGAGTCATGATCAACCGGAGTTTTCAGCCTTTTCGGGTCGAACAGTTCCTATCCGACACAGAGCACGGAGTGGTCTTCAATTTCTCGGAAAGCGGCGTACACCCTATGTCGCTCCAGGGATTGATGGATCTGGCACAGATTGATCTCGATACTCTGCTGACCACGATGATCGATTACCCGCAAGTCAATGGAAAGCAATCCCTGCGCGAAACCATCGCAGGTTTTTACCCGGGGGCTTCTCCGGATGGGATAATGGTCACGGTCGGGGCAACCGAAGCGAACACTCTGGTCACCAATACGGTGTTAGGGCCCGGCGACAATGTTGTGTGTTTTCGACCGACCTATGAGCAGATTTCAGGAAACGCCGCCAATCGTGGAAACGAGGTGCGCTGGGTCGATCTGATCGAATCAGCAGGGTGGGGCATTGACGCCGAGGCGCTTGAGCGGGCCGTCGATGACCGGACCCGCATCATTCATGTGGTCAATCCGAACAATCCAACGGGCCGAATTCTGGGCGAAGCGGACCGTGCGCGTATCGTGTCGGCAGCCGAGCGAGTCGGCGCCTGGATTGTTTCGGACGAGGTATATGCTGGAACCGAGCGGGAAGGAGATACTGAAACGCCCTCCTTCTGGGGGAGTACGGACAGGGTTCTTGTGGTGAACTCCATGTCCAAGGCCTATGGACTTCCGGGTCTGAGGCTGGGTTGGCTTGTGGGGCCGGAAGATATCATTCAGCAATGCTGGCGGCGGCACGAATATGCCTCGATCGCGGCATCCATGTTGTCGATGGAACTGGCGGACAAGGCACTTGCCGAACCAGCGCGATCCAAACTGAAAGCCCGCGCGCGCCGTCTGATCCGCACGGGGTTTGACGTTCTGACGGAAGAACTGGCGCGGCATCAGGGGGTGTTTTCCGTTGTACCACCTCAGGCGTCGGCCATGTCGTTCGTGCGGTTCAATCTACCGATCGCATCGGAGGATTTCAGCATGCGCCTGTTGCGCGAGAAAGACGTGTTGGTCATTCCTGGGTCGCGGTTCGGGGTCGAGAGTCATTTTCGGTTCAGCTCGGCCCTGCCCGAAGATCATTTGCGGGACGGGTTGGCAAAGTTGAATGATCTTACAGGAGACATTCTGAACGGAGGTTAAGGGGTTGCCGTCGAATTTATGCGAGTGGTTCGATGACATTTCTTTTGCCTTTTTCATTCGTGTCGATAGGCTTCGCAAATGGAAGATTCACCTGTTCTTTCCGCCGAAAAACCGCCTCTGGATCAACTGGTTGGGTCAGCAGTTAAGACTCACCGGACGCTGACAGGGTTGACTCTGGCCGAACTGTCTCAGCGGTCCGGTGTATCCACGGCGATGATTTCCAAGATCGAGCGCGGTCAGGTGTCTGCTTCACTGGCGACGCTTGAGGCCCTGGCAGGAGGAATTGGCGTTCCCCTGATCAACTTTTTCGCCGGCACGGTCGAACGCACGGACGTGTCATTTGTGGCCGCAGGCGAAGGCGTAACCGTTCAACGGTTGGGCAGCGGTTTTGGGCACAGTTACAAGCTGATCGGTCGGGCGGAAGCAAAACATGTCAGTTTCGAGAGTTTCAGCGTTACATTGGAAGGCCCGTTGGACGAGCGTCCGCTTTACCAACATCAGGGTGTCGAATTCATCCATGTTACAGCTGGTGAGATGGTCTATGGTTGCGGTGAAGCGGCTTATCATATGCGTCCGGGCGACAGCCTGAGTTTTGATTCAAATGCCACCCACGGGCCGATCGAGTTGAAAACAGACAAGGTCAGCTTTGTCACCGTGGTTTCTAAAGCCGTGTCGGGCGACAATTGAAAACGCCCGGCAACAGGGCCGGGCGTTCGGGGAACAAAGCAATGTGAAAAGGGTCAGAGACCCCATTTCTTGCGATTTGCTTCGAAAAACCCTTGTGCCTTTTTCACTTCGATCCAGTTGTTCACATAGTTTATCCAGACCTGATCCGCCTGCGGCAGGATCATCGCGATGGGCGACGGCGAACGGGGGCCCGCGTTTTTGACGCGTACTATGGGAAACTTTTCCTCTAGGGTCGAACCTTCGATGTTCGACGTGATGAACACGTCGGCCCGACCGGCGATTACTTCCTGAAAACCGCGGGCCGGCGCCTCGACCACCTTGATCTCAGCATTCGGGAACCACTCGCGGACTCGTTTTTCGAATGTGGTGCCCAAAGTCGTTGCAACCGTCACGCCGGGTTGGTTGATCGAGTCATAACCGTCGAATTTGTCGGCCTTATCCTTCGTCGTGTATGGGAAGAGCTCCACTGAAATATAGCTGTCGGAAAAGCCCGCGACCTTCATACGCGGTGGCGAAATCGAAGCTGACCCGGTCAGGTGATACTTGCCTGCCACCACACCGTTGACCAGTGTTTTCCAGTCGGTAGGGACATATTCGACCTCAACACCCAGATCGGCGGCCAGCTCGTTCATGATGTCGATGTCATACCCCTTGTAGCTGTTGGTCGCAGGGTCGCGGAGGGACATGGGGTTCCAATCGCCCGTGGTGCCAACCTTGAGCACGCCGGAATCCAGCACCTCGTTCAGTGCAGATTGCGCGTTCGCAGCGCCTGACAATACAAGCCCAAGCGCAGCGGCTGCCGCAGCTTTCCAAAAAGTGTTCATAGGTTTCTCCCGTTGGTGGCGTTTCGACCTTGTGGCCGTATTCTTCATTGATTTAAGCCCAAAGGGAAAGATAACCTCAAGAAAATATTATACTGGGACTAAAACAGGGGCAGCTCAGCTTATGCCAGACGCCGCAATCGAACTTGTGGGCGTGAACAAGTGGTTCGACACGTTTCACGTTCTCAAGGATATCAATCTGACAGTTAACAGCGGCGAAAAGGTGGTGATCTGCGGACCGTCCGGGTCAGGAAAATCCACTGTTGTGCGATGTATCAACCAGTTGGAAAAGCACCAGAAAGGAACCATTCGCGTAGATGGGATCGAGTTGACGGATGAGGCAAAATCCGTGGCCAGAATCCGGTCCGAGGTCGGCATGGTGTTCCAGCAATTCAACCTGTTCCCTCATCTGACCGTGTTGGAGAACCTGACCTTGGGCCCGGTCAAAGCGCGCGGTCTAAGCCGCAAAGAGGCAGAGGAAAAAGCACGTCATTATCTGGATCGGGTGCATATTCCCGATCAGGCCGAAAAAAAGCCCATTCAGTTGTCGGGCGGTCAGCAGCAACGCGTCGCCATAGCGCGATCCCTGTGCATGGAGCCGCGCGTCTTGTTGTTTGATGAACCCACTTCGGCGCTGGACCCCGAGATGATTTCGGAAGTGCTGGATGTGATGGTCGAACTGGCGAATGAGGGCATGACCATGGTGGTTGTCACGCACGAGATGGGATTTGCCCGCAAGGTGGCGGACAAGATGATCTTCATGGATGCAGGCGAAATTGTCGAGGAAGGCAACCCCGAACATTTCTTCACGGCACCTCAATCCGAACGGTGCCGCCAATTCCTCAGCCAGATTTTGCAGCACTGAGTGGAGCCGATGAAAAAAACTCTTCTGATTCTTCCACTTTTTCTGCTGGCAGGATGTTCGTCGTCCCAGACCTGGGGCTGGTACGTGATCGATCCGACCACGGCGTCGGGTTGGACCAATGTGAAATTCTTGATCTCGGGCATGGGCGCGACGATCCAGATTTCGTTGATCGCCGCCGTTATTTCGATCGCCATCGGGCTGCTGGTCGCCTTGCCGGGGTTGTCCGAGAAACGCGGCTGGCGGATGCTTAACCGAATTTACGTGGAGTTCATCCGCGCCATCCCTCTGCTGCCGATGTTGTTCTGGGTGTTTTACGGCTTGCCGATCGTGTTTCAGTCCATGGGGGTGAACATCCCCATTGATCCCTTTTGGGGTGCGATCCTTACGTTGGCGATTTCTGACAGTGCCTTTACTGCCGAAATCTACCGCGCGGGGATTCAATCCATTGCCCGAGGCCAGCGCGAGGCGGCGCAAACCATTGGGCTGAACTATGTGCAGACCATGCGCTACGTGATCCTGCCACAGGCAATCCGGCGTATTCTGCCGCCGCTGGCAAACCAGTTCATCTACATCGTCAAGATGAGCGCCTTCGCCAGCGTCATCGGGATGCAGGAACTGACCCGCCGCGCGAATGAGTTGGTGGTGACGGAATACCGCCCACTGGAAATCTATACCCTGCTGATTTTCGAGTATCTGATCCTGGTTCTGATCATCTCAGCCGGGGTGCGCTGGCTGGAGCGTCGCATGGGCGCGGACGAGCGCGGATAAGGAGTAAAAAATGGACTGGAAAGATTTCATGGCCGAGACCGAGGCCAATATCGGGGCCTTGTCAAAGGAGGTGCCTGAAACAGTGCGCGGCTTTGGCATCATGGGAAAGGCCGCCAAGACCGATGGAGCGCTGAGCGAGAAAACCAAGGAGTTCATGGCGCTTGGCATTGCGATCGCGACCCGCTGCGACAGTTGCATTGGATTTCATGTGCGTTCGCTGGTCCGGCTGGGCGCTACCCGCGAAGAGATGTGCGAGGCGTTGGCCATGGCCACCTATATGGGCGGAGGGCCGTCCTATGCGTATAGCGCCAAGGCGCTCAAGGCTTTTGATGTGTTTTCGGAGTAAGAAACATGCGTCCTGATCTGGCCGGAGCAGAGGGGTTTATTCGCAACAGCTGGTATGTCGCCGGACGGTCCGAGGATTTTGGCCGCAGCCTGAGCGCCGTGCGAATGCTGGGCGAAGAGATAGTAGTCTATCGTGACACAACAGGCAAAGCGATCGCGTTGGAGGACGCTTGCCCGCATAGAAAGCTGCCGCTGTCTCGGGGCACCATTGAAGGGGACCATGTGGTTTGCGGCTATCACGGTCTGACTTTCGGCTGCGGCGGTGAATGCGTCAGCGCCCCCACACAGCTGGACAATCCTCCGCGCCGCGCCGCCGTGCATGCCTTCCCGGCCGAAGATCGCTGGGGGTTTCTGTGGCTCTGGATGGGAGACCCGGATAACGCCAGCACTGACGATATCATCGATATCCCCAATTTCGACAACCCGTCCTGGGGCAAGACCCGGACCGGAGCGATGGAGATGGCGTGCCACTACCTTTACATCATAGACAACCTGCTGGATCCAAGCCATGTGGCCTGGGTGCATCTGACCTCGTTTGCCGGGGCAGGGACCGACAACCGCCCGCTGGATCTTGAAGAAACCGAAAGCGGTGTCATTGTTTCGCGCTGGATCGCGGACGAACCCGCGCCGCCCTACTACGCGCCGATACTGCCGTTTGGGCCAAGTTGTGACCGCAAGCAGCATTACGAATGCCGTCTGCCGTCCACGGCGATCAACATGTCCGTTTACACTCCGACGGATGAGGGCGGGGCGGATCGACCGATGTCGCCCAATGCCTTTGTGAACATTTCGTACAATTTCATCACGCCGGTCGATGCGGAAACCTCTCGGTATTTCTGGTTCCAGCACCGCAACATGCACGCGGATGACGCAGCCATGTCGCAGCGCATGTTTGAGGGCGCGATCATGGCCTTCAACGAGGACAAAGAGGTTCTGGAATACGTCCAAACAGGCATGGCACGGCGCAAGACCGGCTATATCAATCTCGGGCTGGACGCGGGCGCGATGCGCTTCCGCGCGCGGGTTGCAAAACTGATTGCGCAGGAGGCTGGCTGATCAACCGGCCGACAAGCGCCCGTTCGCGCCCTGGCCTACGTGTCGGGCCGGGTCGTCGAACACCGCTTTGATACAGGGATACTGTTCGAGGATTTCCGTTCCACCTGGCAACAGATCGGCCCGGAGAACACCGGCATCCCAGATTGCAACACCATCCACCCGGATCGTGGGATCCAGCACGTTGAGTGAAATCTCACCCGGCGCATAATGCCCGCAAGTGTGAAAGTGCAGCAGGCGCGGATTGCCAAAGGCAGATCCGCTCCAACGTTCAAAGCTGCTTTGGGCAGGGGTGGTATAGGCGCAGCCCGGATGGATACCTGCGTGCCAGGAATGCATGGTCAGGGGATCAAGACCGAACATCCGACCGACCTTTTCGTAATGCATCTGCGCGCAATGCACATCCATGGGATGGCCGTCAAAACCGGTCAGGCGGTTGTTTTCGAACCGGATGGTCAGCGGTTCTCGCAGGTCACAGCCGTATGGTTCATAGAACTTCGATCCGGTGCCGACCAGAAACCCGTCCTGAACCAGCACACCAGAGAACCGCTGCGCGGGAACCGGGGCAAAAACCGACATCGGAAAACGCGTGATGCTGACATCCGTGGCACCTGATGGCGGGAAGGCGGCGCCCGGGCCAGCGAAGTTGGTGCCAAGCGGGCAGGTCACGTGGATGCGCCCGGCGTTGGCCAGCAGCGTGTTGACAGCGTTTTTCAGCTCGACGAACCCAGTGTAGTTGGCTCGCCCGAAACCCGACGCCAGCATTCCGGCGTCCAGCGCGTACGACATGATGGGCCGAACGTCCTCCATGGCCGCGTCGAACCTTATCTGATCGCCGGTGCGGGACAGAAACAGGGTGCAGTCCGCCGACTTCATCGCCGATTTCAGCTCTTCAGGCACCAAGGGACCCATGGGTTCGAATGGGAGAGTTCGAACTGCGGTTTTGATCCGGTTCTGTCGGGCACAGTCGACGATAGCCCCTGTGATCTCGGCATCATAATAACCGTTGGCCGCATCTTCGCAGACCACAAGCAACTGGTCGCCCGCCGTCAGGCCACCGCATCTGAACAACAGGTTTTCAGCACCCGCCATGAGATCTGGACTGTGCATTTCCGCTGATCCTCAAAAAATCCCCCGCGTTGGTGTTTTACATCTTTCACGTTTCTGTGATCCAGAAAAAATTTCACCTTAAGAAAAAAATTAACTGACATGCTTGAGGGCTTTGTTCATAAGCTGGGCCCGAACAGGACAGGAGACATAGCAATGAGTGCTTGGATCGAGATGATCTCGGACGGCAAGGCCGACGGCCGCCTGAAAGAGCTGCTGGACAAGGCCCGCACCCCTCATGGCACCGTTGACACGGTCATGCGTGTGCATTCATTGCGCCCCGAAACGATGAACGGGCATGTGACGCTGTATCGTTCGGTCCTGCATTCCGATGACAACCAGTTGCCATTCTGGTTTCTCGAGGTTGTCGCCAGCTATACTTCGATCCTGAATGATTGCACCTATTCACTGACCCATCACTTCATGAACGTGCGCAACCTGCTGAAGGACCAGCCGCGCAGCGACCGGATTTTTGTCGCGCTCAAGGCCCATCGGCCCGAGGATGAATTCGAAGGCAAAGAACTGGCGCTGCTGCGCTATGCCGCCAAGCTGACGACGGATGTCGGTAAAATGGTCAAGTCCGACTTCGAAGTGCTCAAGATCGCAGGCTGCGAAGACGGAGAGATCCTGGAGGTCAACCAGGTCTGCGCCTATTTCAACTATTCCAACCGATTGCTGAACGGTCTTGGCGCAACGACCGAGAATGATGTGATCGGCTTTTATACGGGTGACGACTGATGGGTTGCGGCGGGTCTGACTCCGTGCCGTGGAACAACGTTTTGGGGGGTCAGCTGATAGCTTTGGGTTGCGGTGGTTTCATGCCCCACCTGTTTTCTTCCGCTGTTTTGCGGATGATCGCGCCGATCTTCAATAGATTTTCGCTAAGCGGGTTGGTCTTTCGCCAGATCAGACCAATCGTCCGCGTCGGCGGTGTGTCCTGAAACCGGGCAATGGACACATCCGCGGATCGGGTTTCCAGCCCAACCGCCATTTCCGGTATCAGGGTTACACCGATGCCGGCGCCGACCATCTGAACCAGTGTGGAAAGCGAACTGCCCTCCATGATGTGCTGCGGTTCGATATTGCGGATTGAGCAGAAGGACAGGGCCTGATCCCTGAAGCAATGCCCCTCTTCCAGCAACAGCAGGCGCATGGTTCTGAGCTGCGAGGAACTTGGCATCGGCAGCTTGGCATCCTGCGCCGGGCGAACCAGCAGAAAGTCTTCGTTGAACAGCGAGAATTCTCGGAGGTTGGGTTCCGAGACAGGCAGGGCAACGACGCCAAAATCCAGTTTTGAATCCAGTATTTCACCGATTAACGTCTTGGTTATCGTTTCCTTTGGTTCGATGGTCAGTTGCGGGAAACGTTGCGACAAAGCTTTGATGATCGAGGGCAGCAAATAAGGTGCAACCGTGGGAATGACCCCGATTCTGATGCGGCCGGACAAGGGGCCTGAGGGGGATTGCACCAAATTCCCCAAATCCTCGACCCGGGTCAGGATTTCGCGGCCATGTTTCAGCACGTCTTCGCCAAGTGCTGTCAGGCGGGTTTGACGGGCCGCGCGTTCGACCAGCGGCCCACCCATGATTGCTTCCAGCTCTTTGATTTGTATGGAAAGCGCGGGCTGCGATATCGCACTGGCCGCGGCGGCCTTTCCAAAGTGGCCGTGCGTGGCGAGCGCCTCGAAATAGCGCAGGTGTTTAAGCGTGAGTGCTTTCATATGAAAAACTAATCGCAACGATAGTAATTACAAATTTCCAATTATCGAAGCTGTAAGGTACGAGTCAAGATATCTGAACCCCTAGGTAAATACTCAGGAGATTTACAATGGACGGTACCCCCCACAATCACCAATCCGGCGGCTGCCCTGTCATGCATGGCGGCAATACTGGAACGGGCAATTCCGTTACCAAGTGGTGGCCGGATTCGCTGAACCTGGACATTCTGAGCCAGCACGACACGCGCACGAACCCGATGGATGCGGATTACAACCACCGCGAAGCGGTCAAAGGGCTGGACTTCAAGGCGGTTCGCGCCGATGTCGAGGCGCTGCTGACTGTCAGTCAGGACTGGTGGCCGGCAGACTGGGGTCACTACGGTGGCCTGATGATCCGTCTGGCGTGGCACTCGGCCGGGTCTTATCGTCTGGGGGATGGTCGAGGTGGCGCCGGTTCGGGCAACATCCGGTTTGCGCCGCTGAACTCGTGGCCGGACAACGCCAGCCTGGATAAAGCCCGGCGTCTGTTGTGGCCGGTGAAAAAGAAATATGGCAACGCGCTTTCCTGGGCTGACCTGATCGTTCTGTCGGGAACCGTTGCATATGAAGCCATGGGGCTGAAGACCTTTGGCTTCGGATTTGGTCGCGAGGATATCTGGGGCCCGGAGAAAGATGTTTACTGGGGGTCGGAAAACCAGTGGTTGGCCCCATCCGAGAACCGATATGGAGATCTGGAAACTCCCAGTACGCTGGAAAACCCTCTGGGTGCGGTGCATATGGGCTTGATCTATGTGAACCCCGAAGGTGTGAACGGCAATCCGGATCCGGCCAAAACCGCGCTGCATATCCGTGAAACCTTTGCCCGTATGGCGATGGATGACGAAGAGACTGCGGCGTTGACCTGCGGTGGTCATACGGTCGGCAAGGCCCATGGTGCGATGCCAGGCGACAATATCGGCGCCGAGCCCGAAGCCTGCCCCGTGTCCAGCCAGGGTCTGGGATGGGAGAACCCTGATCAGAACGGTAAAGCGACCAACGCCTTTACTTCGGGGATCGAAGGGGCGTGGACGAAAGAGCCCCTGAAGTTTGACATGGGCTATTTCGACTACCTGTTCGGCTACGAGTGGGAGCTGGGCAAATCGCCCGCCGGCGCCCATCAGTGGCAGCCCGTCGACATGCCCGAAAACGAAAAGCCGGTCGACCCGACCGACCCGTCTGTTCGTCGCATGCCCATGATGACTGATGCGGATATGGCGATGAAAGTCGACCCGACCTACAACGCGATCTGTCAGAAGTTCATGGCGGATCCGGACTATTTTGCCGATACATTTGCACGTTCCTGGTTCAAGTTGACTCACCGTGATATGGGTCCACGCGTCAACTATTATGGTCCAAACGTGCCGTCAGAAGACCTGATCTGGCAGGATCCGATCCCGGCTGGTTCGACAGATTATGACATAAATGCCGTCAAGGCGAAGATCGCAGACAGCGGCCTGACGGCAGTCGAGATGATCACCACAGCCTGGGACAGTGCCCGCACCTTCCGTGGCTCGGACAAACGCGGTGGCGCAAATGGGGCGCGCATCCGACTGGCGCCGCAAAAGGACTGGGCAGGCAACGAGCCCGAGCGTCTGGCAAAAGTGCTGGGTGTGCTGGAGCCGATCGCAGCGGAAACCGGTGCCTCGATTGCCGACGTGATCGTTCTGGCGGGCAATGTCGGACTGGAGCAGGCAATCAAGGCCGCAGGCTTTGACGTGGCGGTTCCGTTCTCGGCCGGTCGCGGCGACGCGTCGGACGAGCAGACCGATGTGGACAGTTTCTCGGTGCTTGAGCCGCTGGCGGACGGGTTCCGCAACTGGCAACTGAAGGAATACGCAGTATCTCCTGAGGCAATGATGCTGGATCGCGCGCAACTGCTGGGTCTGACCGCAGCCGAGATGACCGTTCTGGTCGGTGGCCTGCGTGTGCTGGGTGCCAACCATGGCGGATCGCCACATGGTGTCTTCACTGACCGGGTGGGCCAGCTGACAACAGACTTCTTTGTCAACCTGACGAATATGTCGCTGAGCTGGCATCCGGTTGACGACGGAACCTACGAACTGCGCGACCGCGCCTCGGGTGAGGTCAAGTTCACCGCAACCAGCGCTGATCTGGTCTTCGGCTCGAACTCGATCCTGCGCGGTTATGCAGAGGTTTATGCTCAGGACGACAACGCCGAGAAGTTCGTACGCGACTTTGTGGCGGCATGGACCAAAATCATGAACAACGACCGGTTCGATCTGGTTGCCTGACTCATGTAATAAATCAGGCGGGGACACCCTCGCCTGATTTTCTTTTTAGGGGGTGCATCCGCTGATCCCCGCTTTGCCGAGACTCACTCACACAGTCATGAAGAGATCTTTGTATCGGTCACGCAGAATGTTCTTTTGAACCTTGCCCATCGTGTTGCGGGGCAGTTCATCCAGAACGATCAGCTTGCGCGGATGCTTGAACCGGGCCAGACCTTCGCAGACCGCGCCCGTTATCGCCTCCGGATCAGGGGTCTGGTCGGGCTCTGCGACGATGACACCAACAACCGTTTCACCGAAATCGGGATGAGGCACGCCGATCACGGCGCTTTCCAGAACACCGGGTTGATCATCGAGAACCATCTCGATCTCTTTTGGGTAGATGTTGTAGCCGCCCGAAATGATCAGATCCTTGTTGCGACCAACGATATGGACGTACCCATCCTCGTCGATGCGGCCCAGATCACCGGTGATGAAAAAGCCGTTGTCGCGCAGTTCGGCAGCGGTTTTTTCAGGCATCTGCCAATACCCTTTGAAGACGTTGGGCCCACGCACCTCAATCTCGCCGATCTCGCCCACGGGCAGGGTATTGCCGTCTGAATCACAGATCTTCAGTTCAACCCCGGGTAGCGGGTGCCCAACCGTTCCGGCGCGCCGATCGCCGTCATAAGGGTTTGACGTGTTCATGTTGGTTTCAGTCATGCCGTAGCGCTCAAGGATGCGATGACCCGTTCGTTTCTCGAACTGCACATGGGTTTCCGCCCGCAGTGGTGCCGATCCCGATACGAACAGGCGCATATGGGTGGCCAGTTCCTTGGTAAAGCGGCGGTCGTCCAATAGGCGCGTATAGAAGGTTGGGACGCCCATCATCGACGTGGCATAGGGCAAATTGTCTATGATTTGATCCAGATCGAATTTTGGTAGCCAGATCATGCATCCGCCCGCGGCCAGCATGATGTTGGTCGCGACGAACAGCCCGTGGGTGTGGAAGATTGGCAGGGCATGCAGCAGCACATCCTGCGAGGTGAAGCGCCATTCCTTGATCAGTGTCCGCGCATTCGACAGCAGATTATTCTGGGTCAGCATGGCCCCCTTGGACCGGCCTGTGGTTCCCGATGTATAGAGGAACGCGGCAAGGTCCTCGCCATCGCGGGCGACGGTTTCGAAACTTGTCGGCATGGTTGCGGCCTGATCTGTCAGGGACCCGCTGCCATCCGCGTTCAGGGTCTCTATTCGCGCCCCCAGCTGCGCGCCGACAGGGGTGAGTTTTTCCTCACTTTTGGCGTCACAGATAATCAGTGCGGCTCCACTGTTTTCTATGAAATAGGTTAATTCATCTACCGTGTAGGCGGTATTGAGCGGTAGGAACACCAGACCGGCTTGGGCGCAAGCTGCATAAAGCGCCAGCGCCTCGGGTGACTTCTCAACCTGCGCCGCAACGCGATCACCGGGATTCAGACCTAGACGCGTGGCGACATGCGCGATCTGCGCCGCGTTGCCGAGAAAGTCCTGATGGGTGATTGTTGTCCCATCCAGCAGCCGCAAAAAAGGTGTGCCTTTGCCAGCATGAATGCCGAACAGGCCGTCATAGAGGGGGTTAGCCATCAGGTTTACCTTTCTTGAAGCATGGAGAGAGAGGTGGATGCAGCGGAGAATTTTGTCTCGGTGGAGGCGGTCATCTCATGGGTGTTGGCGAATTGTTCGTGGTTCAGGGCCACGCGGGTCAAATCATTCAGGTAGTTGACCATGGTGCCAACGCACTGGGCGGTGTCTGCGTTGGCATGCAGCGAATGAGCAAGCGCACTGTTACCCAAATGAAACTGCGCAATCGGATCGAAGGGCGTGCTCCCTTTTCCTTTGGCGTTCATCAAGCAATTCGGTGCCAAAGCTCTCATTTGATCGGAATTTCCCGGTTGATCGGACGCAACACCAGAATACCGTGGTTGAACATGCAGGCTTATAGGTGGCGGTTCTGCCCCATCCTTTTTACGCGGGCGCTGAAACAGAAAGGATGAACCAAGATCGCTCGGCAGAGGCTGACGGTTGGCTTCAAATGCACCCGCCAGCCTCTGCAGTGCTTATTGCTCTCAGAGTGTCGGCGAGCGGGCGTTCCCCCGAAGCTCTACGAGAATCGTTCCGGCAACAAGGCATCCGGCAGGTTCTGATAGCAAACAGGACGCAGGAAACGTCGGATCGACAATGTGCCGACAGATGTGGCACCGAAATTGGTCGAAGCCGGGTAGGGGCCGCCATGGACCATGCTGTCGCACACCTCGACCCCCGTGGGGAAGCCATTGGACAACACGCGCCCGGCTTTGCGTTCAAGGATCGGCAGCAGGGACCGGGCCATGTCCATGTCGGCCTCGTCCATTTGCAGCGTGCAGGTCAACTGACCGTGCAAGCTGCGCGCGACGTCGCGCATCTCGTCGGATGTTTCGGCGGTAACGATGATGCCCAACGGGCCAAACACCTCTTCTGCGAGGGTTTCGTTGGCCAGCCATGTCGCGGCGCTTGTTCGGTAAAGGAAGGGGGCTGCGTTGCGCTGGTCGCATGTCGACGTCAGAACCTCCTGAACGCCACCGTTTTCCGCGACGCGGGCCTGACCGTTGCGATAGGCTTCGGCGATGCCGTCGGTCAGCATGGTCTGCGCCGGAACTTCGGTCAATGCGGTCCGTGTGATCTCGGCGAAGCGGTCTGTTGCTTCACCTGCCGGTATCACGACGACGCCCGGGTTGGTGCAGAACTGACCTGCGCCCATGGTCAGCGATCCGGCCCAGTCTTTGGCGATGTCTTCGCCCCGGTTCGCGAGTGCCGCATCCAGAATGAACATGGGGTTGACCGATCCAAGCTCACCAAAAAACGGAATCGGTTCGCGGCGCGCGGCGCACAGGTCGAACAGGGCGCGACCGCCCGTAAGCGACCCGGTGAACCCGACTGCCTTGATCAGAGGGTGCTGCACCAAGGCTGAACCCACAGCCGGCCCGCCGTCCTGGATCAGGCTGAAAACACCGGGATGAATGTTGCAACGGCGGGCAGCAGCGAAGATTGCTTCAGCGATGATCTCGCCGGTGCCAGGATGGGCGCTGTGGCCTTTGACGACAACCGGGCAGCCAGCAGCCAGTGCGGCGGCGGTGTCCCCCCCGGCGGTGGAAAATGCCAACGGGAAATTTGATGCGCCGAACACTGCAACCGGGCCGATCGGACGCTGGATCATTTTCAGATCGGGCCGGGGCAGGGGTGCACGGTCCGGCAGCGCGCCGTCGTGGCGCCGGTCCAGATAATCGCCGCTGATGATATGCGTTGCAAACAGCCTTAGCTGCCCCGACGTGCGGCCTCGCTCACCTTGCAACCGAGCTTCGGGCAGGCCGGTTTCCTGTGTGCCAATCTCGGTGATTGCATCGGCGCGCGCTTCGATCTCGTCGGCAATGGTGTTCAGGAAGGCGGCACGTTTTTCCCGAGTGGAATAGCCATAACTCCAAAAGACATCTTCCGCGGCCTGCGCAGCGGCATCGACGTCTGAAATGCGACCTTTCGAATAGTCATGCGATAGCCCATGTGCGGGTTGTGATGCAAAGAAATCGTCACCTGCAATCCAGTTGCCTGCGATCAGATGCTTGCCATGCGGAGTAAAGTTCATTTGGGCCTCGTATTTCATGATGTTCAGTCTAATGGATAATGTATCCAAAATGACAGGACATGCAAGACCGCCCTAGGGTTCGTCTGTCCCGCGCTTCGAGGCGATCATTTCCAGAAGCTGTTCCTTCGTCCGGCGTATGTGCTGCGTCAAGACCTCGCATGCTTTGTCCACCTTGCCTTCCCGGGCCAGCCGCAACAGATCACGATGTTCCTTTTTTGCGGGTTCGCGCTGTTTCATCACGCTCAGGTGCATCCTTACATAGCGATCCGATTGCAGGTTGACGCGGTCCAGCAATTCGTTGGTCAGCTTCCGCTGTGAAGCCGCATAAAGCGCCGAGTGATATTGATAGTTCAATATCCCCCACTTGCCGACGTCATTTTCATCGTATGACGCTTCCATCTGTTTGAGGATCTCGTCGCAACGAGCAAATTCCCTTGGGCCCATATTAGGGATGGCTCGGCGAAACAGATCCACTTCGATCAGGATGCGAAGATCGAAAATCTCACCGATTTCGTCGAGGGAGTGTTTGGTCACCGAGCCGCCGCGATTGTTGGCCCATTGTACCAGGCCTTCGGCATTCAGGCGTTTCAGCGCCTCGCGGATTGGCATACGCGAGACATCATATTCCTCGGCCAGTGCTTCCTGCCGGATCGTCTCACCTTCGGCGAGTTCGCCGCTCAGGATACGTTCACGCAGATCATTTGCGATGACGTCCGGTAGGCTTTGTTTCGTGATCGCGCGTTTTCCTGCCATTTCCAATATCCCGCCGCGGTTTTTTGGATACAATTACCCGTAATCACCGACTTTTCCAAGCCGAACTTGGATTTCGACCCATTTCAGAGAGTTTGAAAAGTATGGATCTGGTGATGAATCCATCATCCAGGATGTATCAATCCCACTTCTGTCAAAGTGAAGGCAAGCAGGTTTGAAACAAGATCAACCGTCCTTAACCCTAAGTGTTGGTGGGACGGTTATCGGCGGCCAGGGCCTTGAGTTATCCCGAACTACCAAACTCGGGTCGCGGATATGCAGACTTTGCCATCAACGAAAATTGCGCGACATCAGATCTCAGACACCCCAGGTGTCAGACAGTCGATAACCACCCGGCCACGGGTCGTCAGGGTCCAGCATGTGCTGATGAATTCCGGTGATCCAACCGCGACCGCTGATTTCAGGAACGATTGCCGGGCGGCCACCTATCTGCGCTGTGTCAAGGATCCGACCGGTAAATCGTGATCCGATGATCGAAACCGCCTCGAAGGTCTGGCCGGGTTTCATCAACCCTTTGGCTGCCATCAGCGCCATGCGGGCAGACACCGCGGTACCCGTCGGCGAACGGTCAACCTTACCCGGCTGGATCGCCACGGCGGACTTGCCGCTCAGACCGGTTTCCGTCTCGCTCAGCGGTCCGCAAAAGGCGCAGAACGATATATGATCCCAGTCCGGGTTCTCGGGATGAGAGAACCCAAGCTGTTCATTGGCGGCGTTTGTGATCTTTACCCCCAACTGGGCTATGTCGCGGGCCTCATGATCGACGATTGCAAACCCAAGCGTCTGCGCATCGACGACCACAAAGCTATCGCCGCCATAAGCGGTATCTACCGTGATCGTGCCCAGTCCGGATACCTCGAGCGGGACCGACAGCTTGTCGGCAAAGCTGGGCAGGTTCTGGACAAAGATGCGTTGTGCCTTGCCATCGCGGCATTCCGCACGTACCCGGACCAGCCCTCCCGGTGCCTCCAGCACCATATGAGTTTCCGGCTCTTTCATCGGAATGATCCCACTATCCAGTAATACGGTTGAGACACAGATTGAGTTGGACCCCGACATGGGCGGCGTGTCTTCGGGTTCCATGATGATCCAGGCGGCGTCCGCCTCGGGGTGTTTTGGCGGAACCAGAAGGTTGACATGCCGGAACACACCGCCGCGCGGTTCGTTCAGAACAAAGTTGCGCAGGGTTTGATCCCGCGCGATGAAGCTTCGCTGATCCCAGAGAGTGTCGCCGGGCGGTGGGGCGACACCTCCGACGATGACATCTCCAACCTCACCTTCGGCATGGGCCGAGATCACATGTACGGTTTTGCTGCTGCGCATGTTTACCTCAGCTATATTGCGCGACAGGGGCACCCAGCGCGTCGAAGATCGGTGTCACGCCCAGACCGGGACGATCTGCTGCGGTCATCCGACCATTGACACGCTTTGGTGCGCCTTCGGCGATGTCCACGGTACCATAGGAATTGAA
Organism: Ruegeria sp. YTSB088; assembly: GCF_059609825.1. Taxonomy (NCBI): domain Bacteria; kingdom Pseudomonadati; phylum Pseudomonadota; class Alphaproteobacteria; order Rhodobacterales; family Roseobacteraceae; genus Ruegeria; species Ruegeria sp. YTSB088. Next base: position 210,622 of record NZ_JBXWMM010000004.1, on the reverse strand, counting down.
ATCGGTGGCCGAGAATGTGAACTCGGACGGTGTTGACCGCGCCAGATGGGCGATGGTGGCTGTGGTGATGTCGCCGCCCCATGTGTCCTCGATGGTCATGGGAATACCGTGCGCCACGCACAGATCCCGCATCAGTTTTGCCTTGGTCAAACCACCGACTTTGGAGATTTTCAGATTGATCACGTCCATAGCGTCGTCGGCAATGCCGCGAACCAATGTGTTGGGAGTGTCGATGACCTCATCCATCACAAACGGCAGCGCAGTACGGCGGCGGATCGAAACGCATTCCTCATAGGTCAAACAGGGTTGTTCCACATAGACATCCAGACCCGAGACCGCGCCCACGACACGAGCAGCCTCGTGCCGGGTCCAGCCAGTGTTGGCATCTGCCACCAGAAGATCGGTCTTTTTCAGAACCGCGCGGGTGGCGTGAATGCGGTCGATGTCGTCATTGGCGTCGCCGCCCACTTTCAGTTGAAACTTCGTGTAGCCTTCGGCCGCATAGCCTTCGATCTTCTTCGCCATGATGTCCGGCGCTTCCTGACTGATCGCACGATAAAGCACCACATCTTCCTGTGCCGCGCCGCCCAAAAGGGTGTAAAGCGGTTGCCCGGTCGCCTTGCCCAGAAGATCCCAGCAGGCAATATCAACAGGAGCCTTGGCATAAGGGTGGCCACGCAGGGCAGCATCCATGGTGCGATTGATCTGGCCTATATTAAGCGGATTCTGCCCGATCAGATGTGGCGACAATTCGGCCAGCCCGGCCCTGACGCCAAGTGCGAAGGACGGAAGATAAGCCGATCCCAGCGGGCAGCATTCGGCATAACCCTTCAGACCTTCATCCGTGATGATCTCGAGAACGGTGCTGTCGAAGACTTCGACATAGTTGCCATTGGACCAGTTGTAACGACCTTCCTTCAGCGGCAGATCCACCTGATATACGTTCAGTGCGGTGATTTTCATGTGATGTTCTCCAGATCAGAAGCGTGTGGATGCGTAAGGCTTCATGTCGAGCGCGGGCTTGGCGTTCGTGACCAGATCCGCGACCAGATCCGCCGTGCCTGCGGATTGCGTCAGGCCCAGATGACCGTGTCCAAAGGCATAAAAAACCTGTGACGCACGGGCCGAGCGATCGATCACCGGCAAACTGTCGGGAAGCGATGGCCGGAACCCCATCCATTGCGTACCGCCTTCTAGGTTCAGATCAGGCATGAAGCGCCCGGCCTTTGCCAGCAGCGTGTCGGCCCGCTTGTAATTGGGCGGCAGTTCCAGCCCTCCCAACTCGACCGCACCACCGATGCGCACACCGCCGTTGATCCGTGTCACCACGAACCCATGTCCACCAAAGGTCAGATGGGTGCGCAGGTCAAAGGCCCCTTCGGGCAGGGTGGTGTTATAACCGCGCTCGGTTTCAAGAGGGATGCGATCGCCCAGGGTTTTCGCGAGTTGGTGAGACCAGGCCCCGGCGGCCACGATCACGTGTCTTGCATCAATTTCACCGATCGAAGTCGTCAGGTGTACGCCTGCATCCATCGGTGTGAGCGCGTTGATTGCCGCGATTTCAACCTGACCGCCACGCGCAGTGAACCGGGTGGCCAAATGTCTTGTCCAACTGGCCGGATCGACCGTGTTTATCCAGGTGGGCGTAAATCCCGCGTGGGTAAATCGTCGGTGAAGCCCAGGCTGGATTTCCGCAATCGCGTCGGGGCTGTCCAGCAGGTCAAAGGGGATGCCGTGATCCTTGCGGATATCCCACGTGGGAAGACTAGCGCGGAATTCGCCTTCACTTTCGAACAACTGCAACTGGCCTTCGCGTTGCATTAGCGCTTCGCCGTCGACATCCGCAATCTGGCGTTCCAGCGCCGCGCGGCTGTGATCCATCAAAGCAGCCTGTGCAGACAGAGCAGCAGCATAGCGATCCTGCCAACTGGCCCGCCAGAACCTCAGCATCCACGGTGCGATGTTCAAAGCGTAAGAGGGGGGGATTGAAAGCGGACCCAATGGATCAAACAGCCATTTCGGAGCTTTGCGCATGATCCCGGGGGTGGCCAACGGCACGATGTCGGTAAACGCAAAAGCTCCGGCATTCCCTTTCGAGGCACCAGTTCCTACGCCTTGGCGATCCAACACCAGAACCTGTTTGCCGCGCTTTTGCAATTCCAGTGCCGTGCTGATCCCAATGATACCAGCGCCGATCACAACAATATCCGTCAGGTTGTCTTGCAGCATGGCCAGATCTTTTCAAACTGTGGTTCGGTACCGGAGGCCGGATTGCGCCAATCCCCGATAGTTTTGTCAAAGAAGGATCCCACTGCGGAACGGATCGTTTTGCGCGAAAATCATTTTGCCCTGGGCCATGATATGGGCCTGCCCGGTCAGGGTCGGGATGACGCCGCCATTGGGGCCGGGCTGATAGCTTAGTCGGTAAGAACTGCCGATCACGCTTTCCTGCACGATCTCTACTCCGGGAACCAGAACCCCATCCGCCGCCAGACAGGCCAGACGCGCCGAACTGCCGGTCCCGCACGGGGATCGGTCGTATTGATCGTCCGGGCACAGGACAAAGTTCCGGCTGTGAACGTTTTCGTCAGGGGATTTGTCCTGCAAGATCACGTGGTCCACCGGTTCCCCGTTTTCACCACGCAGGTTTTGCGCGATGCAGGCTTCGCGTATTGCAATGGTCAGGTCAGTGAGGGCTCGGATGTTGCCGGGGTTCACTTCTATCGGACTGGGATCGACAATGAAGAACCAGTTGCCACCATAGGCCAGATCGCCGGTCACTTTTCCATGGCCGTCGACATCAACAGATACAGAGGCCCTGACCCGGCGACTTTCGATATTGGTGACGCGCACGGTGTTGGCGTCCAACAGGTCAACCGAGATGACGCCGGCCGGCGTTTCAACCCTGTGCGTCCCCGGCCCAATCCGGCCCAGATGCGCCAGAGTAACCCCAAGCCCGATGGTGCCATGGCCGCACATGCCCAAAACGGCGTCGGCATCGAAATAGATCACGCCGGTCTCACAGCCTGACGTTTCCGGGGTGACAAGAAGCGCCCCGACCATGCCGGGTTGACCGCGCGGCTCCAGAAGGACCGATTTGTAGAAAGCCTCATGCTCGGTGGCCAGGCGTTGTGCGCGCTCGGCCAGCGGGCCCGACCTCAGATCGGGGCCGCCGTCCAGGATAACCCGCGTGGGCATGCCTCCGGTATGGCTGTCGATCACATGCATTCAGCGATGACCCCACCCTGGCTGGACCAGTCGGCAAACCAGGTGCGGAACAGGCTGTATTGCTGTTCGCAATAGTTGCGCTGGGCATCGGTCAGTTCGTCGGTTTCGTTGAAGTGCAAACGGTATTCCTCTTCGCCGTTCAGGACCAGCAGGTGTTTGTAATACAGCACCAGATCGGTGCCTTCGTCAAAGCTGGCCAGCACGCCAAAGGCTTCTTCAAGCTCACGCGCGCGCAGGCGCGCTTCGGTATGACCCGCCGCCGCTTTCTGACACAGGGCAGCCAGCAGAAGTGCCTCTTTGGGCAAGGCGGTACCGATGCCGGTAATCGAACCCGTGGCGCCGCAATTGACGAAGCCATGATAAACTTCAGTATCCACGCCCACCATCAGTGTCACCTGATCATCTTTCGAGGTGATGTGTTCCGCCGCATAACGCAGATCGCTTTTGCCGCCGAATTCCTTGAATCCAACCAGGTTCGGATGATCCGCACGCAATTCCAGGAACAAATCGGCGCGGGTGGCGAAGCCGTAAACGGGGCTGTTGTAAATGATAGCCGGGATATCCGGCGCCGCTGACAGGATTGCCTTGAAGTGGTTACGCTGTGCCGCGATGGACGATCCGCGCGACAGCACACGTGGGATGACCATAAGCCCTGCCGCGCCGACCTTTTGCGCATGCGCAGCCAAGGCCACGGCAGATTTCGAGTTTATCGCACCTGTGCCGACGACGACGGGCAGGCCTGCCTCGATCAAGCGTTCGACGCCTTGCATGCGTTCGGCAACTGACAGCAACGGCCAGTCGCCCATAGAGCCGCAATACACGACGGCCGACATGCCTGCCTCGATCATTTCCTTGCCCTTTTTGACCAGAGCATCGAAATCCGGTGTCCGGTCGGCTTTGCAGGGGGTCATCAGGGCTGGCATGGTGCCGGTGAAGATATTCTTGGACATGAAGGCGATCTTCCTCGTTGTTTCAGGGGGCCGGTGCACTTAGCGCACATTGGCCAGGAATTTACGGGTGTTTTCGGATTGCGCATCACCGAATACTTGCCCGGGTGGGCCAATCTCTTCCATCACACCCTGATGGAAATAAGCAACCCGGTCCGATACATCTCGCGCGAAACCCATCTCGTGCGTGACACAGATCATGGTCATCCCTTCTTCGGCCAAAAGGCGCATCGTGTCGAGAACCTCGCCCACCAGTTCAGGATCCAGCGCCGACGTCGCCTCATCAAACAGCATGTATTCCGGTTCCATCGCCAGCGCGCGGGCGATGGCCAGACGCTGTTGCTGGCCGCCGGACAGGGCCGAAGGGTAGGCGTTGAGCTTTTCGCCCAAGCCGACGTGGGTCAGTTGTTTGGCCGCGACATCACGGGCCTCTTGCTTTGACAATCTCTTGACGATTTTGGGGGCGAGCGCGACGTTTTCCAGCGCTGTCAGGTGGGGAAAGCTGTTCCATTGCTGAAATACCATCCCCAGCTTTGTGCGCAGCTTGTTGATGTCGGTGCCCTTCGCATGAACATCGGTGCCATCGACCCTGACCAAGCCTTGCTGGATCAGTTCCAGCCCGTTGATGCAATAGAGAAGGGTCGATTTGCCGGAACCCGACGCGCCGATCACCGACAGGACCTCACCTTTCTGCACATCCAGATCGATACCTTTCAGCACATGCAGCGCGCCGAAATACTTGTGCAGGTCGCGAATTTCGATCATTGGGCCCACCTTTTTTCAAGAGACGCGGAATAGCGCGAAATTGGATAGCTGAGCGCGAAGTAGAACGCGCCCGCGATTGCCAGGATCAAGAAGGGTTCCTGCGTTCGGGTGATCAGGATCTGGCTAGCCTTGAGCAATTCGACGTAGCCCAATACCGACACCAATGCGCTGTCCTTCATCACACCCAGTGCAACACCGACCCATGCCGGGAACACTGCGCGTCCGCCGATAGGGAAGACGACATAGCGCAAGTCCTGCCAATAGGTCATGCCCAGACTGCGCGCGGCACGGCGCATCGGCGCACCGACGGCCTCGATCCCGCCGCGCGCGACATTCGCAACCAAAGCCGCAGTGTAGATCGACAGGATCACCACGCCCGAGGCAAACGGGTCCAGGTTAAGCCCGACAATGGGCGCAAAGTTGTAGAACAGCACCAGTTGGATGATCAGCGGCACCGAACGAAAAATGTCCAGAAACGGGGCCACTGTCAGGGTGGCTGCCAGTTTGCCTTCGTAAAGGATCCACCCGCACACCACTCCAAGAAACGTTCCGATGGTTATTGACAGAACTGAAATCCAGAGTGTCCGCAGGGCGGCTTCGGCCAGAAACCACAGATCATTGATGTTGAAGCTGCTGAAAAAGCTGACAGTGGGTTGCATCTGAGCGTCCTTCAGTAGCGAAAGAGCCGGGTCGCCAGCAGGCGTGAGGCTCCGAGAATGATTTTGACGATCACGTAGTAGATGACCGCCGTGACGGCGAAATATTCGAAGATGCGGAAGGTGCGTGAGGCAAAGAACTGCGTCTCTCCTGACAGTTCCCGGAAGCCGACCAGCATGCCCAGCGATGACATGAGCACGGCCCAGACCATCTGGTTGGTGATTGGGTGATAGACAATGCGAAACACCTGTGGGATCACCACGCGTGTGTAAGCCTGCCACGCAGTCATGCCCAGAGAACGAGAGGCGCGTAACTGAGTCTCGGGAACGGCCTGAAAGCCTCCGCGAAAGTTCTCGGCCAGATAGCCGGCACAATTGAATGTCAACGCGGCCAGCACAATGAAGTAAGGCGACAGGTGCAGGCCGAATGCGCCAAGCCCAAAGCCGAAAAAGAACAGCTGGAACAAAGCAGGTGTATTACGTGCCAGTTCGACCCAGGTTGAAGCAAACCAATACATCGGCCCCTTCAGGTGCATGCGCGCCAATGCCAGACACAGGCCGATGATGATGCTGAGGATCATCGCCATTACCGCGACTTGCAAGGTCAGCAGCGATGCCTCAAGCAAGTCCGGCAGGCTTTTCATGACCGGCCGCCAGTGGAAGTTATAATCGAACACAGGTTTCTTTTCCGAAATTACCCAGCTCTTTCGCCCGGCAGAAGCCCGGCGAAAGAGTGTTTGGGAGTGGGATCAGTACATCACACCGGGAATGCGCAGCTCGGGTGTTTCGCCTCCGACATATTTGCCCCACAGTTCCTGATAACGGCCCGAACGCACCTGATGTGTAACAAACAGGTTCAGGAAGTTCAGCCAGGTGACGTCCTGTCTTTTGCCAACGACCGAGGTGTAATCGGTGGTCCAGGGCATACGCGGACCGGCCAGCACGGTTTCATACTGCTGGGTGACCGGCAGAACGGCGGTGTTGGTGGTGATACCGATATCGGCCTTGCCCTGTGCGACCGCCAGAAACACCTCGTTTTCCGACTGGTAGCCCTGATAGTTGCCTTCTTCACCCCATTCGGCAGCGATCTTTAGCCATTCCTGCTCTGGCACTGTGCCAATCGCGGCGGCGACCCGTTTACCGCGGATGTCTTCGAAGGTTTCGATCCCACTGTCCGCGTTCACGACGCCCTGCGCGTAGTAGATTGCATAGGGAATGGAAAAGCCTGCGGTCCGCGCCCGTTCGAGGCTGTCCGAGGTCGCACCGAACACGACATCTGCGCGCCCGGTCACGATGACCGGCAGGCGCTCGGCCCAGGTCAAAGGAAGGATTTCCGCCTCGACTTCAAGCGCCGCAGCCAGATCATTGCAGTATTCCACGTCAAAACCCGCCGGTTCGTTGTTGGCGTCGCGATACCCGATCGGCGGAAAGTCCAGAACAACGCCACATCGAAGAGTGCCGCGATCCACGACATCGTCGAGCGTGTCCGCCATCGCAGGACCTGTTGTGAAAGTAGTGAAGGCCGCCAGTGCGACGAGTTTCTTGAGCATGTGATCCTCCCTGAATCAAAAGATGTGAACACGAATAACGGATATTGTATCCAACATCCACAAAAAAGTTCTATCGGGCTGCACTCGGCATGCGCCTCTACCCGGCTATCGGACGGAACAACTATTCAAAGAACGCCTAGTCGCTCATTGATTGTCTTGAGGTTTCGCTGTTCGATCCAAACTCAATGACCTCCGTTCCTCGTTCAGTTCGACAATCACCGAACAACGAAACATGTGCCAAACAGGTTGTTTCGGTTAAGCTGCGGCATGTCATATGAACCCAGGCTGGATATTGTCGGCGCTGCACTTGCGGATTCAAGTAGGACCCGCATTCTGTGCGAGTTGATGGATGGTCGGGCGCACACCGGAAAAGAACTGGCATCCGTTGCCGGGATCGCCCCGAACACCGCAAGTGAGCACCTGTCGAAACTTCTGGGTGCAGATATGATCGTCGCCGAGAAAAGCGGTCGGTGCGTCTATTACCGCATCGCCAGCGATGAGGTCGCGGAAACTCTTGAACAGCTGTCTGCATTGTCGCCCACCGATCATCTGTACAGAGGCCGAAACGGGGAATGTCCGCCTGATTTGGTGGCGCGGACCTGTTACAACCACATCGCCGGTCGTCTTGGAGTCGTCTTGGCCCGGCGATTTGTGGACCAAGGCTGGATGTCTGTCGAAGGGACAAGCGCGCGCCTGACCCAAAGCGGAGGTGCGCATCTGAAGCGTATTGGAATTCTGTCTGACGCTGCATCATCTCTACCGGTCAAATGCTGTCTGGACTGGTCCGAGCGTCGCCACCATTTTTCCGGGCCGTTCGGGGTCAATCTTCTCGATCAGGCTCTGTCAAGGAAATGGGTAACCCGCCCGCGCAACGGCAGGGCTTTGTACATCGAGCCGAAAGGTCTTGCTGCTTTCGAGCTGTATTTTGGCATCTCCAAAGACATGTTGTTTCGTCGCTTTGAAGTCACTTGAACTTCGGCCGAAGGCGAACTGTTCATAGTAGCGAAGGCCGGTGTCCCCGACCATGACTTGCCAAAACAAAGGGGACACCATGATCTGGCAAATCCAATCCAATCGTTTCGACCTCGAAGCGGGTTTCGAAATTACCGTGCAGGTTCCGCAACCACATGCAAAAGCTCTGCTTCAGGCTGTTTACCAGGTGACCGCGCTTGACTATGGCGACTACGACCATGTTTCTTTTCAGACTGAGGTCGGCACTCAACGGTTTCGTTCCTTACCGGGAGGGCGAAACGCTGCGACCGATCAAGTGGTCGAAGTGCCTTGCGTCGAACTCTCGTTCTTCGTTGCCGATCATCAAATCGTTAAAAACGTTGTGGAAACGCTTTTTGCACAGCATCCCTATGAAGAGCCGGTCATTCTGATCCGGTCCGCGTGGCGCACCTTGCACCGGGCCGGGATGGACGAAGACAACCCCAACAAGTTCTGGAACCGTCCGTCTGAAGACTGGGTGCCAGAGGTTCACAGAATCAAGCCGCACAAATCCGGCCAGATCCCATAATACGTTTATCAGACAATGCGCAGGGTGTCTTTTTCCCCTTTCCCACTACTTCCAATGGCGTTCAGTCTGTTCTGACAACCCCGGTTTCAACCCACCTGTCAAACCGGGACAGAACTGCTTCGCAGAAAGCCGCGTCGTTGATGTGAACGTCCAGTTCAGTCATCGGCACCCGACCGGGCATGACCTTGCGCGCTTCATCCACCATTTCGGCCAGTGCCTTTGGATCATGCGCTTCTTCGCCTTCCTTGTCCCAATCCTCGACGCCCTGAACGGGCAAAAAGAAATGCACGGGCCCGGTTGCGGCTTCCAGCCGGTTCGTGAGTTCCCGAATCCAGGAACGTCGTTCAGCCCCGTTGAAGACCGAGCTTTTGATCAGGCGGTTGTGTTCATGGAACGGGCGATCAGCGTATTGCTCGGGGATATCCTGCCAACCCGCAAAGTCCAATAGATCCAGCGCACCTGGGGCCACCATCTGTGGTGTTCCTACACGTCCGGCATTGGTGACACGGTCATCGCCGCTGGAGACAACGGAACCCGCCATCAGGTTGCCGAATTCCTGCATGCAGAAGTCCATCACGCAGGCAAACGCGCCTTCGCCTGCCAGTTTTTCATAAGCCATGCCGCCCATGCCGGTAGAGTGGAACACGGCCACTTCAAACCCGCGGTCTTCCAATGCCGGTTTCAGAGTTTTCATGTAACGCAGGCAGGACGAACCAAGGCTGGTCATACCGATCAGAGGTTTGCTGCGATCGGGGGCGGTCGCCGCTTTGGTTGCGCCCACGACGGCCCCGGCAGCTTGGCTGAGCGAAGACTTGCAGATCGAGTTCATGCCATACAGGCCGCCGGCCCAGAGGATCATCTGAATGTCAGGTGCAAGCCGATGCGGAGGAATCAGAGGTGAGAAGCTGACCGTTGATACGATGTATTTGGGAACGCCCATCGGCAGCGCCTGCGCACAATCCAGCGCAAGGTCCGTGCCCATGGTTCCACCCGTGGCAAGCATTCCGTCAAACCGACCTTCTGAATAAGCCTTTGCAACGACCTTTGCTGCCCCGGCCGACATTGCGCGAAAGGCTTTGTTTTCGTCTCCTTGCGCGATGACTTCTTCAATGGCCATGCCACCGGCTGCGGCCACGTCGTGCTTAGAGATATCAGTTGGATCGGACGGATCACCCAGAACCGAGACATCCATGGTCAGGACGTCGGCACCCTGCGCTCTGACCGCCTTTTCGATGAACCGCATCTCGGGCTCTTTGGTGTCATAAGTACCAATCAGCAGGATTGTCTTTTTGGCCATTGGTGCCTCCCGTCTAAGTGTGGCGTTCGAGGTATTTGGTCATCAACCCTCGGGCGGTTTCAATGAACCGCACATTGCGTATGTCCGATCCTTCTTCATTCAGGCGGGATGCAACCCATCCCACATATGTTGCCGCGCGAAGTGCCATGAACAGGTCAAGTTGCGTGGTGCAGATCGTTCGTTCCGATCGGTACCCGGCCAGCAAAGCATCGTGCAACTGGTTGAAATCCGGTTCGCGCAGATTCTTGAGGAGTATTGTCGCGATATCAAACAGGCGAAAACCGAAACCGGCATCGTCGAAGTCGATCAGCCACAGTTTGTCACCATCAACCATGATGTTTTCGCGGACAAGGTCGGCGTGGATCAGCCCGTAATCCAACTGGTTTTCCACGCGCTGAAGGTCACGATCTGCAACGTCTCGGAACGCCAGGAAAAGTGACCGGTCCGTTTTCCCAAGCGTTGGGTTCTCCCAGAATCGACCCCAGAGAGGGGTGTCTCCAAGCAGCCCGCTACGATCCCATGACCAACGCGTGAAGTCGTGCGGACGAGTCCATTGGTCACTGATGTCATGCAGTCGCGCCGTTTCTCTGCCAATTGTGTGGAAGACGCCGTTTCTGTCGCGCTGCTCCAAGGCTGATCCGGTCGCACCCAAAGGGCTGCCCGGCAACCAGTTGAGCATGTCGACCTGAATGCCGTCCACCAGATGCAGATAGCGTCGATCTGCGGCCGGGACAGGAGTTGGAACTCCGACCCCGTTTTTGCCGAGAACGGCCATCCATTGTAGCTCTGAACGGAGTTCGACATCCGTTCGCAACCCTTTGCGATGCAGTCGCAGAGCATAGGCGGTCTGGCCTGCCTGAACGCGATAGACGCAGTTTTCCCGAGCAGCCACGAGAGACCATTCGCTATCGACCAGTTCCCAAAGGGTCAGCGCCTGTTCCACGATCTGCTTCATGCGACCAGTGGCGTTTTCGCCAAAACTTCGTCCAGCGTGTCAAAGAGAAGATCCGCGTTTTTGATAGAGAATGGCATGGGTGGTCGAATTTTCAGAGCATTCTTATGGCGTCCAAGCTTGGAGTGAATAATCCCGCGCTGGCGCATGGCGTTGATGATACGGTCAGTGAATTCACTGGCGGGCTGCTTGCTGTCGCGATCAAGGACCATTTCGGCCCCGAATATCAGCCCCGAGCCGCGTATGTCTCCGATGACGTCATACTTTTCTTTCAAAAGCTTCAGTCGTTTTCGCGCATGGTCGCCAACGGATTTGGCATGTGCGACCAGGCTCTGGTCTTCGATCTCTTCCAAAACCGCCATCGCTGCAGCACAGGAAACAGGGTTTCCGCCAAACGTGTTGAAGTACCGATATCCCTTGCGGAACGCCGAAATGATCTCGGAACGTGTGACCACGCTGCCCACCGGATGGCCGTTGGCCATGGGTTTGCCCAAAGTCATGACATCCGGCACAACGCCCATCTTCTGATGCGCCCACATATGGGTGCCGGTTCGGCCAAAGCCTGATTGCACCTCGTCGCAGATCAACAGGCCGCCGGCCTGGCGTACCACCTTGGCCGTGGGTGCCAGCCAACCGTCCGGATTGTCTGGAAAGCCTTCGTTCAGAAAATAAGGGCAGACGATCAATGCGGCAAAACCGGTGCCGGCCTTTTCGTGCTCGGCAATCTGTTCCGCCACGGCATCGGCGAATTTTGACCCGTCCGGGTCAGGATCGCGATAGCTGTCGGGTGCGCCGACAAAACGGAAATACTTGCTCAGCCCGAAGCCGACTGTCGGGATGTTCGATTTGCTCAACTGGCTGACCAGCGCTGTATTTCCATGATAGGTGGTGTCAGTGGCAATGATCCCTCGTTTTCCGGTCATTGCCTCTGCCATTCGCAAAGCAATGTCATTTGCCTCGGAACCGGTGCAGGTGAGGATGGCCGTATTCAGCGCTGCATCCATCGTCCCGGTCAGTTTTTCCACATAGTCCAGAATCCCGTCGTGCAGATACCGGGTGTGCGTGTTGAGCGTGCGCGCCTGACGACAGATCGCCTCGACCACGCGCGGATTGCAATGCCCCACATGTGGCACGTTGTTGTAGCAATCCAGATATTTACGCCCGTCCGCATCCCACAACCAGACGCCTTCGCCTTTTACAAAATGAACCGGCTCGTCGTAGAACGTCGACACGTTAGGGCCCAATAGCCTGGCCCGGCGCTCAATGAGTTCAACAGATTTCGCTGGAAGAGTCATGAGGTCGGCCTTCTCAGAGTTTTATCCATGCGGTTTTCAGATCGAAGTATTTTTCCAGTGCGTGCAGAGATTTGTCGTGCCCATTGCCCGACTGGCGAACCCCGCCCAGCGGCACAGTCAGGTCGGCACCGCCATATGTGTTGACGTGCACAACACCGGCGCGAATGCCAGCCACCATGCGATGCGCGCGGCTGAAGTTCGAGGTCCAGACACCGCCAGCCAGCCCATAGACCGTGGCATTGGCCAGACGGATCGCTTCGTCTTCATCCTTGAAAGGCGTAACCGCCAGTACAGGGCCGAAGACTTCGTTCTGGAACAGGTTGTCGGTCTCTTTCACGTTGGCCATGACGGTCGGCGCCATGTAATAGCCTCCGGTCTCTGTTAGGATGCGGGTGCCACCGGTGCAGCGCTCGGCGCCTTCTGCTTCGGCTTTGGTCACGAAATCCAGATTGGCCTGAAGCTCTGGCAGGCTGTGTACCGCGCCGATCTGGCTGTTCAGGTCCAGCGGGTCGCCGACGCGGAAGCTTTCAGCATGGCGGCTGATCTCGGTCACGAAGTCCTCGTAAATCTCTTGCTGGACCAGCAGGCGAGATCCGGCGACACAGACCTGACCAGAATTGCGGAAGATGCCAGCGGCTGAGACCTTGGCCGCTTCGGACAGATCAGGGGCGTCGGTAAAAACGATGTTCGGGGACTTGCCGCCTAGTTCCAGATAGCAGCGTTTCAGGTTCGATCGAGCGGAATACTCCAGCAGCCGCCGTCCGGTTGTGCCCGACCCGGTAAACACCATGATGTCGACGTCCATCGACAGGGCCAGAGCCTCACCCACGACCGAGCCACGCCCGGTCACGACATTGAACACCCCGTCGGGCACTCCGGCTTCCGCGGCAAGCTCGGCAATCTTCAGCAGGCTGAGTGAGGCGCTTTCGGCAGGTTTCAGGACGACGGAATTGCCTGCGGCCAGTGCAGGTGCAATTTTCCAGCTGCCGATCATCAGTGGAAAGTTCCACGGTACGATGGCCCCGACAACCCCGACCGGAGCGTGATGTACAAGCCCCAGAACATCACCGCTTGTCGGGGCGATTTGTCCATAAATCTTGTCGATCGCCTCGGCGTAGTACCGGAAAGTAGCAGCCGCCGAGAGTGCCTCGGCCTTGTAAGCCATGGTGATCTCGGTTCCGTTGTCGCGCACGCCCAGCACGGCTAGCTCAAGCGCGCGTGCTTCTATCAGGTCAGCCAGTTTCAGCAATGCTTTCTTGCGGTCGGCAGGGGCCATGCGCGACCATCGCCCATCCTCGAACGCTAGGCGCGCCGCACGAACGGCTGACTCGACATCCGCAGGCGTGCCCTCGGCGATCAGCGCCAGAGGCTGACCGTTGATCGGAGACAGAACTTGATGCCGGGCCCCGGTTTCGCCATCCTGAAAGCGGCCGTTTATGAAATGCCCGCGCGGAGCAATGTCCTGCGCACGCAGCGCATCAATCGAGGATTGGTCCATGGGGGGTTATCCTTGCTGAGTTGAGTCTTCGTCGAGAACCGGTTGCGGTGTGATGCGCTCCTTGTGTTCCTTGATCAGCGAGCGAACGTGGAGCAGAATGATCCCAAGGATCATGATGAATAGTATTGCGGCAATCGGCCGGTCGATGAAATCAAGTGGTGTCTTCACCCGCGCCATGGCGCTGCGCAGTTTGACTTCCATGATCCCGCCCAGAACCATGCCCAGAATGATCGGAACAATGGGCAGGTTCAGGCGCTTCAGGATCAGCCCGAACACGCCGAACCCGGCGGCAATGGCGCAGTCCGTGACTGAGTTGCGCAGGCTAAATACACCGACAAATGAAAGCGTCAGGATCATGATCCCCAGAAAGCGCGTCGGGATCTGAATGATCTTCAGCAACAGATTGGTCGAGAACAACAAAAAGACCAGAACGATCACATTGAGCAGGATCAGCGACATGTACAGTGCCATGACAAAATCCATCTGATCGGCAAAAAGCTGTGGTCCGGGAATGACGTTGTGAACATAGAAGACCGAAAGCATCATCGCGGTCAGCGCTTCGCCAGGAATACCCAGCGCCAGCAGCGGAATCATTGCGGCCCCAGGAACGGCATTGTTGGCCGCCTCGGACGCCACCAGACCTTCTGGTGACCCATCGCCGAATTTGTCGGGGTCTTCAGAGGTTTTCTGTGCGTATGTGTATGAGAGGAACTGTGATGTGAATTCGCCTGTGCCCGGTACCATGCCCATGAGCACACCCAGCGATGACGACACCGTTGCGATGCGTTTCAGGCCCAGTAGTTCTTTGAGGCCCGCGAAGATGCTGCCGCGCACATGGGCCTCGCCCGGCGCGTGTTCTTTGTCGACCAGCAGCAGCAGCGCCTGACTGATGGCGAACAGCCCAAGAACCACCACGATCAGATCGACACCTGACGAAAGCCAGGTTTGGTCAAAGGTAAAACGTTTGGTGTATTTGACGGGTTCCAGACCGACGGTGCTGAGGAAAATGCCGAAGAACGCCAGCATCGCGGCCGAAAAGGTCTGCCCGCGATGGGCCAGGATCACCAGAAGGATACCCATTAACGCAGCCAGGAATATTTCGCGGCTTCCGAAATGTGGGGCAACCCAGGCCAACACAGGCGATAGGATGATCAGACAGAGGATCGAGAAGATGCCGCCGAAAAACGACGCCGAATAGGCCAGCGACAGGGCTCGGTGTCCCTCGCCGCGCTTGGTCATGGGATAGCCGTCATAGGTGGTCAGTGCGTTGACGGCCGTGCCAGGCGTGTTGATCAGAATGGCAGGAATTGCACCGCCATACATGGACGACCCGTAAATGCCCAACAGAAGGGTCAGGCCGACGATGGGCTCAAACGCGAAGGTGGCGGGCAGCAGAATGGCAATTGCGACAGCAGCGCCGACGCCGGGCAACGCGCCGATGATGACCCCGCCCACCGATCCGATGATCAGCGCCACGACGACCTGCCACTGCGCCAGAATTGCAAAGCCGGAAATCAGATTGTCCATCTTGGCCTCACAGGTAGGTCAGCGCAAAGGCGCGCAGCCCGTCGGGCAGGTATTCGTATATCCGACCGGCAGGAATGTTCACCTGAAGCAACGCGCGGAAAACGACTGCCACAACCGCGCCGAAGGCAAGTGCAACGCAAAAAGCCCTAGGTAGTCGAAACCCCAATCGTATCGTCAGCAGGGCTGCAAAAAGCATGGTCGATGGCAGGTATCCAAGCCACGGAACCGCCACGACATAGATCAGGAAGTAGGCAACGTATTCGAGGGACATAAACCAGAACGTCACCTCTCGCAAACGTCCGGGAATGCGCGGGGACAGGAAAGAGCTCAGCAAGTGGAGGCCGCTGAACAAAACCATGCCCCAGATCGCGATCTTGGGCCAAAGGGCGGGCTGGGCAAACCACTTGGTTCGTTTGACAGCCTGAGTCTCAGTGCCGATCTGGCTGAGAAGGAACAAGGAGAAACCGAAGAAAAGGAAGGCAAAGACAATATCGCCAGGACGTCGATAACGTCGGAACATGTCTTGCAGCGTCTTTGCTATCATTTTGGCCTCCTGTTTGAAAGAAAAAGGCCCGGCGTTGTTCGACCTTGCCGGGCCATCTTCGGACTATTCGCCCAGAATCTCTTCGATCTTGGCAAAAGAGGCTTTGTCCTGCTCGATCTGAGCATTGGATGCGTCCGGGTCCTGCCAGTAGATCAGTGCGCCTGTTTCCTCAGCCAGCTTCTTGGCTTTGTCCGAGGACAACGCTTTCTGGGCGGCAGCCGAGATCTTTTCACGAGCGTCATCAGGCGTGTCTTTGTGCACAAACAGCCCGTTCCAAAGAGCCAATGGCAGGTCCGGATTGAGTTCCACGATCGTTGGCGTATCCGGAACCAGTGAAATCCGCTCGCCACCGATGCTGGCAAGGACGTTCACCTGATCAAGGCAGGGAAGGATAAGCTGTAGCGTCGTATTGATTACATCCACGTCGCCTGAGGCCAGCGTGTTGCAATCCAGGGCGTCAAATGCCGCTTCGCTGGCAAAGTCGAACCCGCTGCCGACGGCTGCTGCAAAGGTGACCTGAGTGGGCGGTAGAACCGATCCGAAATGGCCAAGCGCAACATCATTTTCCTTGCCATGTTCAGCGAGTTCTTCCCAGCTTGAAAACGGTGCGTCTTTGCTCGCTGCGATGACGAAGGGATAAGTCAGGAAGATGCCAATTGGATCGAAAGGATTCGGGTTGAGTTCGGGAATTCCGATCTCGGGGCCAATGACGGGTACACCGATGACGAAAGAGCCGATGGTGTAACCATCCGCCGGAGCGGTTGCTACCTCGACAGCGCCGGGGAATGGGCCACCGCCTCCTCCGGGTTTGTTCACGACAGCAGCAGGCACGCCGTACATGGCCTGGAATTCGTCGGCGACCATCCGGGTAAGGACATCTTCCAGATCGCCCGGAGGCCAAGGTACGACAAAGCTTACCGGCTTCTCAGGGTACTCTGCCAGTGCGACAGTGGCCGAAGCAGCAAAAGCGGCGGCTGTTAGAAATTTCTTCATTGACACCTCCCGTTAGTGGTTCAATATTTGAACCTCGTTAACAATAATAATGTTGCTTTGTTAAGTTAGTTCTGTCAAGTATTACCTGAGCAAGAGGACGATACGCACATGGGCACAGCCCTTAACGCCCTAAAAATGCTGGATTACTTTTCCAATGCCCGCCCAGAGATCGGGCTGAGTCACCTGGCGCGGTTGTCCGGGCTGAACAAGGCAACGGCATTGCGCCACCTGCGCGCGCTTGAGGAGTTCGGGTTGATCGAACAGAATCCGATGACAAAAACTTATGCCATCGGGCCGGCGGCATTGCGTTTGGCCGCACTGCGAGAGATCGCCAGACCCGGCATTGAGGGCGCGCGCCAAAAAATGCAGGCCGCAATGCAGATGGTCGGTGAATCCCTGCATCTGTCCTTGCTGGAGAAAACGGGATTACAGACAGCGCTGGTGGTGGAAACAACGCGGCACAGTGTCCGGGTCAGTCTTGATCCCAGCGAGATGCTTCCGCTCAATGCGACGGCTTCCGGTCTGTGCATGCTCAGTTTCGGACCGGCTCACCTTTTGGAGCAGTTGGATCAGGACGTGCAGGCACGGTTTACACAAGCCACGCTTACTGATCCGAAGCTCATCAAAGAGCGGGTCGCAAAGATCAGAGTTTCAGGCTGGGCCGACAGCCGCGGCAGTTACGAAGAAGGTGTTTTTGGATATGCCGCGCCGATCTTCGGCATCGATCAGATTGCACTGGGAACCATCGCAATAGCTGTCCCTGAAACCCGGGCAACCAGCGACCGCCTTCCGGCAATACTGTCAACGTTGCATTCACTTTCGGCTGATCTGACCGCTGGTTTTGGCGGCCAGTTGCCCGACTCCTTTCCAACCGAATTCCACCCGTGACCCGGGGCGGATTCAACACTCGGAGACCCGCGACATGAAAGACTCCAACTTTCTGAAGGAAAACAACGCCCGATACTTCTGGCACCCGATGGCGCATCCCGCCGACAGCCGGAAGAACCCGCCGACCATTCTCAGCGGTGGTGAAGGGGTCAGCATCATTGATGTCGATGGCCACAGGGCGCTGGACGCCGTAGGGGGGCTGTGGAACGTCAATCTGGGCTATTCCTGTGAACCGGTGAAGCGGGCCATAGCGGATCAACTGAATGCGTTGCCCTACTACTCCACCTTTCGGGGCACCAGCAACGACAAGGCGATTGAGCTGTCTTATGAACTGGCCCAGTTCTTTGAGCCTGACGGGCTGACCCGCGCTTTCTTTACGTCGGGTGGGTCGGATTCTGTCGAAATAGCTCTGAAACTTGCACGCCAGTATCACAAAGTCCGGGGTGAAGCCGGACGTACCAAGTTCATCAGCCTTAAGCAGGGCTATCACGGCACTCATTTTGCTGCCGCCTCTGTCAACGGCAACCAGAAGTTCCGCGCGGTGTATGAGCCGATGATGCCGGGCTGCTACCACGTGCCGGCCCCCTGGACTTATCGCAATCCGTTTGACGAAACCGATCCCGAGCGTCTGGCGCAGCTTTGTGTCAAGGCGCTTGAGGCCGAGATCGCATTTCAGGGTGCAAGCACTGTTGCGGCCTTCATCATGGAGCCGGTTCTCGGGGCAGGAGGCGTAATACCGCCGCACAAGAGTTTCATGCCCATGGTGCGCGAGGTCTGTTCCAGGCACGGCATCCTGCTGATCTCGGACGAGATTATCACCGCTTTTGGTCGCACCGGCAGTGAAAGCGGTGCGCGGCACTGGGGCGTCCAGCCGGATATCATGACGACGGCAAAGGCGATCACCAATGGGTATTTCCCTTTTGGCGCGGCCATGATTTCGGGCGCGGTCGCAGAGGTTTTTGAAAGTGACACCACGGGTCTGGCATCCGTCGATCAGGGGTATACCTATTCCGGCCATCCGGTCGGGGCGGCCGCAGCTTTGGCCGCCCTGTCCGAGATCAACCGCCTACGGATCTGGGAAAACGCTGCCGCGCGCGGGGATGAGTTGTTTGCCGGCTTGCAAAAGCTGGCCGACAAGCATGACGCGATCGGGGACGTGCGGGGCGGTGAGGGCCTGATGTGTGCATTGGAACTGGTCTCGGATCGGGCGACCAAGGCACCTATCGCAAAACACCTGCCGCTACAGGTTCAGAAAGCTGCATATGAAGACGGCGTGATGGTCCGCGTATCAGGCAACAACATCATTCTGTCGCCGCCGCTGATCGTCACTTCGGAAGAGGTGACTAAAATTCTATCGGCTTTGGACGCTGGATTGGGGACCCTGTAAGTATTCAAACGACCCCGTCCTGTTGGGGCGGGGTCAGGCTTTGATGGCCTGCAATTCCTCGAGCAGGTCCAGCAGTTGATCCAGCTTCTCGGTGCCCATCTGCGCTTCGATATTACTGGAGATGGCGAGTGATGTGGCCAGGTTCTCCTTGAGGATAGAGCGGCCTGAATCCGTGATCTTGACCATGGTGCGGCGCTTGTCGTCGCTATCCTGACGGCGGGTGATCTGGCCATCGGCCTCCATCGTGCGCAAAATGCGGGTCACGCTGGGTAGCAGCAGGCATGCCTCGTGCGCGATGGTGCTTTGTTCCACTTCGCCCAGCTCGTCCAGAACACGCAGGATGCGCCATTTCTGCTCGGTCAGTTGGATGCCTTGCAGCATGTCCCGGATCGGAGCCATGACGGTTTCGCGGGCTCGCAGCAGCGCGATCGGAAGGGACCGGGCGGTGCTTTTGGAATGGCTTTGAGTGTTCATGCGGCCTTCTAGAATGTCATCTCGGAAATTGCAAAGATTAACAAAGCAATCTCTTGACAGGGAATGCATTAAATACTAAACATGTTAACTAATAGAGGAGAAACCATGCCCCACTTCCACGTCGAATACTCCGGTAATCTGGAAGACAGGATCGACATGGATGGCCTATGCGAATGCATTCGGGCAACGGCTGCTGAGATTGAGACCTTTCCGATGCCGGGCATTCGTGTGCGCGCGACGCGGGTCGATCATTACGCCATAGCGGACGGCAACCCGGCGCATGGGCTTATTGATATCTCGATCCGCCTGCGGGCAGGCCGGCCCGCTGATGTCAAACACGACGCCACCCAGCGCATTTTTGAGGCGGTCAAAGCATATCTGGCGCCGGTTTTTTCACAGCATTCCATCGCGCTCTCGCTTGAGATGCGTGACATCGACCCCAAGCTGTCGCCCAAGGCTGGTACGATCCGCGACCACTTGGACGCGACCACGCAGGAGACCTGACGCATGAGTGCATTGGACACAAACATCGAAAAGCTGAACGGCTTTCTGGACCGGTTCCGGGAAACTGGCATCCGCAACCGTATAGCGGGTGAAGATCGGGACGGATCTGCCGGAGTGTTTCAGTCTGTCTCGCCCGTCGATAAATCCGTGATCTGTGATGTTGCCCATGGCACGGGTGATGATATTGACGCGGCAGCCAAGGCCGCTCATGCAGCCTTTTCAGAGTGGCGAGACATTCCCGCCACCGAACGCCGTCGCATTTTGTTGAATGTGGCTGATGGCATTGAAGCCCGCGCCGAGGAAATAGCACTGTGCGAGTGCTGGGACACAGGGCAGACTCTGCGCTTCATGTCAAAGGCAGCGTTGCGGGGCGCAGAGAACTTCCGGTATTTCGCGGATCAGGTGATTCAGGCACGGGACGGGCAGCACCTGAAGTCTCCGACACTGATGAATGTTACGACCCGTGTGCCAATTGGCCCGGTTGGCGTGATCACCCCGTGGAACACGCCGTTCATGCTGTCGACCTGGAAGATCGCGCCTGCGTTGGCTGCGGGTTGCACGGTGGTTCACAAACCCGCCGAGGATTCCCCTCTGACGGCTCGCCTGCTGGTGGAAATCGCCGAACAGGCAGGGCTGCCCAAAGGTGTGCTGAACACGGTCAACGGATTTGGCCCCGACGCTGGCAAGGTTTTGTGCGAGCATGAACTGATCAAGGCCATTGCTTTTGTGGGCGAAAGTCGTACCGGCAGTCTGATCGTCAAGCAAGGCGCAGACACCCATAAGCGCAACCATTTGGAATTGGGCGGAAAAAACCCCGTTGTCGTGTTTGACGATGCAGATCTGGACCGCGCGTTGGATGCCGTGATCTTTATGATCTATTCGATCAATGGCGAACGCTGCACCTCGTCTTCGCGACTTCTGGTGCAGGACACGATCAAGGAAGAATTCGAAGCCAGACTGATTGAACGCGTCAACAGCATCAAGGTGGGCCACCCCTTGGACCCGGAGACCGAGATTGGGCCGTTGGTGACTGAAGAACACTACAACAAGGTTACGAGCTATTTCGACGTCGCCAAGGAAGATGGCGCAACTGTCGCCGCTGGCGGCGTCACGGTGGGGGATGCGGGCTATTTTGTCCGGCCGACCCTGTTCACCAATGCCACCAACCAAATGCGCATCGCACGGGAAGAGATATTTGGCCCTGTCCTGACCTCGATCCCGTTCTCGACCGAGGACGAGGCGCTGGAGATCGCCAACGACACACCTTATGGCCTGACCGGCTATGTCTGGACCAATGATCTGACCCGCGCGCTTCGGTTTACAGACAGGCTGGAGGCTGGAATGATCTGGGTGAATTCGGAGAACGTACGTCACTTGCCAACGCCGTTCGGAGGGGTCAAGGCGTCCGGCATCGGCCGGGATGGCGGCGACTGGAGCTTTGAATTCTATATGGAACAGAAACACATTGGCTTTGCCACCGGTCAGCACAAGATCATGCAGTTGGGTAAGTAGATCTCATAGGCCGACCCCGGCTGGGGCAAGCCCATTTCACGAGGAGGAATTGCCATGGGAAAGATAGTACAGGCCGCAAAGATTACGCATGTACCCAGCATCTGGATGTCCCACACGATGCCAAAATACAAAGGCATCCGGCAATCTGCCATTGATGGGTATGAACGCCTGCGTCAGGACGCGATAGATCGCGGGGTCGAGACGTTTATTGTGTTCGACACCCATTGGATCACCAATCAAGGGTTTCACCTGAATACGAAAGAACGTCACAAGGGTCGATTCATCAGTCACGAACTGCCGCATATGTTGGCGGATATGGAGTTCGATTATCGCGGCGATCATGAACTTGGGGAAACCATCCTAGACGTTCTGCGCGAACGGGGAGAGCGGGCGCTGGGCCATTCGCACCCCGACATGGGCATGGAATACGGCACCCTGCTGCCGATGCATTTCATCAACGACGATGTGAATGCCCGGGTATTGCCGGTGGCAGTCAATCAATTCTCGTCGATTGCAGAAAACCGGGCCTGGGGCGAGGCCATTGCCGAAGGCATCCGACGTTCGGACCGCAATGTTTCCATTCTGGCGTCCGGCTCGCTCAGCCACGACTTCACTCCGAATGAACGCTCGGTCGACGGGTTGAATGCAGTGAATGGCGAGTTCAACCGCCAGATGGACATGCGCGTTCTGGAGTTGTGGCAGCAGGGCAAGTTTGAAGAGTTCCTTGAAATGCTGCCGGACTATGCAACGAAATGCACTGGCGAATGCGCCATGAATGACACCGCTTTGCTGTTTGGTGCGTTGGGTTGGGGAAGCTACAAGGGTGAAATTGACATTTACACCCCGTATTTCGGCAGCTCTGGCACCGGTCAGGCAAATGTCAGCTTTTCGGTGTGACGCAAGCAACGGAACACGAGGATTCGGCGGTGATCCCGTCACAAAGGAAAGTCAGTAGATGAACTGGGACACGTTTTCGTATTGGGGTCAGCACATCTCGAAATGGGCGGCGGATTATCACAAGACACTTGCTGAACGTCCCGTGCGGGCGCAGACCGCGCCGGGGGAAATCGCGGCCCAGCTTGTGCCAGTACCACCCGAGACAGGCGAGCCGATGGACGCCATCCTGGCCGATTTCGAACGGATCGTGATGCCGGGCATCACCCATTGGCAGCATCCACGCTTCTTTGCGTATTTCCCGGCCAATGCCGCGCCCCCGTCCATGTTGGCCGAGATGCTGGTGACGACTATCGCAGCGCAATGCATGTTGTGGCAGACATCGCCTGCCGCGACCGAGGTTGAAGGCGTCATGGTCGAATGGTTGCGGCAGGCCCTTGGATTGCCTGAGGGCATGACCGGCGTCATTCAGGACAGCGCCTCTTCGGCTACGTTATCAGCAGTGCTGACCATGCGGGAACGGGCCACCGGCTTTACCGGCAACCGAGAAGGTCTGAACGCGAAGGGTGCATTGCGGATTTATTGTTCGGATCAGGTGCATTCGTCGATTGACCGGGCCTGCTGGGTCGCTGGGATTGGTCAGGACAATCTGGTCAAATTGCCCACACAGGGGCCGAACTTCGGGATTGTTCCCTCGGCGCTTGAGGCCGCCGTTCAGAATGACATTGCCGCCGGGCATATTCCGGCCGGGATCGTTGCCATTACCGGCGGCACAGGAGTGGGGGCTTGCGACGACCTTATGGCCGTAGCTGACATTGCGAAAAAATACGACCTCTACACCCATCTCGACGCCGCTTGGGCGGGATCGGCCATGATCTGCCCGGAATTTCGCAAGGCTTTGTGGCAGGGGGCCGGTCGCTATGACAGCATTGTCTTCAACCCGCATAAATGGATGGGCGCGCAATTCGATTGTGCCATCCAGTTCCTGCGAGACGCCGCGCCCCAGCTCAATACGCTGAAAATTGAACCGGAATACCTCAAGACAACCGGTGCAGAGGTGACAAATTACTCTGAGTGGACCATCCCTTTGGGCCGCAGGTTCCGGGCGTTGAAAATCTGGTTCCTGTTGCGGTCATACGGGTTGGAAGGATTGCGCGAACGCATCCGCAACCACGTGACATGGGCCAGCGAACTGGCGGAAAAGATCGGTTCGATCGAGGGGTTCGAGATAACAACCGGCCCGATCCTCAGCTTGTTTTCCTTCCGCTGTCCCGGGGACGACGCCCAGCAACAGCGTCTGGTGGACGCGCTGAATGACGATGGCCGGATTTACCTGACCCAAGGCTTGTTCGATGGCCGCAAAATCATCCGCTTTCAGGTCGGGCAGTTCGATACCACCCGCGATGACGTGCTGATGGCGGCGGACGTGATCCGGGACGTGTGGGAGACTATTGAATGAAGTTTGCTACTTTCTTTTCGGGTGATGAGCGTTTTTTTGGGGCAATCAACGACGGTGGTGCAATTGCTTTGAATCCGGTCTTCCCCGAATACGCCAGCCTCTACGAGGTGATCGCTGCCGGTGCATTTGATCAACTGGCAGAAGCCGCCGACGGCAAACCTGTCACCCATTCCGAGTTTACATATGACATGGTGATGCCGGATGCGCGACGTATCCTTTGCGTCGGGGTGAACTTTCCCGACCGGAATGCGGAATACAAGGATGGCAGCGTGCAGCCAAAACACATGTCGCTGTTCCCGCGTTTCGCCAGTGGGTTTACCGGCCATAACCGGCCTTTGATCCGCCCGCCGGAAAACCACACGCTGGATTACGAAGGCGAAGTGGCCATCGTGATTGGCAAGGCTGGCCGCCGCATTTCGCAGCAGGACGCGTATGACCACATCGCCGCGCTGACGCTGTGCAATGAAGGAACCATTCGCGACTGGGTTCGGCACGCCAAGTTCAATGTCACCCAAGGCAAGAACTGGGACCGCTCTGGGGCCATCGGCCCGTGGCTGGTTCCTTTCACGGATGCGGCCCAGCTGGATAAGGCGCGTCTTCAAACCCGCGTGAATGGTGAGTTGCGGCAGGATGATACACTGAACCGCATGATGTTCCCGATCCGGCGCGAGATTGAGTATATTTCGACTTTCATGACGCTTCTGCCCGGCGATATCATTGTGACCGGTACACCTACCGGGGCGGGCGCGCGGTTCGACCCGCCGAAATATCTGGCACCCGGTGATGTGGTCGAGGTCTGGGTCGAAGGCATCGGTACGCTGCGAAACACGGTTGAGGATGAAAAGGTATGACACCCGAAGACCATGTGCGCGCGGCCGCTGACCTTTTGCAGGCAGAACGCACGCATGAACAGATTGGCCTGCTAAGTCTGCGCCACCCCGAGATGGACATGGATGACGCTTACGATGTGCAGAACGCCATCTATCGCCAGAAACTGTCCGAAGGGCGCAAAGTGATTGGGTGGAAGATCGGCCTGACTTCGAAAGCCATGCAATACGCGCTGAACATCGACATTCCTGATAGTGGGATTCTGTTTGACGACATGGTGTTTGAACGGGGTGCCACCGTTCCGGCCGGGCGATTCATTCAGCCCCGGATCGAGGCTGAAATTGCCTTGGTGATGAAATCGGCCATTGGCGGAGAAAACGTGTCCCGCGAAGAAATCATCGCTGCGACGGATTACGTCGCGCCGTCCATCGAAATTCTGGATACACGGATTCAACGTGTGGATCCTGAAACCGGCAAGGCCCGCACGGTGTTTGACACTATCAGTGATAATGCCGCCAATGCAGGTATCGTTCTGGGTGCAGAACGTCATCCGGTCGATGCTTTTGATCTGCGATGGGTTGGTGCGCTGACCTTCCGCAATGGCGAAATCGAAGAAACCGGTCTGGGCGCGGGGGTGCTGAACGATCCGGTCGAAAGCGTCGTCTGGCTGGCGCGCCGCATGGCGCAATACGGTCAAAGCATCGCGCCGGGCCAAGTTATTCTGTCAGGCAGCTTTATCCGCCCGGTCGAATGCCCCTCGGGAACAGAAATCCACGCGGATTTCGGGCCGTTCGGCTCAGTCGATATCAATTTCGCCTGAAAGGTTCGCCAATGCCCGCGCCAAGCAATACGTTCAAGGCCGCGCTGACGTTGGGAACCCCTTTGATCGGGTGCTGGGTCGGCTTGGCCAATGCCTACACCGCCGAGATCGCCGCGACCGCGCAATTTGACTGGCTGCTGGTCGACGGAGAGCATGCGCCAAACGATCTGCGCTCGATCCTCGAGCAAGTGAGGGTGATTGAAGGATCTGGCAGTACCCCCGTCGCACGCCTGCCGATTGGCGAGACCTGGATGATCAAGCAATACCTTGATGCCGGCGTGCAGAACATTTTGGTGCCGATGGTGGAAAGCGGCGATCAGGCGCGCGAACTGGTGCGGGCCGTGCAGTATCCACCTCGTGGCGTTCGGGGTGTGGGTTCCGCCTTGGCGCGGGCCTCGCGTTTTGCGGCTATCCCGGATTATCTGAAAACGGCGGACGAGCAGATCTGTCTTTTGGTGCAGGTCGAAAACAGGCTTGGGCTGGAGGCGCTGGGCGACATTCTGGCGACCGAAGTCGATGGGGTGTTCGTCGGCCCGTCGGATTTGGCCGCTGATATGGGCCATATCGGCAATGCCGGGCACCCGGACGTGATCGAGGCCGTGCTGGATGCGATCCAGCGCATCGTTGCGGCAGGCAAGGCAGCAGGGATATTGTCGCTGGATCCGGTCATGCAGCGAAAATGTCTGGATCTGGGGGCAACATTCGTGGCCACTGATATCGATGTGACCTTGTTTGCCAAGGCGATCCGGGCCGCTGCCGCTGATGGGCTCAGCCTGCTGCCCGATCAGGTGGCTTCGGGAATTGCGCAGACAGGCGCGGCGTCGATATACCTGCAACAGCTTTGCAAACACTGGTCGCACAAGGCCCAGGTAACATTCGATGAAACGCGGGGCAGTGTAAGCTTTCCAGACGGGAACCGCGTCACCCTTTCAGCAAGCGCTACCAGCCTGGCCGTAACCGCCGCCACCCGGGCGCGCGGTGATCTGGCCGGATGGCAACGGGTAATTGAGGCTCATCTGGTGCGTTTTGCCTTTCGGGAAGAGTTCTGCATTGACTGGTCAGGATGAGGAACCGCGTTACGGCCCTGAAACTGGCACTGTGGCAACGGGACAAAGGTAGGCATACCTGCGATAGATTTCGAACAGCTTTGTCCGAAGGCCACAGCTAAAGCTTGTGGATACCATGGACGGTCAGAGTGCTGACCAGATCAGCATAGTCTTCGCGGGCCCTGGACCCTGCTCCGGTGTTCCACATGTAATACCAGTTCAGCATCCCAAAAACTGACATCGTGGCGCCGCGCAGCTTGTCCCTGTTGTCGTTGAAGGCTTCCGGAGACAGTTCCTTCAGGATGTCGCGCACAAAATTCACCAATTCCAGCTGATACCCGCGCAGAAGCTTCTGTTGTTCCTCGGTCAATGCGCTCATGCCGCTGATCTGCACCCGGTGTTCGTCATCTGCGCCTTGGTAGGCAAACAGGATTTCGCGTATCGCTTTCCGCAGCTTCTGCTCAGGTGTGAGACCATTCAGGTCCACATTGCAGATGCGGTCGCGAAGCTCGCGCAGGTAGGTTTCGAGGATGTCATACAGGATGGCATCCTTGCTGTCATAGTAGTGGTAGATGTTTGCCTTGGAAATCCCGCACTCTTTTGCCAACAGGGTCATGGAGGCGCGATCAAACCCTTGGTCGGCGAACACTTTGGCTGCCGTTTTAAGGATTTGTTCCCGCTTCTGGTCGTGGTCTTTAGCGATTGTACGGGCCACGGCTTATTCCTTATCGCGATTGTCGACGACGCGCTTCGCCTTGCCCTGAGAGCGTTCGACGTCGCCGGGGTCACCTACAACAATTTCCGTTGAGACGCCAACGACGTCCTTGATCCGCTTCGTCAGCATCCGTGCTGCGGCTGTCTTGGACAGTTCGTCGGTGGAATCTGGGGACGATTCAACAAAAACCCGCATGGCGTCCATGCGGCCGGATTTGTACAGCTCGATCTGATAATAAGGGGCAAGGCCCCCTGTTGCCATGACCTGTTCTTCAATCTGGCTGGGAAAGACGTTGACACCGCGCAGGATCATCATGTCGTCGCTGCGACCGGTGATCTTGGCCATACGGCGCATGGACCGTGCTGTACCCTGCAGCAGGCAGGTCAGGTCGCGGGTTCGATAGCGTATCATCGGCAACCCCTCCTTGGTCAGGGTCGTGAACACCAACTCGCCGGTTTCGCCATCGGGCAAGACCTCTCCGGTTGCGGGATCAATGATTTCAGGCAGGAAGTGATCTTCCCAGATCACCGGCCCGTCCTTGGTTTCAACGCATTCATTGGCCACCCCGGGCCCCATGATTTCGGACAGGCCATAGATATCGACCGCGTGCATATCAAACGCAGCCTCGACTTCGGCACGCATGGCGTCAGTCCAGGGTTCAGCACCGAACACACCAACCTTCAGCGAGCTTTCACGCGGGTCGAGTCCCACCTTGTGGAACTGCTCAAGGATATTGAGCATATAGGAGGGCGTAACCATGATCCCGTCGGGCCGGAAGTCGTTGATCAGGTTGACTTGCTTTTCGGTTTGCCCGCCGGACATGGGGACGACGGTCGCGCCAAGACGCTCGATCCCGTAATGTGCGCCAAGACCGCCGGTGAACAACCCATAACCATAGGCGTTGTGCACCATGTCACCTTTACGCAACCCCGATGCGCGCAGGGACCTTGCGCCCAGATCCGCCCAATTGTCGATGTCGTTTTTTGTGTAGCCCACCACCGTCGGTTTGCCTGTCG
This sequence comes from Ruegeria sp. YTSB088, assembly GCF_059609825.1. NCBI lineage: Bacteria > Pseudomonadati > Pseudomonadota > Alphaproteobacteria > Rhodobacterales > Roseobacteraceae > Ruegeria > Ruegeria sp. YTSB088. The sequence goes on along the minus strand of NZ_JBXWMM010000004.1, from coordinate 182,308 downwards.
TACCGGACGAGGCGTGCAGACGAATGATCTGGCTGCGTGGAACGGCGAACAGGCCGAACGGATAGTTGTCACGCAGATCATTCTTATACGTGAACGGAAACTTAGCCAGATCCGAGAGCTGCTGAAGATCGTCAGGATGCACACCGGATTCGTCGAACCGTTGCTTGTACATCGACACGTTTTCATAGGCGTGGCGTACGGACCATTTGAGGCGTTCAAGCTGCGTCGCACGGATTTCGTCGACCGAGGCGATCTCGATCGGGTCCAGATCCGCTTTGTTTGGGGAAAGGTCTTCCATCGCGTCACTCCTCCAGTCGCGAAGCTATTCCTGAAAATTCTGCCCGCCAACCGCGCGGGACATTCCGCGAAACTCGGCGATCAGGGTGTTGTCTTGATTGGTGACGCGAACGTCATAGATGCCACTTCGGCCGGTGACGGCAACCTCTGTCGCGGTTGCGGTCAGAAGGTCCCCTTTTTTTCCGGGCGCGAGATAGCTCATCATCGTATGCTGGCCGACGGTTGCCACGTTGCGGCTGTTGCAGGCGAAGGCAAAGGCGCTGTCGGCCAGGGCATGAGTGACGCCCCCGTGGCAAATGCCGTGCCCGTTGCAGTGATGGTCCGCGACTGTCAGGGTCAGGACTGCACGGCCTTCGTCGACTTCGACCAGATTCATCCCGAACCATTTGCTGGCTTGGTCATTCGCCCACATCGCTTCAGCGGATCTCGTGGCACGTTCCTTGGGTGTCATCATCAGTGTCCCTGGAAATTCGGTGCCCGCTTTTCAAGAAAACTGGATACGCCTTCGGCGTAATCCGCGCTTTCCCCGCAGGTCTTCATTGCGTCCGCTTCGATCTCAAGCTGATCCGAGAGGGACGTGGTGGCAGCGGTTTGAATGCACTGTTTGGTCAGCCCGAGCCCGAGGGTAGGGCCGTTTGCCAATTGCGCGGCAAGAACGCGCGCTTCGGTCATCAATTGATCGTCGGCCACTGCCTTCCAGATCAACCCCCAATCTTCGGCTTGTTTGGCCAGAAGGGGTTGGGCTGTCAGGGCCAGCCCCTTGGCGCGTGCCTCGCCCAACAGACGCGGCAAGTGCCAACTGCCGCCCGTGTCTGGAATCAGGCCCACCTTGGAAAAGCTCTGAATGAATTTCGCACTTTCCGCGGCCAGAACCATATCACAGGCCAGCGCAAGATTTGCACCCGCCCCGGCTGCTACTCCGTTCACGGCGCAGATCACCGGGATATTCATCGACCGGATCAAACGGACAAGAGGGCCATAGAACATGCGTACCGTCTTGCTTAAATCCGGCGGGCCATCCATTTTCGACGGATCGCGATCACTGAGGTCCTGACCAGCACAAAAGCCACGCCCGGCACCGGTCAGCAATACCGCGCGGGCGCCGCCGTCGCGCGCGGCTTTCAGTGCATCCTGCAGCGCCATGTGCATTTCTTCATTGAACGAGTTCAACTTGTCCGGGCGGTTCAGGGTGATTTCGACCCAGTTCCCGTTGTCTTGTACAAGAATCGTATCGTTCATGACTGTCTCATCTGTTCTCGTTTCAACTTAATCATTGCATTAACCGAACGGTTGGTCAATATATAAACCCGAACCGAATCTGAACCGATCAAAGGGATTGCAAATGTCGCAGTCGTCGCTGGTGAGCGTTGAATTTAAGGGCGACGTGGCGTGGGTCACAATTGACAACCCGCCGGTAAACGCGACGTCGACAGGTGTTCGCCAGGGGCTGTCTGACGCGGTTGATGCGGTCAAGGGCGCGCGCGTGGCCGTGCTGTGTTGCGCTGGTAAAACCTTTGTCGCGGGCGGCGACATGTCCGAATTCGACGCACCGCCGGCCGAGCCACATTTGCCTGACGTGGTTCAGAAAATCGAAGACAGCGAGGTTCCGTTCATCGCTTGCATGTATGGCAACGTGCTGGGTGGCGGGTTCGAAATCGCCATGGCCTGTGCATGGCGGATCGCAGCGCCGAGAACAGGTTTTGGCCTGCCGGAAGTCAATGTGGGTTTGATCCCCGGGGCAGGGGGCACACAACGATTGCCGCGTCTGGTCGGGATGCGGGCTGCAATTGACATGGCCTGTTCGGGCAAAATTCTCAAGGCAGAGACACTGGCCGAGCTTGGCGGCGTCGACCGCGTCGCCGAAGACCCCAAGAGTGCTGTTCTGGACTTGGTTGCCGACCTGCCCGAACGCCCAATACCTGTCAGCCAGCGTGCTGTGGCGGAATTTGCGCCGGATCTGTTGAAGGCGAGCCGCCAGGCTTTGAAGAAGCGCGCCAAGGGTCAGAAATCGCCGTTGGAAAACCTGACGGCGCTTGGTTGGTCGGTTGAGCCATTTACCACCGCACAACCGAAAGAGCGCGCGCGCCATCTGGAGTTGCGCCAAAGCCCGGAAAGCCGCGCTTTGCGCTACGCGTTTTTTGCTGAACGTGCCGTGTCCAAACCTTCGTTGATCAAAGGGGTGGCCGCCCGTGACATAACACGGATAGCCGTTGTCGGAGGAGGATTAATGGGGGCAGGGATCGCAACTGCGGCCCTGAACGGCGGGCTGTCCGTGACGTTGATCGAGCGAGACGCGGACGCCGCGGCGGCAGCGCACGATCGGGTTGAGAGTCTGCTGCAAGGCTCGGTCAAGAGAGGTAAGATGTCCGAGGCGCAGCTTCGGGATCGCCTTGCTTCGTTTCGTGCGGTGAACCGGTATTCAGAAGCTGCGGATGCTGAACTGGCGATCGAGGCTGTTTTTGAAGACCTGTCCGTCAAGCAGCAGGTAATTGACGAGCTGGCCAAGCATATGAGCAGCGATGCGATTTTGGCCACCAATACGTCCTATCTGGACCCGCTCGAGATTTTCGCGGGCGTCGGCAATCAGACCCGTTGCATAGGTCTGCATTTCTTTAGCCCGGCCCATGTCATGAAGCTGCTCGAGGTCGTGCACACTCCGCAAACGTCTCCCGAAGTTGTCGCAACCGGATTCGCGCTTGGGAAAAAGCTTCGCAAGGTTTCGGTGCTGTCGGGTATCTGCGATGGGTTCATTGGGAACCGCATGTTGGCAGCCTATCGGCGCGCGGCCGATTATCTGCTGGCAGATGGGGCGCTTCCCTATCAGGTGGACCATGCGATGCGGGCGTTCGGGATGCCCATGGGTCCTTATGAGCTTCAGGACTTGACCGGTCTTCAAATTGCCTGGGCGAACCGCAAACGCAATGCAGCACACCGCGACCCGAATGAACGCTATGTCACCATCGCAGACCAGCTTTGTGAGATGGAGCGTTTTGGCCAGCGTACTGGCAAAGGGTGGTATCGCTACGAAGAAGGCAGTCGCAACTCAGTTCGGGATTCCGAAGTTGAGGCATTGATCGAAGCCTATTCTGACCAGCAGGGCATCACCCGACGGGCTTTTTCGGACGAAGATATCTCTTCAAGACTGCTGGCGGTTCTGGCCAACGAAGGCGCTTTGATCATTGAAGAAGGGACCGCGGAAAACGCAGAAGTCGTCGATATGGTTCAAATCCATGGATACGGCTTCCCGCGCTGGAGAGGAGGGCCGATGAACTATTGCAATGAAATCGGAAACAGCCGGTCCGCCGCAAATATGCTAACCGTAGCGAATGAAAGCCCCGGTTCGTGGCGTGTCGCGGGTCGATCCGAAAACTATTAACATGTTGATGGTTACAAAAGTGACCATTAACGCATTCTCGAGTCATGTTTCACAGGGAGGAGACAAAACCATGAAATTCACCAAGTTGAGCACTCTTTTGGCCTCGGCCGCGATGGCCGTATCGGGCACAGTGGCACTGGCGGCGGATTATACGCTGACGATTTCCAGCTGGGCACCGCCAACCCACGGCATCAACGCGAAGATGTGGCCGAAGTTCGTGGAAATGGTCGAAGAAGCTACCGACGGCAAAGTCACTGCAGAATTGAAGCTGGGAATTGCCCCCCCGCCGGCGCAGATGGACCTGATCATGGATGGCGCAGCGGATGCTTCGATCATCTTTCATGGATACCAGCCCGGTCGTTTCGTTACCACCAAGATGATTGAGCTGCCCGGATATGAGGGCTCGGCCGAAGCGGCCTCGGTCGCGTATTGGCGTACATACGACCAGTATCTCAAGGCGGCGGACGAACATCGCGGTGTTAAAGTGGTCGCGCTGCACACCCATGGCCCGGCACAGCTTCACTCCAGTAGCCCGGTGACCACGCTTGACGAAGTGGCGGGTCTCAAGGTTCGTATCCCAGGTGGTGTGGGCGGCGACGTCGGCACGGCGCTGGGCGCAACCGGAATCCAGGTACCTGCGCCGAAAGTATACGAGACACTCGCTTCGAAAGCTGCTGATGGTGTCGTCATGCCGTTTGAATCCCGCAAAGGCTTCAAGCTGACCGAAGTGGCGCAAAATGTCTATGAAGTTCCGGGTGGCCTGTATCGCGGGTCGTTTGCGTTTATCATGAACGAAGACACGTTTGCGGATCTGCCCGCCGATGTGCAGGCTGCTTTGGAAGAAAAGGTTTTCGGTGAACCGCTGAGCCGCGAAATCGGTAAAATCTGGGATGAGATCGACGCGATCGGCCGTGAGGCGACCGAACAGACCGAGGGCAACGCGATCAATGCAGCGTCCGCTGAAGATCTGGAAAAGTTCAATGCGATTGCTGCCGATGTGCGCGCCACGGTCATCGAAGAGGTCAATGGCACCGGTGTTGATGCGCAAGCCGCATATGACATGATCGTTAACGAAATGGCTGCTCAGTAACGCAGCCCGGCTGGCGGGGTTGACCCGCCAGCCATCTTCACCCGTTGGGGGCCAATCATGCAATCTATCGTGACCTTAGCGCGTCGCGTCAGTATCATTCCGACGGTGCTGGCCTGTGTGGCGCTGTTCATCCTGATGGTGATGACCTTTTTTGACGTTATCCTGCGCTCTGTCTTCAATGCTCCGATCGAGGCGGCAACCGAACTGACGCGGATTCTGATGGCGATCCTTGTGTTCTCGGTCTTGCCGATGATCTCGGCAGGGAAAGGGCAAATCGCAGTCGACCTGACGGATGGAATTTTCTCACGCTTGCGGCTGAGCAGAGCGCGCGATGCGATCGTCTATCTGGTGTCCGGCATCATGCTGATCTGGCCGATTCAGCGCGTCTGGATTTTGGCTGAACGTGCACGGGATTACGGCGACGTTACCGAATACCTTTCAATCCCGGTCTTCTATGTTGGTTGGTTCATCGCCGCCTTCACTGCAATCACGGCCGTTGCGATGTTCATCACCGGTCTTTTGTACATTTTTGCCCCCCAAACCTTGTCGGAGCACTCCTAATGACTGCCGCACTGATCGGTTTCGCCCTTGTCCTGGTTCTTGTGTTGGTACGCTTGCCCATTGTGTTTGCGATGGGTCTAGTGGGGACGCTTGGGTTTGCATATGAGCGCGGTGGCAGCATCCTGTCCGAGCGCGGACTGAAGGCCGCGATGTCGATGGTGGGTCGTCAGATTACGGACACGGCACAGGACTACGGCCTGTCGGTCGTGCCACTGTTCATCCTCATGGGCCTGTTCGTGAACAAGGGCGGGCTCGCGCGCGAACTATACGCGGTTTCAAACGCTTTTCTGGGTCACTTCCGCGGTGGTATCGCAATGGCGACGGTCGCCGCGTGCGGTGGCTTTTCGGCCATTTGCGGATCCTCGCTGGCAACGGCTGCGACCATGTCCAAAGTCGCGATGCCGGAAATGCGCCGCTATGGGTACGCGGATGAGCTGTCAACGGCGTCGATTGCCGCCGGTGGCACGCTGGGCATCCTGATCCCACCGTCGGTTATTCTGGTGATCTACGGCCTGCTGACCGAAACCTCGATCGGCAAACTTTTCGTTGCTGGCATCATCCCAGGCGTACTTGGTATCCTCTTTTATCTGTTCGCCGTGCGCTGGACTGTTTGGCGCAGGCCCGAGTCCGGCCCTGCAGGTGAACGCCACGGCTGGGGCGAGCGCCTTACGGCGTTGCGCTCGGTCTGGGCCGTGTTGCTGCTGTTCTTCCTGGTGATCGGCGGTTTGTACGGAGTGTTCGATTTCTATCCTCTGAACCTGACGTTCAGCCCGACCGAGGCTGCCGGTATGGGCGCGATGGGTGCATTCCTGATTGCATTGTCGCGCGGTGGGCTGACCCTTGGTTCGACCTTTGAAGTGCTGAAGGAAACCAGTTTCACCGCCGCGGCGCTGTTCTCGGTTCTGATCGGGGCGCAGATCTTCTCGAATTTCATCAACCTGGCTGGTCTGCCCGAAGCGTTGATCGCTCTGGTCACCGCGTATGAGGTGGAACCCTTCGTCGTGATCCTGATGATCCTCGGGATCTACATTATTCTGGGATGCGTCTTTGAATCGCTGTCGATGCTGTTGCTTACGGTGCCGATCTTTTTCCCATTGGTCACGTCAATGGGATATGATCCGATCTGGTTCGGCATTGTCGTTGTCGTCGTGACCGAGATCAGTTTGATCACGCCGCCCGTGGGCCTGAACGTGTTCATTCTGAAAGGCGTGGTCGGGGACGTATCGACCGGAACAATCTTCAAAGGAGTCACCCCGTTCTGGGTGGCAGACATCTTCCGTCTGGCCCTGATTGTTCTGGTGCCCTGGCTGGTTCTGGTCCTTCCCGAACAAATGGGAGCGATGGGTCACTGATGTTCTCTCTGACAGCGCTCCCGGACGGGTTTCATACGGATCCCTATCCAACCTACGCCGCGTTGCGCGAAGACACGCCCGTCTGCTGGCAGCCCGACGGATCGGTGATCCTGTCGCGATATGATGACCTGGATCTGGTTTACCGGGATACGGTGCGTTTCATATCGGATAAAAAGGCGGTTTTCGGCCCAAAATACGGGATCGACAGCCCGCTGTACGAACACCATACCACCAGCCTTGTGTTCAATGACCCGCCCCTGCATACCCGCGTCCGCAAGGTCATGGTTGGCGCGATGAACCCACGGGCGCTGGGGCAGATGGAACCGGGCCTGGTTCAACTTGTCGATGGGTTGCTGGACGAGATGCAAGCCAAGGGCCCGGTAGAATTGATCGAGGATTTCGCCGGGGCCATCCCGATCGAGATCATCGGCAACCTGCTTGGCATTCCCCGATCAGAACGCGGGCCTTTGCGGGATTGGTCTCTGGCCATACTGGGCGCATTGGAGCCTCAGTTGACGCCCGAGCAGGAAGAGTGGGGCAACCGCTCGGTTTCTGATTTCAAGGACTTTCTTCGGCACATCATTGAAGATCGCCGGGCCAACCCCGGAGATCCTGCGACGGATGTCCTGACACGGTTGATGCAGGATGACACCGATGGTGGCCTGACCGAGGTCGAGCTCTACCAGAACTGCATTTTCATTCTGAATGCGGGGCACGAGACCACCACCAACCTGATCGGCAACGCATTGGAACTGTTGGAACGGCACCGCGACAAACGGGCCGAGCTGCTGGCCAATCCGGATCTGATCAACACGGCGGTGGACGAGTTCCTGCGGCTGGAAAGCCCAAATCAATTTGGCAACCGTCTGACCACTGAAGATGTGACGTTCCATGGTCAGACCATTCCAGCAGGTACAGACATTCACCTGTGCATCGGCGCAGCCAATCGCGATCTGCGGCAGTTTGAACAACCTGATGAAGTTGTATTGGATCGACGCCCCAACAAGCATCATGCGTTTGCCGGAGGCCCCCATACCTGCGTTGGCCTGACCTTGGCGCGTATGGAGGGACGCGTGGCCGTCGGACGGTTTCTGGCGCGATTTCCGACCTATCGCATCACTGACGGCGCTGAACGAGGCGGACGCATTCGGTTTCGGGGTTTCGCGCGACTGCCAGCGCAAGTCTGAGATGTACGGTTTCGATTCCAATTCGCCAATTTATTGACCGACCGTACGGTTTATATTATGATTTCGTGAGACGGGCATACGGCTGCGCGAAGATCACACAACAGATGAGGAGACGCTCATGACAATCCAACAGATTTCCAGCTTCGCGGCCGGTGAATGGGTTTCGCCCGGTGCGGGTGCCCGCAATATTACAAGCGCGGTCACAGGCGAGGTGATCGCCGCGGCCGGCAATAGCGCCTTGGATGTGCAGGGGATGCTGGACTATGCGCGCAATGTCGGTGGGCCGGCGCTGCGGAAGATGACGTTCCATGAACGGGCCAAGATGCTCAAAGCACTGTCCATTCATTTGGGTCAGCATAAGCAGGCAATGTATGACCTGTCTTTCAGCACAGGTGCTACACAGTCGGACCACTTGATCGACATTGACGGCGGCATCGGCACGATGTTCGTCTTCGCTTCGAAAGGCCGACGTGAGATGCCGGACGGACATGTCTACCTGGACGGTGAGGTTGAGCAACTGTCCCGCAACGGCACCTTTCTGGGGCAACACATCTGCACCCCGTTGCACGGCGTGGCGGTTCATATCAACGCGTTCAACTTTCCTGTCTGGGGGATGTTGGAAAAGCTGGCCCCGACACTCTTGGCAGGCGTTCCGGCCATCGTAAAGCCGGCAACGAACTCGTGCTATGTAACCGAACTATGCGTCCGGCTGATGCTGGACTCCGGCATTTTGCCTGCGGGCGCGTTGCAGCTGGTTTCGGGTGGTTTGGGCGATATGCTGGATCGTCTGACCATGCAGGACGTAGTCAGTTTCACCGGATCTGCAGAAACGGCGTCAAAACTGCGTTCCAACCCGGTGATTCTGGAGAATTCAGTTCGTTTCGTGGCCGAGCAGGACAGTCTGAACTGCTCGATCCTCGGCCCTGATGCCGAACCGGGCACGCCGGAATTCGACCTCTTCGTTAAAGAAGTCCAGCGCGAGATGACCACGAAGGCTGGGCAGAAATGTACCGCAATCCGTCGGATCATGGCCCCAGAGCCTCTGGTGCAGGCGGTGATCGAAGCCCTGTCCGCGAGGCTGGCCAAAACGGTCATCGGTGACCCTAGGCTGGAAACGACACGCATGGGTGCGTTGGTCTCGAACGGTCAGAAACGCGATGTCCTGGAAAAGGTGGCAATCATCGGGCAAGAAGCCGAACGCGTTTTCGGAAACCCTGTTGATTTTGTGGTTGATGGGGCGGATGCCGAGAAAGGCGCGTTCCTGCCGCCGATGCTGTACCATTGTGCCAATCCGGATGCGGCCCGGCGTGTCCACGACACCGAGGCTTTTGGCCCGGTCAGCACTGTGATGGGCTATCGCGATCTCGACCATGCGATCGAACTGGCAAATCGCGGGCAAGGGTCGCTGGTGGCGTCGGTCATAACCCGTGACGCCGATGTGGCACGGCACGTTGCCATGGGGGCAGGGGCTTATCATGGGCGCCTGTACTTCAACAATCGCGACTCGATGAAGGAATCTACCGGCCACGGCTCTCCGCTGCCGCATATGGTTCACGGCGGTCCCGGGCGCGCTGGTGGCGGCGAGGAGATGGGCGGTGTGCGTGGCGTGAAGCATTACATGCAAAGGACAGCCATTCAGGGATCGCCCGATCTGCTGACCGCAATCGGGAACACATGGGTTCCCGGCGCGACCGAGGTCGAAGGGCCAGCCCATCCGTTCACGCGCCGGTTCCATGAGCTGGCGATTGGCGAGACCATCCACACAGCGCCCCGTACAATCACGATGGAAGACATCGAACACTTTGCCAATTTCACCGGCGATACGTTCTACGCGCATATGGATCAGGCAGCGGCGGAACGGAACCCGTTCTTCCCGGGCCGAGTGGCCCATGGCTACCTGCTTTTGTCATTTGCAGCCGGATTGTTTGTTGAACCGAACGAGGGCCCGGTTCTGGCAAACACTGGCCTCGACGGATTGCGATTCATGAAGCCTGTCGAGGCGGGTGATACCATCAAGGTGCGGTTGACGGTCAAGGCCAAGACCAAGCGGAACGAAGAGTACGGCGAAGTCCGCTGGCATGTCACCCTGACTCAGCAGGATGATGAAATGGTCGCGGAATATGAGCTGTTGACGATGGTCGCCTACTAGGCCCGGAACCCATTGAATTTGGCAGGTCAGCGTGTTCACGGTTCGAAAAACGAGCGGCGAACATGTCTGATCTCTGGGATGCGCGCCTGAATCCAGGGTCGCAAACAGTGTTGGTTGCCTGCGAAGCACACCAAGCGGCCCAATCGCGTCAAGGCCATGTTTGACAGGCTCAAGGACTGGCGGCGTGTCGCAACCCTGTGCCACAGAGGCTCAAAGATCCACTCGCCCGCGCCGCCATCGTCATCTATTGGCTATGAACCCTGATCCCAGCGCCTGTTAAACATGCACCTCAGCCTGAGTTCGCAGATTAAGCGGACGCGTTCCGTCAGGGCGGAAAAACAGCGGTCTTCTTTACCGTTCCATAAACAAAGCTTGTGTCGATCGAGGCAATCCCACCGATCGGGTGAATTCTGTTTCGAATGAACTCCTCATATGCCTCGAGATCCGATACCAGCACCCGCAACTGGTAGTCCATCGCCCCGGTCAGCACGTGGCATTCGAGAACTTCGTCGATCATCCGAACGCGTTTCTCGAAATTCTGAACGTCCGTTTCATTGTGCCGCTCCAACCGGATCCGCACAAAAACGGTAATGCCTATGCCGTACGCGGCGGCGTCCACATCTGCGCTGTAACCCTTTATGATTCCGCGAGACTCGAGGTTCTTGACCCGGCGCAGACACGGCGATGGAGACAAGTTCACCTCGTCGGCAAGATCCTGGTTCGTCATGCGCCCGTCCTTTTGCAGCGCCCGAATGATTTGTCTGTCTTTATCGTCCATTTCAACCTCAATCTTGGCAGAAAATGCCAATATTAGTCGTATTCTTGGTATTATTTGCAAGCAAAAGCCCAAAGTAAAAGCTCAAACTGGCGTCAGCTTGAAACAGGAGCTTGCAATGACTCGTTCAACCGGATTTGCCACCCGCGCCATTCACCACGCTTATAACCCTTTGGAAAATGAAGGCGCGCTTACGCCACCGCTGCATTTGACGTCCACGTTTACCTTCGAAACCGCAGAGGCTGGTGGAGAGATGTTCGCCGGTGAACGCGCAGGTCATATCTACAGCCGTATTTCGAACCCCACATGTGACCTTCTAGAACAACGCATTGCCGTGCTTGAAGGTGCCGAGGCCGGACTGGCCCTTTCCAGCGGCATGGGGGCGATAACGGCAGTGCTTTGGACCCTGCTGTCGCCAGGGGACGAAGTCATCGTGGACAAAACACTCTATGGCTGCACCTTCGCTTTCATGCGCCACGGTTTGGCAAAATGGGGGGTCAAAATCACCCATGTCGACATGACAGACCCCGAGAACCTAAAAGCGGCGGTTTCCGAGAATACCCGCGTTGTCTATTTCGAAACTCCGGCCAACCCGAACATGCGTCTGGTGGACATTGCCGCCAGCGCCGAGATTGCGCATTCGGCAGGCGCAACGGTTGTCGTCGACAACACCTATGCCAGCCCCTATCTGACCCGCCCGATCGAGCACGGGGCGGATATCGTTCTGCACTCTGCCACCAAATATCTCGGCGGGCATGGCGATGTGGTCGCCGGTCTGGTTGTTGGCACCGCCGAACAGATTGCCGAAATCCGCCTGGTCGGTATGAAGGATATGACCGGTGCGGTCATGGCCCCTTTCAACGCGATGCTGATCCTGCGCGGACTGAAAACACTGAACCTGCGTCTGGATCGTCACTGTGCGTCCGCCAGGGTCGTTGCAGATTTCCTCGAAGCCCATCCCGCCGTCGCCGAGGTTTATTTCCCCGGGCTGAAAAGCTTTGCCCAGCACGACGTAGCGCAGCGGCAAATGTCCCAATCCGGCGCCATGATCGCGTTCGAGATCAAGTCCGGCCTGTCCGGTGGGATTGAATTCATGAACCGCCTCAACATGATCCAGCGCGCGGTGTCCTTGGGCGATGCCGAAACGCTGATCCAGCACCCTGCATCCATGACTCATTCGACGTATACTCCGGAAGAACGGGCCGAGCATGGGATTAGCGATGGTTTGATCCGTTTGTCCGTCGGGCTTGAAGATGTCGAAGATATCCTCGCAGACCTGGATCAAGCTTTGCCCTATCCTGCCCGCAGCGCTGCCTGAACCAGGAGACCGCCATGCACATTGATCCCACCCAGTTGAAGATCGTCGAACAGCGCTTGCTATGGTTGTCGCATTGGATGATCCACCATGCCAACCACATCCGGCCAAAGGTGGATGGGATCAAAGTTGGTGGCCATCAGGCATCGTCTGCTTCGATGGTGTCGATCATGACCGCGCTCTATTTTTCAGCGCTGCGCCCTGAAGACCGGGTGGCAGTCAAACCCCATGCCTCTCCGGTTTTTCATGCGATGCAATACCTCATGGGCAATCAAACCCGCGAGAAGATGGAAAATTTCCGTAGTTTTGGCGGTGTGCAAAGCTATCCCAGCCGGACCAAGGATATCGACGACGTTGATTTTTCCACCGGCTCGGTGGGTTTGGGTGTCGCGATCACCTCGTTTGCCTCGATCATTCAGGATTACATCAAGGCCAAAAGCTGGGGGGCAGACGCGCCAATGGGGCGAATGGTGGCCCTTGTTGGCGATGCCGAACTGGACGAAGGCAATGTGTATGAGGCTTTGCAGGAAGGCTGGAAGAACGACCTGCGCAATACGTGGTGGATCATTGACTACAACCGACAGTCACTGGACGGTATCGTCCGTGAAGGGCTGTTCGAACGGATCGAGAAAATCTTCGATGCGTTCGGTTGGGATGTCGTGCGCGTGAAATATGGGGTTCTGCAACGCGCGGCCTTTGAAGAACCGGGCGGCGAGCGCCTGCGCGACTGGATCGACGCGTGTCCCAATCAGGACTACTCGGCTTTGACCTTCATGGGTGGGGCGGTATGGCGGCAGCGCCTCATGGATGATCTGGGTGATCAGGGGGATGTGACCGCTCTGATCGAACGGCGGACGGATGCCGACCTTGCGGCGCTGATGGAAAACCTTGGCGGCAACTGCGTCGAGACCATGGCACAGACATTTGCCGCCATCGATCATTATCGCCCGACATGTTTCCTTGCCTACACCGTCAAAGGATGGGGCACACCCATCGCGGGCCACAAGGACAATCACGGAGGGCTGATGAACAACAGTCAGTTCGCCGCGTGGCAGTCGCATATGGGCGTGCCAGAAGGCAAGGAATGGGAGCCGCTTGCGACAGTACAGAACCCAGAAAAGCTCAAGGATTTCCTCACGAATACGCCTTTCTTTGCCAAAGGTCCGCGCCGTTATTTTGATGACAAGTTGGATGTGCCACGGATCGAGGTCGACACCAGCCGTGAAATCTCGACCCAGATGGCGTTTGGCAAGATTCTTGACGATCTGTCAAAAGGCGACGGCCCGCTGGCCGAGCGCATCGTGACAACCTCCCCGGATGTCACCGGCACAACAAACCTGGGACCCTGGGTAAACAGGCGTAAGCTGTTTGCCCGATCCACGCAAGCCGACGCCTTCATTGAACACCGTATCCCATCGACTGCGAAATGGGAGTTCACGCCGGAAGGGCAGCATATAGAGCTTGGGATCGCCGAAATGAACCTGATGCTGCTTCTGGGCGCGGCGGGTCTGTCGCATTCCCTTTTCGGCAAGCGATTGATTCCGATTGGCACCGTTTACGACCCCTTTGTCAGTCGCGGCCTCGATGCGCTGAACTACGCCTGCTATCAGGATGCCCGCTTTCTTCTGGTTGGAACGCCGTCGGGCGTCACGCTGGCACCTGAAGGCGGCGCGCATCAATCCATTGGCACTCCGCTGATCGGGATGAGCCAAGACGGGCTGGCCGCATTCGAACCGGCCTTTGCTGATGAACTGGCGGTGATCATGGAATGGGCCTTCGACTATTTGCAACGCGACGGTGAAGGACAACCGGACGAGCGCACTTGGCTGCGAGACGAAACTGGTGGCTCCGTCTATCTGCGTCTGACGACCAACCCGATTGAACAACCGGGCAAACGCGTGGATGACGAGTTTCGACAGGGCGCCATTGACGGCGCATACTGGTTACGGAAACCGGGACCAAATTGCGAAGTTGCAATCGTCTATCAGGGAGCGGTCGTGCCCGAAGCAATCAAGGCCGCTGGCATGATTGGTGAAGGCCGTCGCGATATCGGCGTATTGGCCGTGACGTCTGCAGATCGGCTGAATGCAGGGTGGACGGCGGCGCAACGCGCGCGCTCGCGCGGCAACCCGGCAGCACTTTCCCACATCGAAACCCTGATGTCTGGCCTGCCGCCGCACTGCAATCTGGTCACCGTGATTGATGGGCACCCTGCAACATTGTCATGGCTGGGCGCTGTGTGCGGTCATCAGACCATTCCGATGGGCGTCGAACACTTTGGTCAGACAGGAACGATCGGTGATCTCTATCGCCACCACTGTATTGACGCCGATGCCATCGTCGAAAAAGTGAATGGCTTGACCCGGGGTAGAGTTCTTCATTGGGCGACGGGGACTTGAGTTCGGTTCAATAAGATCAAGAACGAGCCCGCTCCGACCCTGTTTGGTCCGTAGAGGGTCGACGAGGGCCGCGTCATCGAAGTGATCGGCCTGATCGTGAACGTCCGAGGCGGAATTCCGACGTTCGACGTCAGTCATCCGCCGTCAATAATGTTAAACATTGAGACGGCGTTGCGGGAAAATTGACGCTGTCTGGTTCTGTCGGGGGGCGCGGCGTCCGATCCGCCTCGGTGTTCCCAACTGGGAAGCTTTTCGGCGAAAATGTCCGTATTCCTGTCTATACAATAGGGATGGCAACCGGTATGGGGCTGTCTTTACCCTTGGATGATCCGCTGATCGCAATTCCGCACAGCTTCTATCACCTGGCCGATACAAAGAACCACCACCGTGAAACAAACCATTGCAGATGCGCTAGCGCGCAAGGGCTATGAAACATTGACCCAAGTTCAGCGCGCTGTCACCCAGCCCGAGCTGGAAGGGCGTGACATGCTGGTATCGGCCCAGACCGGATCAGGGAAAACCATTGGGTTTGGACTTGCGATTGCGCACAGGGTGCTGGGGGAGGAAGAAACGCTCGGCAAGCCCGAAGCGCCGTTGGCGCTGGTTGTTGCGCCGACCCGGGAACTGGCACTGCAGGTGAAGCGGGAACTTGGCTGGTTGTATTCCGGGGCAGGTGCGTTTCTGGCCTCCTGCGTCGGGGGTATGGACATTCGGGATGAGCGTCGCGCATTGGCCAGAGGCGCCCATATCGTTGTGGCCACTCCGGGGCGACTTCGTGACCATATCAATCGGGGTTCAATCGATTTGACCGCTATCCGCGCGGTTGTACTGGACGAAGCCGATGAAATGCTGGATCTGGGGTTCCGCGAGGATCTTGAGTTCATCCTTGATGAAACACCTGCAGATCGTCAGACGTTGTTGTTTTCTGCCACTGTGCCACGCGCAATTGCCAATCTGGCCAAGCGGTATCAGCGCGACGCAGCGCGTGTGAGCACGGTCAGCGAACAGACACAGCACGCGGATATCGAGTATCGTGCCATGATGGTGGCCCCGCGTGACGGTGAAAACGCGATTATCAATGTGCTGCGGTATTACGAGGCCCCCAATGCCATCGTTTTCTGCAACACCCGTGCGATGGTTTCGCGCCTGACAGCACGCCTGTCCAACCGGGGCTTTTCAGTCGTGGCCCTGTCCGGTGAATTGACCCAGAGCGAACGATCCAACGCGTTGCAAGCAATGCGCGATGGGCGAGCCCGCGTCTGCGTGGCAACCGATGTTGCGGCCCGCGGCATCGATCTGCCCAACCTTGATCTGGTGGTCCATGCCGAACTGCCCAACAGCCATGAAACACTGCTGCACCGTTCTGGCCGTACAGGCCGCGCCGGGCGCAAGGGTGTCAGTACGCTGATCGTAGAGCCATCATCGCGTAAAAAGGCGGAGCGTATTCTGAAATTTGCCAAGCTGACAGCAGATTGGGGATCGGCCCCGTCCGCCGAAGAGGTGAACGATCGCGATCAGGCCCGGATGTTTGCATCAGAGGACTGGCAGGCTGAAATCACGGAAAGCGAACGCCCGTCGGTTGAGAAACTGATTGAAAGTTTTACGCCCGAACAAATCGCAGCCGCCTACCTCAGGCAATACAAACTGCGCCATTCCGCCCCGGAGGAGCTGTCAGCGGTCGATCAACGCTCGCCAAAACCGCGCGCATCTTTTGGCCCCAGCGTCTGGTTTTCAGTGTCCGAGGGGCGCAATCAGAACGCATCCCCACGTCACATGCTGCCGATGATATGCAAGGCGGGCGATCTCACGAAAGATGATATCGGAGCCATCCGGATTGCCGATGATGTAACCTATGTCGAAATCCGCGAAGGCAGTGTCGACAGATTTCTGACCAGCCTTGGTCCAGATATGAAGATAGAAGGGACCAAGGACCTTGTGCGGTTGAACAAAGCACCAGACCTGTCGTCAACCGGTCGGCCCGGTCTTGATCGCAAGTTCAAAGGCAGGCCTTCGGGACAGAAAAGGGACGCTGCTCCGGCTGAGCGGAAAGCCCCTCGCCGCCAGCCCAAACCCGAGGCCCAGTCGGCAAAGACCGTGCGCGCAACAGAAACCCTCCGAGCGTCGGACGACGATACAAAAAGTAAGTTCAAGGCTTCGGGCGCAAAACCGAAAAAGCGCAAGGCCGGGAGCGTAGAGAAAAAGAGTGGTCACGCCAAGCCAGCCGGAGATGCCCCGAAAGGCCCACCGCCGCCGAAGGGCAAGCCAAGCAGCAAGAAGAACCGTGCACGCGCTGCGGCCACAAAGTCCGCCAAAGGTGGCAACGCAGTCCCCAAACGTCGCAAATCCCAGTCAGAAGGCTATTGAATTGAGGCACGGCCAAGGTCTGGCCTCTGGGCTTTGGCTAATGGCCGTCTGCGTGGATCATACTTCCCCTCGGATGAGGTGACCAACTGCTCTGAATTCCTGTCGGGGAAGACACATTAGCTTAACAGTTGCGTGATTTTGCAGGGCTGGAGCAAAGTAAGCTTTGCTCTTCTTGCGATCTCAATCGAATACTGTGGTACAAGTCAGGCTTTTGCGGGGTTTTCATGCGGTTTAGCGTCGGCATTGCTGTATCTATGCTGGTCGCCGTATCCATCGGTGTGTCGACATTTGTTGTTCATTCGCTGTGGTGGACGACCGCGCGTGACAACAGCCGCATGCTTGCAGCTGAGATCAACAGCCAGATTGCGAATGCCGTTCGCATCGAAGTCGGGGCAACCCTCAGATCCGCCGAAGCTGCATGGTCGGCGGTGCGCACGATCTTTGTACAGAATGTCATCGCAACACGGCAGGCCGATAAGCGAGAGTTCGTTTTTTTATCTCAGTTACAGGCGCAGCCGAATATCTCCTGGATTTTCTTTGGTTGGCCGGACGGCAATTTTTTCGCGTCGCATCGGTTGGGCGACAGCGGGCTTGAGATGATAGAGATCGACAAGGATATCCGCGACCGGAAACTGCGAACCGATCGGTATATTTTTATCCCCGGGGATATCCAGTTCGAAGAAAGGAAGTTCGCTCAGACGTCCTATGATCCTCGCGATCATGCCTGGTTCAGTAATTTTATGTCTCTGGACACGATGGGATGGATCGAAGCGCGCGATCTGCCGGGCAGTGACAAGACTGTATACGCATTCGCAGGACCGATTGATGCAAGCAGGACACGGCAGGGTGTCCTTGCGGTCGCAATCGAAACCGACCGTTTGTCACGGTTTCTGGCGACGCTCGAGCCTGGCGAATTTGGAGCCGCCTTTATTCTGGATGCCGATGGCAAAGTAATAGCTGTTCCCGACGCAAAAGCGGACGAAGTTACACCTGCGCGCATGGGCGAGGGCGAGCTATACGAGGTTGCCAAGATCTCGGGGGAAAAACTGTTGGGTGACCCGGATGGCAAAACTGCGGGCAGTTCGACGAAACGCGTGGTGATCGATGGCGTTCCTTATGCGGTAGCCCTTACGCCTTTGGGTTTTTACGGGTGGCGCGTCGCAACGGTCATTCCGGAATCGGCCTTCTTGTCGGGTATCGATGAAACCTTGATAGACTTGATCTATATCCTGATCGGGGTCGTGATCGTCTCAACCGCTCTGGCGATCTGGTTGATCCGTAGAATTGTGGCCAACCCATTGGCGCGCATCGCAGAAGACCTGAGCAAAATCGAACGCTTTGATGTCGAACACATTTCACGCAGGCCTTCCAACCTGTCCGAGCTGGCCAATCTGTCAGCAGCCACTGCCAGCATGGCCGCAGGGTTGTCCGCGTTCCGAAAATATGTGCCTACCGATCTTGTGAAGATGCTGGTCGCCGAGGGTATCAAGACACAGCCGGGCGGCGATATGAAGCAGATCTCCGTGTTGTTCTGTGATGTGACCGGATTCACCGGGTTGTCGGAAAAGCTCGGCCCCAAAATCATCCAGTTGATGGAGCCTTTTTTCACGGCGGCAGCCGCAGCCGTCGCGCGCCATGATGGGACGATCGATAAATTCATGGGTGACGCGGTTATGGCGATCTGGGGGGCGCCGCGTATGGATGCCCTCCATGCCGAGAATGCCTGCCGCGCGGCACTGGATCTTGTCGCGACCGTGGAAGATGCGGGCATCGAGGACGAGGCAGGAAATTCCCTGCGTGTCAGGATCGGGCTAAACAGCGGTGAAGCTTTGGTTGGCAACATTGGGTCAGAACAGCGGTTGAATTACACCGCTATAGGTGACGTTGTGAATGTTGCCAGCCGTTTGGAAGGGGCGAACAAGGATTATGGCACACGCATTCTGATTGGTCCCGAGACGAGGCGCGAAGCGGCGGAAGCAATTGTCGTGCGAGAGCTGGACACGCTTACAGTTTTCGGACGGACCGAAGAACTGGTCGTCTATGAACTGATTGCGATGGCCGATAGTTTTGAGGGATCATTTGAGTGGATTGAGACATACGAAAAAGGTCTTGCGTATTATCGAGCAGGCCGCTTCGAGCAGGCCATAGCATTGTTTGAGGTGGCCGATGGAGAACGGGGCGGGGATCCTGCGTCCGCAGCCATGAAGGGGCGCGCAGCAAAGCTTTTGGCAAGCCCTCCTTCACAAGATTGGCGCGCGGTTACTCATACAAACAAAAAGTGAGCGCTCGGACAATGAGTGTCTGCGATCACCACCCACGGAACAGAATAGGCTAATTGCGTATAGGAGTTAAGAATGAAATTCCGGACACAGTTAGCGGCGGCAGAAACGGTCGTCAGAGACATCCGCAGAAAGACACTGTTGACATTATATTTTGTATTTTGGATACATTAAGCAGAGGGATCGCAACGACCTATGCTGTCACTGAATGCTCTGACGACAAAGAGCCATGCGATTGTCTTGAAAAGTCCTTTTCTGGGAGAAAATCATGAAACTCAAACTTCTGGCCGCAACCACTGCGATCGCTCTGACGGGTGCCGTGGCGCAGGCTAATACTCTGGTTTATTGTTCCGAAGGATCGCCTGAAGGGTTCGATCCTGCACTATACACCGCAGGCACAACCTTTGATGCCTCTTCACATCCGATCTACAATCGGTTGCTTGAATTTGAAACTGGCACGACCAATGTGGTCCCCGGTCTGGCTGAAAGTGTCGAGGCCAGCGATGACGGTCTGGAATACACTTTCAAATTGCGTCAGGGCGTCAAGTTCCATTCGAACGAAGAATTTACTCCGACCCGCGATTTCAATGCGGATGACGTAATTTATTCGTTCATGCGTCAGAAAGACGAAACCCATCCTTATCATCAAATATCGGGTGGAACCTGGGAGTATTTCCAGGGAATGGGGATGCCTGATCTGGTCGAGTCCATCGAAAAAATCGATGACTACACAGTGAAATTTACTCTGTCCAAACCAGAAGCGCCATTTGTCGCCAATATGGCGATGGACTTTGCTTCGATCGTGTCCGCGGAATATGCCGAGGCAATGATGGAGGCCGGAACGCCGGAAAAACTGAATACAGCACCCATCGGTACCGGACCATTCTCGTTTGTGGCTTATCAAAAAGACGCGGTGATCCGTTACGCGGCCAATGGCGAGTATTGGAAAGACCCGGCGCAGGTCGAAAACCTGATCTTTGCCATCACACCGGATGCATCTGTGCGTTATCAAAAGCTGAAAGCCGGCGAATGTCACGTGATGCCCTATCCGAACCCTGCTGACATTCAGGCAATGAAGGATGATCCGGACATAAGCATGTTGGAACAAGAGGGCCTGAACGTCGGATATCTGGCCTACAACACCACGATGGCGCCGTTCGACAATCCGAAGGTGCGTAAAGCGCTGAACATGGCGATCGACAAGCAGGCGATCATCGACGTGGTCTTCCAGGGCTCGGGCCAGGTGGCCAAGAACCCGATCCCGCCTACCATGTGGGGCTACAATGACGCCATCGTGGACGATCCCTATGATCCCGAAGCCGCCAAAGCGATGCTGGAGGCCGAAGGTATTTCGGACCTGTCGATGAAAATCTGGGCAATGCCTGTCCAGCGCCCCTACAACCCGAATGCCCGTCGTATGGCCGAGCTTATCCAGGCGGATTTCGCCAAGGTCGGTGTGGGTGCCGAAGTCGTTTCGTACGAATGGGGTGAATACCTGTCTCGCTCGAAAGAACTGAACCGGGACGGTGCCGTTCTGCTGGGCTGGACCGGGGACAATGGCGACCCGGATAACTTCCTGGCGGTTTTGCTGGGCTGTGACGGGGTCGAAGCATCCAACCGGGCGCAGTGGTGTCACCAGCCCTTCGAAGACCTGATCCTGAAGGCCAAGCAAAGCACGGATCAGGCCGAGCGGACCAAACTGTATGAAGAAGCGCAGGTTGTGTTCAAAGAGCAGGCTCCGTGGGCAACCATCGCGCATTCAGTTGTTTACATGCCGATGAGCAACAAGGTGCAAGGCTATAAAGTGCACCCGCTTGGCGGCCACATCTTTTATGGTGTGAGCGTCGAATAAACCACCACTCACCAACCGGAGCCGCCTGATTGGTGGCTCCGGCTTTCTTATTGAGGAGGTCGGGCTGAATGCCGGATTTGTCCGAATACCGCCAATTGGCAATGGATATGTCAGTGGACGCAGTGGCCCTGGTGCCCGGTCCGAATTTCACCCGTGCATTGGGCAAATCCTTCATGAGCCACGAGCGCCCTTTTGTCGTGGTGATTCCGGCCGTGGGTGATCCGGCGGCGATCGTGCCCAATCTGGAACTCGCCTCATGGGATCTGGTCGGATTTGAGGGTGCCGCGTTCGACTGGCGCGATCAAACCGGCTATGACGCTGCCTTTTCCGCGCTGGCAGCGCATAGTCCGATCAGATCGTTGGCTGTCGAAGGTCAGGTGATGCGGGTTTTCGTGTCAGACGCGTTTACCCGCGCAATTCCGGATCTGCGGATTGTGGACGCCGAACGCGAAATCTCAGGCCTTCGCATCATCAAAGCCGAAGAAGATATCGCCGCGCTGCAAGCGGCCATCGATATTTCGGAACGCGCGTTGGAGCGTGTGGTTGCGGGTGTTCGTGCAGGTCAGACCGAAAAACAGATCGAGCAGTCGCTGATACAGGCGCTTTTTGCGGAAGGCGCCGAGTCGCTGGCCTTTTCCCCCATCGTGGCTGCGGGGGACAACTCGGCACGACCGCACGGAAAGGCGCGCGCCGACTACCGGATCAAGGCAGGCGACGCCTTGCTGTTCGACTTTGGCGCTCGAAAACATGGTTTTGCGGCCGACATCACGCGAACTTTTTTCGTTCAGGTCGTCCCGGACGAAGGCCGGGACGTCTACGACACGGTTTTGCGCGCCAACAAAGCGGGGTTCGAAGCCTGCCGCCCCGGCGTGACAGCGCATGACATCGACGACGCCGTCACAGGCGTGCTTGAGGCCTCGCCCTTTGCCGATCGTATCCGGACCAAGACAGGTCACGGTCTGGGCCGGGATGTGCATGAGGCGCCGTATATCATGCGCGGCAACAGTCAGATAATCCTGCCGGGCATGGTCTGGACCAACGAACCCGGTCTGTATGAATTGGACAAGTTCGGCGTTCGCATAGAAGATGATGTTCTTGTCACCGGGGATGGTTGTCGGTCACTGACCCGCTTTCCCAAAGAACTTACAATCATAGGTCGCTGATGTTTGGCTATTTCCTTACCCGTCTTGGCCTGTTTGTTCCGACATTTCTGGGCGTGACGCTGATTTCGTTCATGTTCATCCGGGTGCTGCCCGGCGATCCGATCATCGTGATGGCCGGTGAACGCGGCATGACGGAAGAACGTTATCAGGAAATGGTCGAAAAGCTGGGTTTCGACAAGCCGGTGTTGCAGCAGTATTGGGAATACCTCACCGGAGTCCTTCAAGGTGATCTGGGCGAAAGCTTTGTCACCAGGAAACCCGTATGGGATGAGTTCTTTTCGCTGTTCCCCGCAACGCTGGAGTTGTCCCTGTGCGCCATGATCTTCGCCGTTGCGCTGGGTCTGCCGGCAGGTGTGATCGCGGCGGTGAACCGAGGGAAGTTCTTTGACCGGGCGCTGATGTCCTCGGCGCTGGTCGGATACTCGATGCCCATCTTCTGGTGGGCGCTGCTGTTGATCATTGTATTCTCGGGCAATCTGGGCTGGACGCCGGTCTCGGGTCGGATCGACCTGTTGTATTACTTTCCCAGCGTCACCGGCTTTATGCTGATCGACAGCCTGTTGTCGGGTCAGGAAGGGGCATTCGGATCAGCCGTGCGCCACCTGATTTTGCCGACGATTGTGCTGGGGACTATTCCGCTGGCGGTTATCGCACGCCAGACCAGGTCGGCGATGTTGGAAGTTCTGGGCGAAGACTACATCCGCACCGCGCGCGCCAAGGGTTTGTCGCCAACGCGGATCAACGGGTTGCACGCGCTGCGTAACGCGCTGATTCCGGTTGTCACGGTGATCGGCCTGTCGGTGGGCACGTTGCTGGCAGGAGCCATCCTGACCGAAACCATCTTCAGCTGGCCGGGCATAGGAAAGTGGATGGTCGACAGCATTTTCCGCCGAGACTACCCGGTTGTTCAGGGCGGATTGCTGATGATCGCGGTGATCGTGATGCTGGTGAACCTGCTGGTCGATGTCCTTTATGGCATCATCAACCCCAAAATTCGGAGGCGGTGATGGCCGAACTATCCTCAACTCCGCCCAGAACGGAAGACCGCCCCAGCGCCCTGCGCGAGTTTTGGTATTATTTCAGCGAAAACCGCGGTGCTGTCATTGGGCTGTGGGTTTTTGCCGCTTTTGTATTCTGCGCCGCTTTTGCGCCCCTTCTGGCCCCATATGACCCAACCGAACAGTTCCGCGACCACATCCTGCAGCCGCCTGCATGGCAGCAGGGCGGAAGCTGGGCTTTCCCGTTGGGTACGGATCCGCTGGGTCGCGATATGCTGTCGCGCCTGATCATGGGCTCACGCTATTCCTTCTTTGTCGGGATCGTTGTCGTCTGTGTGGCCGTGTCAGGCGGCGTGATGGTGGGCCTGCTGTCGGGCTTTGCCCCCAAATGGGTCGATACGCTGATCATGCGGGTGATGGATATCGTTCTGGCCTTTCCGTCGCTGCTGTTGGCACTGGTGCTGGTGGCCATCCTTGGCCCGTCGCTGACCAACGCGATGATTGCCATCGCCATTGTTTTCCAACCCCACTACGTGCGCCTGACCCGCGCGTCGGTTCTGGCGGAACGTCAGAAGGATTATGTCACTTCGGCGCGTGTGGCCGGTGCGGGCAGGTCACGGCTGATGTTCATCACTGTGCTGCCCAATTGTCTGGCACCCATCATCGTACAGGCGGCGCTGTCCTTCTCGACAGCGATTCTGGACGCAGCCGCCTTGGGCTTTTTGGGCATGGGTGCACAGCCGCCCACGCCGGAATGGGGCACCATGCTGGCCGAAGCGCGCGAATTCATTCTACGCGCCTGGTGGGTGGTTACCTTCCCCGGTCTGGCAATCCTTGTCACCGTACTTGCCATCAACCTGATGGGCGACGGCCTGCGCGATGCGCTGGACCCGAAACTGAAACGGAGCTGATCGCATGAGCCTTTTGCAGATCCGCAACCTGACTGTTGAATTCGCCACAGCCTCGGGCAAGTTCCGCGCCGTGGATGGTGTAGATCTGTCGGTGGACAAGGGTGAGTTGCTGGCCATCGTGGGTGAAAGCGGCTCGGGTAAATCGGTGTCGATGTTGGCACTGATGGGGTTGTTGCCCTGGACCGCGACGATCACCGCTGACGAGATGCGCTTTGAAGGGCTCGATCTGGCCGGTCTTTCGGCCCGTGAGCGCCGCAAGATCATCGGCAAGGACATGGCGATGATCTTTCAGGAGCCGATGTCATCGCTGAACCCCTGTTTCACGGTGGGATTCCAGATCAAAGAGGCTTTGCGCATCCATCTGGGTTTGAACCGCAAGGACCGCCACCAGCGCGCGATTGAGCTGTTCGAACAGGTCGGCATTCCCGCGCCTGAAAGTCGCCTGAACACCTTTCCACATCAGATGTCGGGCGGCATGAACCAGCGCGTCATGATCGCGATGGCAATTGCCTGCAAGCCCAAGCTTCTGATTGCAGATGAACCGACCACGGCGCTGGACGTAACCATTCAGGCGCAGATTCTCGACCTGCTGGTTCGTTTGCGTGACGACAACGACATGGGCCTTGTACTGATCACCCATGACATGGGGGTGGTGGCCGAAACCGCCGAACGGGTTCAGGTGCAATATGCTGGACAAAAAGTCGAAGAGCAGCCCGTGCGTGATTTGTTCCGCACGCCGCGTCATCCCTACACATCGGCCCTACTGAGCGCTTTGCCCGAGCGCGCGACCTCAAAGGTCCTTCCGACGATTCCCGGCGTTGTGCCTGGGCAGTTCGATCGCCCCAAAGGGTGCCTGTTCAGCCCGCGATGCCGGTTTGCCGATACAACTTGCGCGGAAAAGCCACCGACCCCTCATGCCGAGGCCTTTGGCAAAGCACGCTGCCACCACGTTGAAAGAATTGCTGCCGGAGAATTGGCATGACCGACCCAATCGTTCAGGCAGAAGATCTGACCCGATTTTACACGGTGAAGGGCGGGTTGCTGTCCAAGTCAGCGACGGTAAAGGCCCTTTCGGGGGTGGATTTCGAACTGAAACCGGGAAAGACACTGGCCATCGTCGGAGAGTCCGGCTGCGGCAAGTCAACGTTGGCGCGATTGGTAACGATGATTGAAGAACCGACGTCGGGCAGGCTGACGATTGACGGTGTCGACATTACCCCGTCGCAATGGAGCAAGATGCGAGAGACGGTGCAAATCGTGTTCCAGGATCCTTATGGATCACTGAATCCACGTCAACGCATCGGTCAGATCTTGCAGGAGCCGCTGATCATCAATCGTCCGGACATGTCCGCCGCAGACCGCGAGACACAAGCGCGCGACATGATCCAGATGGTCGGCTTGCGCCCCGAGCATTATGACCGCTATCCGCATATGTTTTCTGGCGGGCAGCGTCAGCGGATCGCCATTGCACGTGCGCTTATGCTGAATCCCAGGGTCCTGGTCCTGGATGAGCCGGTTTCAGCACTGGACGTCTCAATCCAGTCGCAGATCCTGAACCTGCTTGTGGATTTACAGGAACGGCTTGACCTCGCCTATCTGTTCATTTCGCATGATCTTTCGGTGGTCCGGCATTTTGCCGACGAAGTGATCGTCATGTATCTGGGGCGCGCTGTTGAAAAAGCGCCCAAAGAGCAACTGTTCGCCGCGCCGCGTCACCCCTATTCAAAGGCGTTGTTGTCCACGACTCCCCGGGCCGATCCTACGGCCCGAAAAGAACGGATCAAGCTTGAGGGCGAACTGCCTTCGCCGATGAATATTCCAAATGGTTGCGCCTTCGCGCAAAGATGTTGGTTGGCAACTGATCAGTGCAGGGCAACATTGCCCGAACTGGACGGAGAAACGCATCAGGTTGCGTGTCTGTACCCGCTATAGTGCAACAGGTTTGCTTTGTTCGTGCTGTGACGGTGGTCAATGCGGCAGTGTCTATCTGCGCCACGGTTTTTAACCTCTCCGAAGCGCCGATATGAGCGGCGCGCGCGTGCGACGTACTTCTTAAGGTTTGATGTAAAGGCGCTGGCTCTGAATGCGACTGATCGATCATGTCCCCAAGTTCAATTCGGTGCCGCCGAAGATCACCACCTCTGATCCTGTGTGCATATGGGCCGTTCGTCACATAAGGGGAGCAGCGCGAGTCTCCCGCATCGCAGAGGCGTTTTTGGCCCACCGGTTACGTTGGAAGAACTCATATGTCGAAATACATAATGTACATTTCCTTGCGTCGCGCGGACCAAAAAATTGGCCCCGGAGTTCTGGAGGTACATGTGCCCGTTTTCCCGGACAGGTCATGCCCGGGAAAAAAATCGAATACCGGACCAAAGACCGGGGTTACTCGGCCACTTCCGCCTTGGGTTCGTGTTTTTTGAATTGCTGATCGAAAAGGTTGCGGAAACTTCCGTTCTTTTTCATCAACTCTTCCAGACTGCCCTGTTCCACGATAGAGCCATCCTGAACCACGAAAATTTTGTCCGCTTCCAGAACAGTCGACAGACGGTGTGCAATGACAACGACGGTGACATCCTTCGTCAGGGTGTCCAGCGCCTTTTTGACCAGAGATTCCGACTCGGCATCCAATGCGCTTGTGGCCTCATCCAGAAGCAGAATTTCTGATTTTCTCAGAATAGCGCGCGCAATTGCAATTCGCTGTTTCTGACCACCTGACAGGAAGGTTCCGTTTTCACCGACTTGCGTTTCGTAACCCTGTGGTAGTTCCATGATAAACTCATGCGCATGTGCGGCCTTGGCTGCGGCAACAACGTCTTCATCCGAAGCGTCGGGGGCCGAGCAGCGCAGGTTGTCCATGATCGACGTCGAAAACAGGAACGTATCCTGCCCGACATAAGAGATTTTTTTTCGCAGGGACGCAAAGCTTACCTCGCGCAGATCCTGACCATCGATCTCGACGCTGCCCTCATCTGGATCGTAGAACCGCATGATCAGTCCAAACAACGTAGACTTGCCACCGCCGGACTGACCGACGAGCGCCGTGGTTTTACCGGCCTCGAACGTGACATTCATATCTTCGATCACAGATACGGCACCCTGGTAGCCGAAAGTTACATTGCGCAACGTGATCTGGCCGGGGCCTTCGATCAGGTCATGGGCTTCTGGGCTTTCCACCATTGTGTCGTCCTGATCCAGCAGGCCGAACAACATGCCGACACCAACCATGTTGGTTTCGATCTGAACACGCATTTTCGACAGCCGCTTGGCCGGTTCATAGGCCATCAGCAACGCCGTGATAAAGGACATCAACTGGCCTGCGCTGGGCTGTTCGGTGCCTGCGATGCCCATCGTGCTGACCACAAGTACACCTGCCACGGCGAGGCCAGCCAGAAACTCCATAAGAGGGCTGGCAATGGACTGCAACTTGGCGATGTCGTTCGAGCGTTGTTCAACTTTCCGGATGGCGGTATCCATGCGGTTGATCATTCGGTCTTCGAGTGAGAACACTTTGATGACCTTGATCCCTGCCGAGGTCTCCTGCAACACCCGAATGATTTCCGCCAGCGACTTGAATTCGGCCTGCATGATCGTGCGCACGCTCTTCAACAGATAGCGAACGCCCAACAAGGCAATCGGACCCACGACAAAGAACAAGACGGACAAAACAGGTTGCTGATACACCATGACCGCAACCAGCCCGACCAGAGTCAGGGAGTCGCGCACAAACCCGGTGACCAGCACATCGATCAGGTTTCTGGCCGCCTGCGCGCCATGGGTGGTGCGCATCAGAAGGTCCGATGATTCATTGTTCGAAAAGAACGAGACGCCATGTCTGAGCAGTTTTCGGTAAACCTTGTCCTGTTGCTCTGCCACGATCCGATTGCCTGCGCGAGCAAGGTAGATTGCCTGAATATAGGATGCGATCGCTTTGACCAGAAACAGGAGCACGACCCCCAGCGCAATGACATGCGCCCAGCCCTGCAAATCGGGGCTGGTCATGGCATCGACAATGTACTCCATCATGTATGCGGAACCGGCCGTTGTGACGGCCACGGCAATCATAGCCAGAATCGCAACACCATACAGCCTGCCTTGCGCGTAAAAGCTTTCACCTACAAGACGGCCCATATGGCCAGATCGCCACTTGTTCCAGGCGCGCTTTATCATTGCGTTCTCCAAATCGTGAAACTGTGCGCACGCTCAGATAACCTATATTTTGTCGGGCCTAAAGGACAGATTCCACGCTGCGGCAGAGCGGCCCATTCCGACTATCTGAGATGTACCCTCGCTAGATAGTAGCTGGTTGAAGATCGGACAAGAGCGGGAGGCAGCGATGGACATCGCGATTTGCCCCGTTGTATAGGTGCGGACAAGATTGGTGCATGCTTGGATTTGCAAAAAAAACCGCAAAATGTGATTTGCCCCGCAGCTAAGGATTCGCAACGTTCGGCAAGAATCCGCTAACAGAGAGCTCTGTTTTCTGGATATCGGACTACTTTGAATCCTTACTGGTCCAGAAAACAGACAGGAGACGGGCGCAGGCCAGGTATCTGACCTTTACTGGGTCCAGTTGTTTGACGTCGATATTTGGCGCAAAGACCATATCTCTTACGGGTCGCTGTCACCCCTCTCCCTGCAAATATGCCAGAAGGTCGACAATATCCTCGTTCTTTTTCAGGCCGCGAAACTGCATTCGATTGCCCTGAAGATAGCCTTTGGGATCCGCCAGGAACGCGCTCAGGGTCCTATGCGTCCAGACGATGTCGGAACCTTTCAGTGCTGTCGAGTATTTGAATCCCTCTGCCTGACCAGCCTTTGCGCCGAGGATACCGTGCAAGGACGGACCGACGCCATGGCGGCCTTCTTCCAGTTTGTGGCAGGCGCTGCACTTGCGAAAGACCTTTTTGCCGGCTGTTGGGTCACCTTGGACAGTTGCGGCAGCAACAACAGCCGTTGCATCCGATGCCGCTGCGGCCTGTTCCTCATCGCTGTGAAAGATCAGCCGGGCCGTGATTGGTACCGTTCGGGTGATACCGGGTAAGTCTGCCAGCTCCATAAGCGTGTCCACGCCCGTGTTGAGACCGGCGTCTTCCGTACTGAGAAACACCATGTCGTTTGTCGAAACAAGTACCGAAGTTTCAGACAAGCGCGCGACGAACATTTCTGCGTCAAACTCAACATCCGTGCCGGCCAGCGAAAGCACGGATGCAGCATCTACCGTCGTAGTTTCACCGACGGCCAGGTCTGAAACCTTTGCCATATCGAATTCGGCAGTCAGGGATGCAGTGGGTGCCTGGCGAAAGACAAATTCGATCATTCGTTCATTGCGAATATCGATATTGGTTTCGACCGAGGACAGGTCGATTTCGATTTCAGCCATGCCATCCCGGACGTGCCCGTTGAGGTTGGTGAAACTGTTGACCTCGCCCACCGAGTCTTTCTTGATCGACCCATAGGCCAGATGCGAGCGTTCGGAATCCAGTAGCCATCCTTCCGCCCAAATGGGTGTTGCAACAATTGCCGACGCAAACGTGACAGCCTTCAACAGAAGTTTCATTTCTTTCCTCCGCAGTTTATGTCAATTCTGGCCCTGCGGGCCGGGTCCGTTACTGACAAACACACACAGGTCGCATTTTATTCGATGAGTGCCGAGATGACTTCCGAACAGGCCGTCAGAGAAGCGGTGCAGGCGCATTCAAAACGCGTCTGGCGGTTTGCTCTGGCTTTGTCGGGGGCATCGGATGTGGCGGACGATCTGGTGCAGGCCACATGCCTGCGTGCGCTTGAGCGACATCATCAAGTGACGTCGCATGATCGTCTGGACAGTTGGCTGATGACGATCTGCCGGTCAATCTGGTTGAACGAAGTGCGGTCTCGATCTGTCCGGCGGGCACAGGCGCTGTCGGTGACGCCGGAAGCGGAACTGGTCGCAATCGGGCCGGATTCAGAAACGAATATTTTTGCGGCTGAAGTGTTTACTCAAGTGATGCAGCTGCCAGAAGCGCAGCGGGAAACGGTCATGCTTGTGTTCGTCGAAGGGTACAGCTACCGCGAAGCCGCTGCTCTGCTGGACGTTCCCATCGGCACAATCATGAGCCGGCTGTCGAATGCCCGGCAGAAACTGAAAACCGTGATGCAGTTTGATGCGGCAGTCGCCGCGCGACGGAGTGGCAAATGACGTTTTCCGACGAGACGCTGTTGGCGTATCTGGAAGGCACACTGGATGAAGCTCAGAGCTGCGCCATCGAGGCTGCAGTTGAGGATGACGTTGAGCTTGAACGCCGCTTGATGGCGCTGGATCCGTTCGCGCCTGTCGTTCAGGACGTTTTTGAGAAACTGCCCACCGAGGCGCCGAAGGTCGATTTTCCGGAACCCGTGGCGCGTCACGCCAATGGCGGATTTTTGCGCCTTCTGGCCGTGGCCGCGAGTGCCGGGGTCGCAGCCGTCGCCCTGACGTTCTGGGCAACGCGCCCGGCAGAACTGGGCTGGGCGCAGCAAGCGGCGATCTATCAGTCGCTTTATGTGCCCGAGACGATTGTCTCGCTGGACAGTTCCGAGGCATCGCTGGACAAACAGTTCGCGATGGCCGAGGCAGCACTTGGCAGGTCTCTGAACCGTGAAGCGCTGGAATCCCTGCCGGGGTTGGCGCTGAAGCGTGCACAGGTTCTGTCGTTCAAGGGAAAGCCCTTGGTTCAGGTCGTTTTCGCCGATGAGCAGGGTCAACCTTTTGCCTTCTGTGTTATCCGTCAGGGGCCAAACGCCCCGAAGGCAGAGGTCAAGCAGGCCGTTCGGAGTGGTTTGGCAACAGCGACTTGGGCACAGGATGGCTATGGTTACATGCTGTTGGGTAGCTCTCCGCAGACCGATTTAAGTGGCGAACTGGATGTTCTGACCCGAACCTTTGCGGGCTGACGGAATACCCCTTGTGAACCGACAGGAATGCCCGAAGAATGCGGGGTATGACGCCGAAGAAACCCTTGCCCCTTCCTGAAGACGAGGCCGAAGATCTTGGCCCCGCCAGTATATATGACGGGGATCCGTCCGAAGAGGACGACCTTTGGTTCTTGCCACCGGATGAAGACGTGGCAGACGATGATTTCTTCCTGCCCGGACCGCGGCCCGAACAGCGCCTGCTGTTCGATCCGCGCGATTGGCGTGCCGCGCAGTCCGAACTTTCTGCGGAACTTGCCGATCTGACCCTGACTTTTGGGGCGCTGGACGAACGGCTGCGGGCAGGTCCCGAAGGGTGGACGCACCGCTTGGCATTGATGGAGACATCCGATCTGGGGTGGTGGACGGGAGACCGGATCAGCGTTGATCGGTTGGCATTGTGGGCAGGGTTGCGGATCGGTGCGACGCATGACGACGTGCAGGCGTTGTTCCGGGCGGGATGGGCGGTTCGGCGCCTGAGTTCGGGTGCAGCACCTGCCGCCGGCGGCTGGGAAACTGGTCTGACTGCGTTTCTTGACAGGCTTGCTCAGGGGGCCGACGCCACCCCTGAATCTATTGTTGATTTGGCTGAGGTCATGCAAAACGCGGACGGGTTGCATCCCGTGACGCAGTCAGCAATTGCGTTCCATGCGTGGCGGGCGGTGTCACAAGGCATTGGACAGGACACGGAAGCAGCCGTCATTGCCGCGCGGCATGCAGCGTCCATGGGGCGTGGCGGTGCGCTGTTCATGCCGTTGGCCTTGTCCGGGCCCGGCGCGCTGCGCGGATCGGGGGATCCGACGGAAAAACTGAGTGCTTGGATTCTTGGGGCAGGGCAGGCTGCCCTTGCAGGGTTGTTGCATCTGGACCGGATCAGCGCCTGGGAGGACAAGGCCAGAGAGGTCACGCAGGATCTGAGCGGTCGCACCCCACCGCGCCTGATCGACGCTTTGACAGCTTGGCCCATGGTGTCAGCGCCGTTGGCCGAAGAACTGACCAAGGCTTCTCGTGCGGCGGTACAGCGCAACTTCGACCTGTTCGCGCAGCGGGGTCTGGTTCGCGAGGTCACCGGGCAGGGGCGTTACCGCGTCTGGACGGCGGGGCTGTAGCCCATCAGCCAATCGCGAAACGTACGCGCTGCCGGGCGCAGCGCCGTTCGGGAAGGGTAGACCAGGTGATAGGCTTCTTGCCCCGGACATGAGATGTCTGGCAGGCAGGGGATCAAACCGGACAGCTTCATAATCCGATCTGATGCCGGCGCGCGCGCCAATGCAATGCCGCATCCGCTGGCGCAGAGCTCTGCCGCCATCACCGAATTGTCGGCAAAGAAGTATCGTGCCTGTCCCGCTGGCAGCCGCAGGTGTTCGAACCAATGCGGCCAACTTGCACGGTGCGTCGAAACTTCAACCAAGGTGAACTTGAACAAGTCTTCTGGTGCTTGAATCTGAGCAGCAATCTCAGGTGGGGCGATGGGATAGAGATGTTCGCGCATCAACTCGTCACTTTCCGAGCCGAACAGAGCAGGGTTACCGAACACGATCTGAAGGTCAGTAAACCGATTGGCAAAGTCCGACACACCATTGCCCGTCGAAAGCGAAAGGTTGATCTGAGGATGCGCCGCCTGAAATTCAGGAACGCCCCCGGCCAGAATGCCATGTGCAAAAAGCAGCACCGACTGCACGTAAAGCCTCTGCTCGCGGGTTTCGCCAAACAGACCGGTGGTTGCTGTTTCAAGCATGAGCAATGATTGCTGTACCGACGGCAGATAGGCGCGCCCGGTCTCGGTCAACGTAACCGCATGCGCGTGACGGTGAAACAAGGGTGTGCCCAGTCTTGTCTCCAACGCCTTGACCTGCTGGCTGACCGCAGCAGGTGTCATGTTCAACTGGGTCGCGGCACGAGCAAAGCTTTCGGTTCGGGCCGCAGCCTCGAATACTCGCAGCCAGTTAAGGGAAGGGACACGGGTGTTCATTCCAACAGGCTAAGCAAAACTTAGCCTCACCGGCAAGACATTATGGTCTGAGCTTTTGATCCTTGGCCTTAGGCTTGTGATCAGTGAACTGATGAAATGAGCCCACTATGTCAGACCCCGACCTGCCGCCACGTGCCAAGCGCAAGATCTGGAACTACACGCCCCAGCTGCCGATTCAGACTGCGCCCTACTGGGATTGGCCGATGAAACCTCTGGCCGCGTTGAAATACCTGTTGCAAAGCTGGAACCCACTTGCATTGCGGGCGCTGTTGCTGGTCTTTGCGGTCATCACCTGGACCTATCTGACGCCTTCATTGAGCAGGATTGAGACCTTCGGCTGGGACTGGGTTGTGGAAATCTGGTTCCGTAATTTCTGCATCCTGATGGTGGTCGCAGGCGGCTTGCACCTGGCCCTTTGGAGGTTCCGCACGCAACAGGACGAATACCGCTATGACATGCGCCCGATGATGAAGGGCGCAAAGGTATTCACGTTCAAAAACCAGGTCTGGGACAATGTGTTCTGGACCTTGGGCCCGGCGTTGACGTTCTGGACGTTCTGGGAATGTCTGATCCTGTACTCCTATGCCAATGGCTGGATCACGATGATCACACTTGACAGCAACCCGATCTGGTTCATCGCCGTGACCGTTTTTGTGCCAGTCTGGGCCGGGTTCCATTTCTACTGGTTGCACAGGCTGCTGCACGTGGGTGTGCTCTATTCAAAAGTCCACGCTTGGCATCACCGCAATATCAACACCGGCCCTTGGTCGGGGCTTGCGATGCATCCGGTCGAGAGCTTTTTCCTGATGTTCGACACGATGATCTTTTTTCTGCTGCCGTCGCATCCGATCCACGCCATTTTTCTGCTGTTCCATCACGGCATCGGTGCACCAACCTCTCATGCCGGGTTCGAGCATGTGAAGTTCGGCAACAAGGCCAAGTTTCAGGTCGGGGATTTCTTTCACCAGCTGCACCATCGGTTTTTCGATTGCAACTACGGCACCTGGGAAACCCCTTGGGATGAATGGTTCAACACGTTCCACGACGGCACCGATGAAGGCAATGAAATGGCCAAGGAACGCCGCCGCAATATCTGGGCCGCCGAATAGCCCGTGAAGGCCGAGCCCTGCCGGACCCAAACTGGTCCGGTGGGCGTGTTTGATCCAACAGGCGGTGTGCGTTCAGCGTCCAACGCCGACATAAGTTTCAAAGCCGGATTTCAGCGCCTGTGACTTCGAATAGATATTGCGCAGATCTACCATTCGGGCAGAGTTCATGGAACCGGCCAGCTCGGTCAGGTTCAACGCGCGGAACTCGTTCCACTCCGTCAGCAACACCACAACGTCAGCCCCTTGAACTGCTGCATAGGGGTCGTCGCACCATTCGACTCCGGGCAACAGTGCATCGCCTTCCGCTTTGCCCTGCGGATCGACGACGCGCACTTTGGCCCCTCCACCGATCAAAGCGGGAATGATGGACAGTGATGGCGCGTCGCGCATGTCGTCGGTGTTGGGTTTGAAGGTGACACCCAGAACCGCCACCGTCTTGCCATTGAGGCGGTCGTCGCAGGCGTCGCGGATTTTCTCGATCATCCGTTTCTTGACCTCGTCATTCACCCGAATGACGGTTTCCGTGATCTGCATCGGATAAGCGTGATCCTGTCCGATCCGCGCCAGCGCGGCCGTATCCTTCGGAAAACAAGAGCCACCATAGCCTGGCCCGGCGTGCAGGAACTTGTTGCCAATTCGTCCGTCCAGACCGATGCCGCGTGAAACTTCCTTGACATCCGCACCGACCTTTTCACACAGGCCCGCGATTTCATTGATGAAGGTGATCTTGGTCGCCAGAAATGCGTTGGCAGCGTATTTGATCATCTCGGCGCTTTCCAGATCGGTGGTCAGGATCGGGAAGTCACGCAGATAGAGCGGTCGGTAGATTTCGGCCATCACTTCGGCGGCGCGATCGTTTTCAATACCGACCACGACGCGATCCGGGCGCATGAAGTCATCGATCGCAGCACCTTCGCGCAGAAATTCAGGGTTCGATGCCACGTCGAATTCGGCTGTGGGGTTGGCAGTGGTAACGACCTCCTGAACTCTTCTATTGGTACCCACCGGCACGGTCGATTTGGTGACAATGACAGTGTATCCGGTAATGGCCTGGGCGATTTCTTCTGCCGCCGCCATCACATAGGTCAAATCCGCGTGGCCGTCCCCTCGCCGGGTCGGGGTTCCGACCGCGATGAAAACCGCGTCGGCACCATCAACTGCAGTCTTCAGATCGGTTGAAAAACTCAGGCGACCCGCAGCAACGTTTTTGGCCATCAGCACATCCAGGCCCGGTTCATAGATCGGCACTTCTCCGGCCTTGAGCATGTCGATCTTTTGCTCAGCCTTGTCGACGCAAATCACGTCATGACCAAAGTCCGAAAAGCATACACCGGACACTAAGCCAACATATCCGGTGCCGATCATTGCAATACGCATCCAAAAAATCCTTCTTACCAATTACCACGGACGGCGTGGGCACAATCAAAGAAGCTGACGCCGGTTTCAATGGCTGCCAGCAGTTGCGTGATGCATTCCATAGATTCTTGCGGATTTTGAGGCAATATGAACGCAGATTGTGCAAAGCCCTTCGAAACCGCGATCATGTCCGCTTTGTTCAACGGAACCGAGGACCAGGAAGAACCGGTTGGTGTCTAAATTCGGTTGAACAGAGGGTGCGGTTGATGACTGGAATAGCCCCTGCTTTAAGTATTGATGACGCGCGGAAGTGATTGCGCGTTCTCGCCACCGACAAGACGGCGTAAGGGATAAAAGGAGCCGCCTGAAATACCCCGGCGAATACCCTTCCGGTCAGGTGTCCATTTCAGCGGCGGCTTGCAACAGCCAGTTCTGAAACAGCCGTACCGGTGGCGAAACTGGTTTTTCCTTGAGACGCATGAAATAGGTCCAAGGGCTGTTCAGATCGAACTGGAAAGGCTCGATCAGCAGCCCCCGCTCGACATAAGACCGAGCCAGAGACCGGGGCAGGACGACGCACCCCAGTGACTTGGCCGCCATTTCCATCGCCAGATTCGAGGCATTTGTCCGCAAACCGTCCTTCTGGCTCAGGTCGGACAATCCGAAATGCCGTGCCGCATGCTCCCAATAGGAGGGGCGGCCCAGGATATGGATCAGCGGTGCATTCTGCAATTGCTTGGGGTCGGTAAGCGGAATGCCATCGACCAGAAAACCGGGTGCACAGACCAGGGCCAGCTTTTCGACCCATAACTGTTGTGTGTCCGGCGTAACATCGTCGATATGATTGATTGTCAGCGAGATATCCGAAACATTTTGTTCGACATCCGCCCAGACAGTGCCATGAACCGTCAGATCAATATCGGGATGCACCGCATTGAAACCGCGGATCACTTCCGGCAACCAGTTCTCGGCCAGACTGACCGGGCAAGATACCACCACTTTGCGGGTATGCGAGCGTACGATGACCGATTGCGTTGCGGCGTTGATTTCCTGCAGGGCATGGCGCACTGACGGCAGATAGGCCTCTCCCACATCTGTCAGCGACAGGGATCGGGGATGGCGCACGAACAGGGGGCGCTGCAAAAACTCTTCCAACGAGCGGACATGATTGCTGACGGCAGATTGAGTGCAGTTCAACTCTTCGGCAGCAGCGGTGAAGCTCAGGTGCCGTGCCGCCGCTTCGAACGAACGCAGAAAGGTCAGGTGTGGAAGGTTCATCATGACAGGCTTTTCTCAGGCAAGGCACATCGCAAAGAATTAAAAAGCCCAGAGCTTGCTGTCTTGCCCATGAGCGACTCACAAGAATGGTTCTGACTCGAAATGCGATCTGGTCCTAGTCACAAATAATCCGGGGCCATTGCCCCATGATTGTTTTCGTGCCGTTATGCGCAAACTCACATAGGCTTTTTCTTGTAACCGGAACCCGAAAGAAAAACCTCGACTGGACACCGTGACAGATACCTTTCAGACCGTTGCAGATTTTACGCTGGGTCGCGCGGCGCAGGATTTTCCCGAAACAGCCCGTAAGGCTGCGGCGTTGATGCTGCTGGATACGCTGGGGATCACCATAGGATCGGGCCCAATGCAGGCCGGACGGATTGCGCGCGAGAGTGCGGCAGCGCTGTTTGGCGTGGGCGACCCGGGGCTGAGCGCGCGTATGCTTTTCGACGGCCGCCGCGTCAGTGTCGCGGGCGCGGCCTATGCAGCAGCCACACAGACCGACAATCTGGACGGCCATGATGGATACAATCCAACCAAAGGCCACATCGGAGTTGCCGTTATTCCGGCATTGGCGGCACTGGCTGAAACTGTTCAAGACTTCTCGGGGCCCAAAGCATTGGCGGCGGTGGTCGTTGGATACGAGATCGCGGGACGAGCGGGTATTTCTTTGCATGACACTGTCAGCGATTATCACACATCCGGAGCTTGGAACGCGCTTGGCGTGGTGGCTGTGGCGGCGCGCATGCGCGGATTTACGGCTGAGCAGATGCGGCAAGCCATGGGGATTGCCGAATATCACGGCCCGCGCAGCCAGATGATGCGCGAGATCGCCAATCCCACAATGCTACATGACGGTTCGGGCTGGGGCGCGTTGGTTGGCATTTCTTCAGCGGTTTTGGCCGAAAAAGGTTTTACCGGGGCACCAGCCATCACCATCGAAGCGGCAGACGTTGCCCCGCATTGGCAAGATCTGGGCCATTTCTGGCAGATGGAACATCAATATGTGAAACCCTATCCGATTTGCCGCTGGGCTCATGCGGCGATTGACGCCACCCGGGCGCTGATGCGTGAAAACGACCTAGCGCATCAGGATATTGCGGCGATCCAGGTAAACACGTTTCGGGAAAGCGCCTGCCTCTTTCAAGGCATGCCGGATGATACGTCCAAGGCGCAGTATTCGCTGCCGTTTGCCGTCGCCACGATGGTTGCGCATGGCCGGATCGGGGTCGAAAGCATCACCGGGGCGGGTCTGGCCGACCCTTTGGTCGCCTCGGTCGTCGAGCGTATCTCGGTAGCAGAGGCAGCACGCCATTCCGACCGTTTCCCCAAAAGCCGGTTTGCCGATGTCAGCATCACCCTGACCGACGGGCGGATACTTGAGTCGGGCGACGTACACGCACGCGGCGGACCCGAGGCACCAATGGACGAGGCAGAAGTGATCGACAAGTTCATGGAATTTGCGATACCATCGCTGGGTGCATCCCGTGCTGCCGCCATTTGTGATGCGGTTCTGGGACTGAGTGCGCCAGGTTCGAAATTCTCTGACCTTGGCGCGTTGATCTACGCCCCCGCCGACCAGACGTAAAACCTGCCGAAGATGCCGTTGAAACGCATTCCGACCAGCACATCGGCACCCTGGATCCTGATGGCGGCGATGACCCCGGTCTTGCTGCCCGCTGCACAGGTTGAACAGAACGCCAAGGCGCTAATTGGAGCCGCCTACAGGATGTCACGCTTCGAAACAGGGGTTTGAAGACCGATGCTGTGCGACTGGCTGCTCCGGGAAATCTGGGCGGCTGCTTCGGTCAAGAACACGCCGCGGCGCGCAACTGAAGCTGGCAACAAGCCTAGCTGATCCAAGAAGTGTACGAGGTGAGCTTGCTCCTTTACACTGTCGCCTTGCGCCCTGATCCGTTCAGAGCAGGTCGAACAATCGCCCTGGAAGCGCGTCGCGACGCGGCAGGTTCAGAGCCCGCATAAGGCAGAACATCATCGCCTGATTTGAGGTGACCACCGGCTTGCCAAGCGTTGCTTCAATCCGGTCGATCGCCTCGACCGCGCGCATGTCGGTGCAGCTGAGAATTATGGCCTGCGCCTGCGGGTGATCGGCCTGACAGGCCAGATCATAGACTTCATCCGGTGTCAGCTCGCCCTGACCGTAATTGCCCAGCTTGCGGCCCACATCGGCGCATCGAACGGTCTGGATTCCGTTCTGGGCCATGAAATCCATCGCCTGTACGTTTATTTCGCCCAGATAGGGCGAGGAAAAGCCGACCTTTGTGGCCTCCAGCGTTTTGATTGCGGCGATCAATGATCCGGCCGCGGTCAGCGACAGCGCCCCGGATCCGGATTTGATCTGTTGCGCCAGCTCAGCGTCGAAAGACGGTCCATGGGTCAGGGTGGCCGAGGTGCAGCCGTACAGCACCACATCGGGCCGCACCCCTGAGATCATGTGCAGATCGTGGCTGATATCTGAAGCGCCCAAACCTGCCATTTGATCCGAGCCGGGAATTTCATCCACGTCATAGCCGCCCATACGCTGGAAATGGATAGTGGTGTTTGGCGGTCGCAGCATCTCCATATCCGGTTCCAGATTGGTGTTGGTGAAGGGCACCAGAACACCGATCTTGGCGGCTGTGCGGGTCTCGGTCATCTCAACGTTCCTTTCAACACGTCGCGGGCCTTGTCCATCACGCCGGGCGCACAGATTGTGGCGCGCAAACAGTCCGACAAACCATAGCCGTTCATGCCGCGCATCATCAGGCCTTCCGCCCGCAGAGCCGCATCGGCGCATTGTGCCTGCGCGGTCGAGGCAAAGCGGATCAGCACGAAATTGGTGTGGCTTTTCGGCACGCTCAGGCCCAGTTCGCGGCATGCCTGCGCAAACCGGTCCCGAATTTCGCCTGTCCGTGCGACCACGTTGCGCATATGGGCCTGATCGCGCATCGCCGCCGCCGCTGCTGCCTGCGAGGCAATAGAGATATTGTTGGGATTCAGAAGTTTGCGGACCCCGCCCGAGATTTCGCTTGGGAAACAGCCCCAGCCGGCCCGCGCCCCAGCCAGCCCGTGGGCTTTGGAAAATGTACGCGTGATCACGGTATCGCCCCGGTCCACCAGCGCAAAGATTTGCGCGGGATCGTTCGTGGCATCGGCAAATTCCGCATAGGCCTGGTCTACCACCAGCAGTGTCTCGCCGGGCAGATTCGATCGGAGGCGGACAATTTCGTCATTCGGGATCAGCGTGCCGGTGGGGTTGCCCGGATTGCAGACAAACACGATGCGGGTGGCAGGTGTGACGGCTGCCAGAAGCGCGTCCACCGATACGGTCAAATCGACCTCGGGCGCTGCCACATATTCGGCCTGCGCCTGTGCTGTAGCCGAGGCGACAAAGGCATAGCCATATTGTGTGCCCAGCACCTGATCTCCTGGCCCGGCAAAGGCGCGGATCAGACAGCCAATCAGTTCCATTGAGCCTGCCCCACATAAAATGTGCGCCGGGTCGAGCTTGTGTATTTCGGCAATGGCCGAGCGCATTTCGGCCCATTCTGGATCAGGATAAAGGGCCAGATCCGCCAGCGCTGCCTGCCCAGCCGCAATGGCGGCGGGGCTTGCGGGAAAGGCGCTTTCGTTCTGCGCCAGTGAAATCGTACCTGCGCCGCTCGGATCAGCCAGCGCATAAGCGCCCAT
The DNA here is from genome assembly GCF_059609825.1 of Ruegeria sp. YTSB088. Taxonomy (NCBI): domain Bacteria; kingdom Pseudomonadati; phylum Pseudomonadota; class Alphaproteobacteria; order Rhodobacterales; family Roseobacteraceae; genus Ruegeria; species Ruegeria sp. YTSB088. The sequence continues at coordinate 141,902 of NZ_JBXWMM010000004.1, read as the reverse complement.
GGCGCCAACGTAAGGAACCGGTCGGATCATGCGTCACCTCTGTAAGTCTTGGCACCCTCTTCGCTCACCAACCCTCGTTTGATGTCCAGCGCCAGCGCATCCGGGTCGCGTTCGGCGGGGTCACCAAGGCCGCCACCGCCCGGAGTATCGAAGATCAGGTAATCATCTTGTTCCACCCGCAATTCGCCTTTGCCCGGAATATCGTTTGCACCGTCCCTGAAACGGATGCGGCCGGGCGCGCCGGGTTTGCCGCCCATACGGCCAAGCGCCGGGTATTTCAGCCGTTCAACCGACAGGAAAACGATAAAGGGTGCACCGTTGGACGAGGTCATCTCGATCCTTTGTCCCAGACCGCCGCGATACTTGCCCGCGCCGCCGGAATCGTGGCGCAGTTCGCGCCGCCAGATCGTCACAGGTGCGACGCTTTCGGTGATTTCGACCTGACTGCCGAACACGCCGGACGGGTAGGCCGTGGCCGACAGACCGTCGGCATGAGGTCTCGCGCCGGTTCCGCCATTGTGCACGGGTTCCACCGCGAATTCGCGACCGCCTTCTCGTGCGACTTCAGGGGCATGGCGCATGGGCAGGTCGAACATGCAGCTTGCGCCTTCGGCGGGGACCGCATTGGGCAGGGCCTGATGCAGGCAGCCCAGAACCAGATCGGGCGTTACCTGACCCAGCGTGTGCCGCATCGCAACCGGCACCGGGCGCTGCGCATTCAGGATGCAGCCTTTGGGCCCGTCAACGGTAAATGGCTCCAGTGATCCCGCATTGTTGGGAATGTCCGAGCCGACAATGCAGCGCAAGGCAAACACCGTGTAGGCGGTGGCATAGTTCAGCGGCACGTTGATGCCCTTGCGTGAACAGCCCGAGGTACCGGAGAAATCCACATGCATGCCATCCTTCTTCACGGTCAGGGTGGCGTGCAATTCCAGCTCATTCTCATAACCGTCCATTTTCAGAACATTCTTGTAGACACCTTCGGGCACTTCGGCGATGGCCTCCAGCGTACCGCGGCGCGACGTGTCGATGATGTAGGCGCCGAGCGTGTCCAGATCGTCGAGGCCAAATTCCTCCATCATCGACAGCAGTCTTGTAACACCGGCCTCGCAACAGGCGATCAGCGCATAGATGTCGCCATCATTGGCAATGGGTTCGCGGCTGTTGGCACGGATGATGTCCAGAAGCAGAGCGTTGGGAGTGCCTTCTTCAACCAGCTTGCAGGGCGGGATCAGAAGACCCTCGTCATAGATATCGGATCCTTCGGGGCCCATGCCCAACCCACCCAGATCAACGAGATGCGAGGTGCAGGAGGTGAAGCCCACCACCCTGCCATCCTTGAATGCGGGCATCATCAGCAGGAAATCGTTCAGGTGTCCCGAGGCCAGCCATGGGTCGTTTGTCATGTAGATGTCGCCCGGCTTCATGGTCTGAACCGGGAAAACCCGGCGCAGGTGCTGCACTGCCTCGGCCATGGTGTTGATGTGCCCCGGTGTGCCGGTCACGGCTTGCGCCAGCATTCGGCCATCGGCATCAAAAATCCCGGCGGAGATATCACCACATTCGCGTACAATCGGGCTGAAGGCGGCGCGGATCAGGGTTTGGCCCTGTTCTTCGACCACCGCCAGCAGACGATTCCACATCACTTGCATTCGGGCGGGCGACAGATCATGTGAAAGATCGGCTGACATCATGCGCCTCCTTTCTGGTCCTGAACGAGGACGAGGTTTCCAAGGGCATCCACATGCACCGAGAAGTCGGCGGATACGAGCGTGGTTGTCTGCGGCTCGGTGATCAGTGCGGGGCCGTGAAGGTGGTCGCCGGGCTTCAGATCCGCTCGCGCGATGAAGGCCGCTGGCTTTGATACTCCGTCCACGTCACACGTGATCGGACGGGTTTCCGACACCGAGATTGTCTTCAACCGGGGCGTTTCAGGAACCGCCGGCACGACGCTGTCACAGGTCGCGACCCGTACTGCCCAATTGAGAATCTCGATCTGCATTCCCGGTACCGGGCGCGAGAATTGCTTGCGGTATTCCTGTTCGAATGCAGCGGTCAGCGGCACGAAATCTTCGGCGGTCAGGGGGCGGTCAGGAAGGGAGATCTCGATCTCGTGTCCCTGTCCGTGGTAGCGCATGAAGGCAGTACGCGACGTCTCGGTCGGGGCCTCACCGGACCCTTGGAAGACGACGTCTCTTGCCTCGGAAATCATGGCTTCGAACAAAGCGTTGATTCCGTTCAGCTCCATGCTGCCCAGCAACGAATAGCGCGAGCGGACGATTTCGAAAGACACCGGAGCGAACAGGAAACCGACAGCCGAGCCGACGCCCGGGTTGGGTGGGATCACTATGCGGCTGACCCGGGCGGATCGCGCCACCCGGCTGGCGTGCAATGGCCCGTTGCCCCCAAAAGCAATCATTGTTCGTGGGCCAAGGTCCTTGCCGGATTCCACCGCGTGCATCCGACCCGCGCTGGCCATGCTTTCGTCGACGATACGGCTGACGCCATCGGCGGCTCCGACGGCATCCAGCTCCAGCTTCGACCCGATTAACCGGCTCAGCGCCTGTTTCGAGCCTTCGGAATCAAGCTGAATATGCCCCTCGGCAAACGTGTCCGGTACGATATAACCCAGTGTAATATCACTGTCCGTCACCGTGGGTTCGGTTCCACCGCGCATGAAGGCGACGGGGCCGGGCTCGGATCCCGCTGATTTTGGCCCCACGGTCAGCCGTCCCAACCGATCAACCTCGGCGATCGAACCGCCTCCGGCGCCGATTTCGATCATATCGATGACCGGTATACGTACCGGCATTCCGGATCCTTTGATGAACCGGGCGGCGCGGGCAATCTCGAACTGGCGTGAAGTCTGCGGATGGGCGTTGTCGATCAGGCACAGCTTGGCGGTGGTGCCGCCGACGTCAAAGGACAGTACCTGATCCAGACCGGCGCAGGCGGCGACGCGGGCGGCTAGAATGGCTCCGCCGGCAGGGCCGGATTCTACAAGCCGGATTGGAAACCGCGCGGCGGTGTGCAGGGTGCACATTCCGCCACCTGCCGTCATCATCAGGATCGGACAGGTGACGCCCCGGGCCTCGAATTGTTCGACAAACCGGGCCAGATACGTCTCCATCAGAGGCTGGATATAGGCGTTGGCGACTGTCGTGCACAGCCGGTCGAATTCGCGCGCCTCGGGGCTGACGTCCGACGAGATCGAGACGGTCAGATCGGGGCGCCTGTCCGCTAGTCTATCGCGCAGCCTGCGCTCGTGCTCGGGGTTTGCATAAGCATGCATCAGGCAGATGGCGATGGCTTCCGCTCCGCTGGCGTCGATGTCCTTCAGCAACGCGTCGACGGCTGTGCCTTCTAGCGGAATCAATACCTTGCCATCCGCCGAAACGCGTTCGCGGACTGTCAGCGCGCGCTCACGTGGGACCAGAAGATCAGGTTTTTCCAGATTGATGTCGTATTGCGAATAGCGCCGCTCGTAGGCGATTTCCAGAATGTCCCTGAACCCTTCGGTGGTCACGGTTGCCACGACCGCACCGCGTTTTTCGATCAGTGCGTTGGTGGCCAGCGTGGTGCCGTGAATAAAACCGGTGACTTCGCTCAGATGGTGCCCAGTCTGTTGCATTACGCGCGCTGCGCCTTGCATGGCGCCGTCGGCGGGGTTGTGATGCGTGGTCAGGGTTTTGGTCGAGGCAAGTATCGTCTCTTCGCCAGAGACAAGAACCGTATCCGTGAACGTGCCGCCAATATCGATGGCCAGGCGCAGCGCTTGAGTTGTCATGAGGTTATCCGAAAAATCCGTAGTCACAGCCTGATGCATATGGGCCAGGGGCCCTGAAATCAGGCTAGGATCACAAGGTCACAGCCGGTGGCACGGCGGTCCATAGGATTTGGAAAACAACTATTCATAAGCAGGTATTCTTGTTCATACCAGCTTGCCGCGACAAGCGGGAAAGCGACAGAAAAGCCTGCAAACGACAAAATTCGCCACGGTTGATCGGCTGACGGCCGATCGCGGGGCCCACAGGTGAGGTTCATAACCTCGCGCAAATCACTTGCGGTCGTTTGTTTTATGTAACCTCAGCCAAGGCTTTGATCGTGTTCATGATGGACGGAGTCAAGGCGGTGCAGTTGTGTTGTGAGAAACCGCCATGGGTGATCCGCTGGAAGACCCTTCCGAACCACATGCCGTCGCCCGGAGAAAGGCGAGAGAAAGATCAGCAAGCGGTCGCAGAGCAATCTCTGCCTCGCGAACGACCTTGATTGAACGGGACTGGAAGGTTTTTGGGGCAGCCGTGCGACTGCCCCGCTGTCGATCAGGCTTGTTGAGCGGGTGAATCGTCATCGATGAGATCGGGCTCATCCGGTACGATGATACGATGTTCGAGATCCTCTGTAGGTGCGAACATCGGGTAGACATAGAGGAATGCGCCGATGATCAGATAGCCGATGGTTATCCCGTCGAACTGAGGCATCTGTAGCGTGTAGGAATGGATGATGCCGATCGAAGACATCAGCCCACCTGCGACGGCAAACGCGCCGGCCATCCGGAAGCGTCCGTCAATCACATCGGCCACGATGGCGCCCCAGACCAGTCCGGTGATGATCGCCCCCTGACTCAGGGCAAGGTGTCCCTCGTAATGAGCCCCTTCCATGAGAAGGGCCGAGGTCAGATTTGCATCTCCCAAAGACGGCAGTCCTTCGACACCGCTGCTGCGCAGGGCGTTCATCAAAGATCCCCATTTGACCATCAGGAAGGCCGAGATATGGGGCAGGATCGCAAAGGATACCGCAGCCATGTGCATCGGTTTGACAGCCCATGCCGTGTTGGTGATCAGGCTGACTGAGACAAAGACCAGTACTGGTGCAGCTGCGGCGATCGGGATCAGGCCAGCAAGGAATGACAGGAACCCAAGGAAGGCGGCGGCGGCAATTACAACGGCCACACCGACAATATACCCCGCATGCGCATCCAGTCGTTTATAGGCCGGATGGCCGATGTACACGGTTGTCGGGAATGGGGACCCAAAAAGAGCACCCAGCATCGTGCCCGCGCCGTCCGTGACCTGGCACAGCCCAACCGGGTAGTGATCCCCCGCGGCCTCGGCCGATTCGACGTTGTTCATGGTTTCGATGAAGTTGTATATCTGCACCGGAATCAGCACCAGAAACAGCTCAGGGTTGGCGAAAAGGTATTGCACGCCGGTAATAAGGTCCCCGATGTAAGGGATTGGCGGGTAGAACCCGATGCCGCTGACATCAATCCTTGACTCACCAAGGATGATGGCAATCACCGTACCAGCGGCAATTGCAACCAGACCGGCCGGTACGTTGCCGGGAAGACGGAAGCGCCCGATCAGACCCCAAAGGATAAACAGCAGCGACGTAAAGCCGATGACGGGGTTCTCGAACACTTCGGCCAGAGGGACGGAGCCGATGAAAACCAGAGCGATCCCGCAAAGCGTTCCCAGCATTCCTGCGCGGGGCGTGATCTTCTTGAGGTATGGCCCCACGATTGCGCCCAACGCCGCAACAATGCCGCCCATGAATCCGGCTCCGATACCGACTTGCCAAGCCAGCATCGGATCGTTGGTTGCCCAATAGATGGGACCGATCACACCGAACAGGTAGACGAACATTACCGGCGTCGAGATGCCGTAGGGCAACGCGGTTACGTCTTTACCTTGAGCATTTGCCGCCCACTTGGCGAGGTATGTGTAGACCGCGACACCGGCCAAAATCGCGATGGCGGCGCCGGGTACGATGCGGCCAAAGACGATTTCCGCTGGCATTTGGAACACGAACTGGCAGACCCCCGACAGGATCAGCAGGTTTACAAGGTTGTCCGTGAACAGCGCCCAGAAAGCGCTGAAGTCGCTGCGGGTAAACAGCTTGTATTCATAGGTCCTCCCGTCCATGACGGTCTCCTCCTCTGATGTGACCGGGTTGGCCCGACGGGTGTCAGGCCGATCTCCCTTTCCGGTCGTGATGGTGGGCCCGCAGGGGCGCCTGGTTTGCCCCGGTCAGGGCGGTCGCGGCAGTTTCAGAGGTCAATTCAGCCATCACTTCGGCCACCACGAAAGCGGCGATGACGCTGGGCCGCTTGTCGCGGCTACCGCTTGCCCCGATGGGGCAATTCAGTTGTTCGACGGATAGTCCGTCGCAGTGTTTCTGCGCCCAGTTCCTGAGCTTTACCCGCTTTGTTGCGGAACCGATCATCCCCACATAAGCGGCATCCTTTCGTTCCAGCGCGGCGGTCGTCAGCAGGAAATCCAATCCGTGATCATGGGTCAGAACGATAAAGGCGCTGCCTTCGGGTGCGCGCCAGATTTCGGCTTCGGGGATTGCACTGACCCGGGTTTCGACATTTGCGGTGCAAAGCTCAATCTCTTCGGGCCGGGTGTCGACGAGGATGCAGCACACCGGCAGGTACTGAAGGAGATTGGCCAGAGCCCGACCAACGTGGCCCGCGCCCATGACGTAGACTTTAGGCGAATCGTCTTCGCGCTGGGCGGCGCGTTCTTTTGCCGCCCATTTGTCTGAGGCCCGCATGCGGGTCAGTTTCAGTTCGACCCTGCCACCGCAGCATTGCCCGATTTCCGGGCCCAGAGGCACATCCATGTCCCGATGCAACGCTCCATCACGCAGCATGTCCCGCGCGGCGTTGATGGCAATAAACTCCAATTGCCCACCGCCAATGGTTCCCCACAACGATCCGGGTGCCACGAACATCTCTGTTCCCTCATTGCGCGGCGAAGACCCGCGTACACGCGTCAACGCAACGCGGATCACGCAAAGCTGCGCGGACAGAAATCTGCTCAGAGAATGCGGGGCAGCCATAGTTCAGGGCCCCGCTTGCAACCGCGCAACGGCCATCAGGACGCGTTCGGGCGTGGCCGGTGCGTCGAGGCGCGGACATTCCCGGTAATCAGCAACAGAAGCCACGGCCATCGACAACGCCTCGAACACCGAGATACCGAGCATAAACGGCGGCTCGCCAACAGCCTTGGAGCGTTTGATGGTCAGTTCCCGGTTTTCCGACCAATCGGCGAGGTTCACATTGAAGATGCGCGGGCGGTCTGATGCGAGTGGGATTTTGTATGTTGATGGAGCATGGGTGCGCAGACGACCGGCATCGTCCCACCAAAGCTCTTCGGTGGTCAGCCATCCCATGCCCTGAATAAAGGCACCTTCGACCTGACCTTTGTCCAGCACAGGGTTCAGCGAATGTCCGACGTCGTGCAGTAGATCCGTCCGATCCACGTGGTATTCACCGGTCAGAGTATCAATTGTGACTTCCGAACAGGACGCACCATAGGCGAAGTAATAGAACGGGCGGCCTTGCCCCTTGGCTCGGTCCCAATGGATTTTTGGTGTCTTGTAGAACCCGGCCGCCGACAGTTGTACGCGCGCCAGATAGGCCTGTTTGATGAATGCATCGAAGGCCAGAACGTCTTGGCCGATATGCACCTGATTGGCGTGGAATCCGACTTCCTCAGGAGCGACTTTCCAGTTTTCAGCAGCGAACTTCACCAGACGTTCCTTGATCTGTTCGACCGCGTTCAACGCTGCCATGCCATTCAGGTCGGTCCCGCTGGACGCCGCAGTGGCCGAGGTGTTGGGAACCTTCTCGGTCGTTGTCTTGGTAATCTTGATCCGGTTGAAATCGACCTGGAAGGCCTCGGCGACGACCTGAGCAACCTTGGTGTTGAGACCTTGCCCCATTTCGGTGCCACCGTGGTTCAGATGGATCGAACCGTCATTGTAAACATGAACCAGAGCGCCCGCCTGATTGTACCAGGTCGCGGTAAACGAAATGCCAAACTTGACCGGAGTAAGCGCGATGCCTTTTTTCAGGATTGGCGATGTCTTGTTGAATTCAATGATGTCCTGACGGCGCTTGCGGTATCCCGATGTCTCTTCCAGCTCTCCGATAAGTCGGTCGAGAATGCTGTCTTCGACCTCCTGATGATATGGGGTGATGTTGCGGTCTTCGGTACCGTAGAAATTGACCTTGCGCACATCCAGCGGGTCCTGCCCCGTGGCATAGGCAATTTCTTCGATCATCCGCTCAGCCGCGATAACGCCTTGCGGGCCGCCAAATCCGCGAAACGCGGTATTCGACACCGTGTTGGTTTTCATCGGACGGCTGTTCAGGCGCACGTTCGGATAGAAATAAGCGTTATCCGCGTGGAAAAGCGCCCGGTCGGTCACAGGGCCGGACAGGTCCGCCGAGAACCCGCAGCGCGCGGCAAAGCTGCCTTCGACCGCCTGAATACGGCCGTCGTCGTCAAAGGCGACGTCATAGTCGATTACGAAGTCATGACGTTTGCCCGTCGCCGTCATGTCCTGATCCCGATCAGGGCGGATTTTCACGGCGCGGTTCCACTTTTTGGCAGCCATAGCGGCAACAGCGCAGAACAGGTTCATCTGGCTTTCTTTGCCGCCAAATCCGCCGCCCATGCGGCGCACGTTAACGACAACGGCGTTAGACGGCACTCCAAGGACATGCGCGACCATATGCTGCGCTTCGGACGGGTGCTGGGTGGAGCAATGCACAACCACATCATCGTCTTCGCCCGGTATGGCAAAGGCGATGTGACCTTCGAGGTACATGTGGTCCTGGCCGCCAACATTCATGCGGCCTTTGATCCGGTTTGGTGCCGCGGCCTGCGCCGGGGCGACGTCGCCGCGTTCCAGCTTGAGCGGGGCTGTGACATGCGGGTATCCGGCTTCTTGCGCGGCAATCGGGTCCAGCGCGTGGGGCAGGGTTTCGTATTCGATCTTTGCCAGTTCTGCGGCCCGGCGCGCAATGTCACGGGTTTCCGCTGCTACGGCAAATAAAGGCTGCCCGTGAAACTGAATGGCGTCGGTCGGGAAAACCGGCTCGTCGTTCAGATGTGTCGGGCTGATGTCATTGACCCCCGGCACGTCGTCTGCGGTCAGTACACCGACGACCCCCGGCGTGGCCAGCACTTCGGTGAAATCAATGTCCAATAACTTGGCATGGGCGACGTCGGAGACACCCAGATAGGCATGCAGCGTGCCTTCGGGCTGGGCAATATCGTCGGTATAGTCGGCACGCCCTGTGACGTGCTTGATCGCGCTGTCATGTTTGACGTTGGTGTGGGCTGATCCAATGATGGAAACGTTATCTTTCATTTTGCCGTCTCCTAATTACGCGCTAGCCAGTTGAACGGGGGTGTCGGTTTTAGCGTCATTCTCAAGGAAGAACCGACGCAGCAGGTTCTGGGCGGTCAGCATCCGGTAGTCAGACGATGCACGCCAATCGGTCAGAGGAGAGAAATCCTGTGCCAGCGCCACAGCGGCAGCTTCAAAGCTTTCGCGCGACCAGGGTTGACCGTTTAGCGCGGCCTCGGCAGCTGCGGCTCGCTTAGGCGTAGCGGCCATGCCGCCGAATGCGATGCGCGCATTGCTGATCGTGCCATCCGTGACCGTCATGTGGACACCGGCAGCGACGGAAGAGATGTCCTCGTCACGCCGCTTGGAAATCTTGTAGGCCGCGTTCAGATCGTTGGGGCCGGGCAGGGGCACGTGGATGCTTGCGACAAATTCATCGGGTTGGCGATCTTGCTTGCCATAGTCGATGAAGAAATCAGCCAGAGGCAGCGTCCGGCTTTCGGAACCGCGCCGCAGCGTGATTTCTGCGCCTAGCGCAATCAGAACCGGCGGCGTATCCCCGATAGGGGAGCCGTTGGCGATATTCCCGCCAACAGTTCCCATATTCCGCACCTGCCACCCTGCGATGCGATCCCAGTAGGAGGACAGGTGTGGCAGGTGCTCAGACAGAAGTTCCTGGCAATCGGTGTAGCTGGCGCCGGCACCGATCAGGAGGAGGGACCCCTGTCTTTCAACTGTTCTCAGGTCTTCGAGATGACCGGTGAAGATGGCGGGGCCAATGTCGCGCAGGAACTTGGTCACCCAAAGGCCCACATCGGTGGCTCCGGCCACGATCGTGGCGTTTGGATAAGCTTGCAGACATGCGGCAAGATCATCAACGCTGGACGGGAGAATGCTCAGGTTGCCTTCAGGACCGGACACCACGCGCCGCCCGTCTTTCAGGGCCGCCAGGCGCGCCGTCATGGTTTCGCGTTCGGTGTTCAGATGGTCAGAAGCCGGGGTGCCGTAGCGGCTGACGGCAATGGCCGCTCGGATGATAGGCTCATACCCTGTGCAGCGGCACAGATTACCCTGCAGTGCGGTTTGAACCTGCACTTCGGTTGGTTCCGGAGTTTGCATCCAAAGCGCATAGAGGGCCATGACGAAGCCTGGCGTGCAGAACCCGCACTGGCTGCCATGATGATTGACCATGGCTTGTTGAACCGGGTGTAGTCGGCCTTCAGGTCCGGTCAGGTTTTCAACCGTCACGACATGACAGCCGTCGACAGAGGCAAGAAACCGGATACAGGCATTGACCGGAGCATAGTGCAGGCCCGTGCGCCCAAGCCGTCCGACAAGCACGGTGCACGCGCCACAGTCGCCTTCGGCGCAGCCTTCTTTCGTTCCTGTCAGTCGACGTTCCAGGCGCAGGAAATCGAGAAGTGTCTGGTCTGCTGAGACGTTTGGGGCGGAGACATCCTTGCCGTTCAGGACAAATCGGATGTGGGTGCGATGCGTCATGGAATTCTCCCTCTGCCCTGCCTTCCGGAGGGCGGTCACTGGAACCATAGGTGCAAAGATTGAGTCGGAAAATCGCCGCAAACGGCAAATACTTTCAACATATCGTTGAAAAAGATAGGGCCATGACGCATTCTTTCGCTGCTGGGAGGTTCCAATGTCTTACATCGAAAGTCTGCGTGTTTTTGTCCGAGTGATGGAACTGGGCAGCATCACGTCTGGCGGGCGTGATCTTCGGTTGACCCCGGCGGTGGCCAGCAAACGGTTGAAAGAGCTTGAAAACCATCTGGGTGTACGGCTGTTCAACAGAACGACCCGGTCGATGACACCAACGGAAGTGGGGACGGTTTTCTACGATGAAGCCAAGGCGGTCCTGCTGGCGCTTGATCACGCTGAAGCGCGTGTCGCCAGCTTTTCCGACGCGCCTCGGGGGGCCATCCGCATCACCGCGCCTTTGGGTGTCGGGCGCAGAATTGTTGCGCCACTTGTCCCGGAATTCTCTGATCGCTACCCGGAAACAGAGATTCGCATGCGTTTGTCCGACCGCAAGGTGGACATTCTGGCCGACGGTCTGGACATAGCCTTTTTCATTGGTGAGCCCGGTGATTCAACCATGAAACTGCGGAAGTTCGCGGATTGTGATCGTGTTCTGTGCGCTTCGCCCGATTACTTGTCGCAGTTTGGCACGCCCAAAACACCAGACGATTTGTTGCACATGCCCCATAACTGCCTGTTGCTGCGTTATCCAAGGTCTCCGGAATACTACTGGACGCTCCGCACTGATATGGGTCCGCGAAAACTTGAAGTTCGCGGTAAATACGACGCGGATGATGGTGATGTACTGACAGACTGGGCCTTGGCGGGCAAGGGGATCGTCAACAAGCCGCGCTTTGACGTACGGGAGTTTCTCAAGGATGGGCGACTGGTCGAAGTCCTGCCCGAGACGCCCCCATTGCCAACGATTTTCGGATGTCTTTATCCGCACAAAAAGCTGCAAGACCCCAAGGTGCGTCTGTTTGTCGAACACATCGCGCAGCACAGCAAACGCTTTTTCGCATAAAGAAAAACCGGGCATCACGACCCGGTTAACAATCTTCGTTTTGCGCGCAGGCGTCTATTGGTCTCTGACCTCACGCACCCATGCGATGATGGTTTGGCGTGCCTCTTCATCCATTTGCACTGCAGATGGTGGTGGCATTGCGTGACTGATGCCGGCTTGCAGATAGATTTGGTCGGCGTTGCGGGCGACATCGCCGGGTGTCTCAAGATAAACCTTCTTCGGGGCCCATTTCATGGTGCCGTACACCGGCTCGCGGGCGTGGCACATCGAGCAATTGCCCAAGACCGTGTCATAGGCGTCTTCGAAGCCCGCGGCTGACGCAAATTTCTGTTCGTATGGCGTCAGGTCACGCGCTTCGGCGTCCTCCCATGTCTCAGTGTTTCTCACCGAAGACAGCCAGGCGATCACGACCATTAGCAGAACCGTCACCCCCCAAGTCCAGTGCGGGCCTTTCCCGGTTGCATGCATCGTGTTGAAGTAGTGACGGATGGTGACGCCCGTCAGAAAGATCAGGCTGGCGATGATCCAGGAATACTCGGTGCCGAAAGCAAGCGGATAGTGGTTCGACAGCATCAGGAAAACGACCGGCAAAGTCAGGTAGTTGTTATGCGTGGATCGTACCTTGGCGATCTTGCCGTATTTGGCATCAGGCGTCCGACCGGCCTTGAGGTCTTCGACCACAATCCGTTGGTTCGGCATGATCTGAAAGAACACGTTGGCCGTCATGATTGTCGCAGTGAAGGCTCCAAGATGCAAAAGCGCGGCGCGACCGGTGAAGATCTGGTTGTAACCCCACGACATGATCACCAGGATCACGAACAACAGCAGCATCAGAACGGTCGGGTGATCACTCAGCTTCGATTTGCACATCTGGTCGTAGAGCAACCAGCCAATGGTCAGCGATCCGCCAGAAATCAGGACCCCCTGCCACAGCGCCAGGTCCACTTTGGTCGGATCAAGCAGGAACAACTCGCCCCCGACCCAATATATGATCATGAGCAACGCCGCGCCCGACAGCCAAGTCGTGTAACTCTGCCATTTGTGCCAGGTCAGGTGCTCGGGCATGCGCGAGGGTGCAACCAGATACTTGACGGTGTGGTAGAAACCGCCGCCATGTACTTCCCATTCTTCGCCGTAGGCTCCGTCCGGCAAGGCAGGGTTTGGCTTCAACATGAGGTCCAGCGCGATAAAGTAGAATGACGCACCAATCCACGCCATCGCGGTGATCACATGCAGCCAACGGACGGAAAAGGCGATCCACTCCCACATTACGGCCAAGTCATACATGGCTTTGCTCCTAAGATTCTATAGTTCCGGTTACTCTATGCGAGTGTGTTTTGTTCTGGTATTGCTGGTAAAGACCAAGCAGTATCAAAAAATGCAAAAAAATGTCCTACCTTGATAACATCAGAACCTTTGTCCGGGTCTACGAACTGGGCAGCATGTCTGCCGCGGGCCGTGATTTGAGGGTTTCGCCAGCTGTTACGTCGGCGCGTATATCGCAATTGGAAGAGCATCTTGGCGTGCGTTTGTTCCAACGCACGACACGCAGCCTGACGCCCACCGAGCAGGGAAAATCTTTCTATCGTGGCGCAGCAGAGATCCTAGAAGCAGTCGAAAGTGCCGAAGCCCAGATCGTCAATCTTACCGAGAACCTGAAAGGGTCACTCTATGTCGCTGCGCCCTTGGGGGTTGGGCGTCGGTTGATAGCACCGCAGGTCCCAAAGTTTCTTGCCGAGTACCCCGAGGTGAACGTCAGGCTGAGGCTGACGGACCGTAAGGTTGATCTGACAACCGAGGGTCTGGATCTGGCTTTTTTCCTGGGTCAGCCAGAAGACAGCAACTTGCGTATTCGCAAGATCGCCGATGTCGAAAGGGTGCTTTGTGCATCTCCGAAATACATCAAAAAACGTGGGATGCCTGAAAGCGGCGACGCGTTAATCGCTGATGAGCACGAGTGTCTCAATTTGCGGTTCCCCGGAGCGACCGAGTTTCAATGGCTCTTGAGGACCGATGCGGGGCCAAAACGGTTCCGGGTTTCCGGACGTTTCGAGTCAGACGACGGCGACGTGCTGACAGACTGGGCGCTTGGCGGGCATGGCATCGCGTTGAAGCCGAAATTTGAGATTGCGCAGCATCTCAAGGCGGGAAATCTGGTTCCGGTGGCAGAGAAGACGCCGCCGGAACCAATTCAGATGGCATGTCTGTTTACGCACCGCCGTATGCAGGACCCCAAAACGCGGCTTTTCATGGAATTCATAATAGAACGCATCGGGTCGTCGATTGCGGCAGCAAATACGTCCCGGTAGGATGCTCAGCTGCCGCGATAGGTCGCGTATCCGAAGGGTGAAAGCAGCAGAGGCACGTGGTAATGCGAGTGTTCGGACATTCCAAAGCGGATCGGGATGACGTTCAGAAAGCGTGGGTTTTCAGGTGGTGTGCCAGAGGCATCAAGGTAATCTCCGGCATGGAAGACAAGTTCGTATTCACCTGTTGAAAACTCTGCTTCGGGCAGAATTTGTTTGTCGGTCCTGCCGTCGTCATTGGTGACCAGAGTTTTCAGCAACTCGCGGTTTGCACCTTCAATGCGGAACAGTTCGATCTTCAATCCTTCGGCGGGACACCCTCGCGCCGTATCCAGAACATGTGTTGTAAGGTAACCGGTCATTTGCGCTACTCCTCAAGTTATACAGTTACTAGTCTGTTTTCGCCCCAAGGGGCAAAGGCAGTCTGTGGGAAGCTGCTTTCAGTATTTTTTGAAAAACATATTTGATTATCTGGGGTATTGATCAATTCATGAAGAAGGAAACCGATGTGAAGCCTTATCCACGAGACATGACCGGTTACGGTGGGCAAGTTCCCAAAGCAAACTGGCCGGCCAATGCCAAAATCGCAATTCAGATCGTGCTGAATTACGAAGAGGGCGGTGAAAACAACGTTCTGCACGGCGATGCCGCATCCGAAGCGTTTCTGTCCGAGATCACCGGAGCCGCCCCTTGGCCGGGGCAACGGCATTGGAACATGGAATCGATCTACGAATACGGCAGCCGCGCGGGGTTCTGGCGCGTGCATCACCTTCTGCAGGATCTGCCTGTTACAGTCTATGGCGTTGCAACCGCCTTGGCCCGTGCTCCTTCTCAGGTTGCGGCGATGAAGCACGCAGGATGGGAGATAGCCAGCCACGGTTTGAAGTGGATTGAACACAAGGACATGGACGCCGAAGAAGAGCGCGCCCAGATCCGCGAAGCAATCCGGCTGCACACAGAGGTTACGGGTCAGCCGCCCCGTGGTTGGTATACGGGCCGCTGTTCGATGAAAACGGTCGAACTGGCCGCCGGGGAAGGCGACTTTGCCTATATCGCCGACAGCTACGCCGACGATCTGCCATACTGGACCAAGGCAGGGGGCAAGGATCAACTGATCATGCCCTATACACTGGACTGCAACGATATGCGCTTTGCAATCCAGGCTGGATTCACCAATGGGGAACAGTTCGAAAGCTATCTGAAAGACAGCTTTGACATGCTCTATGCCGAAGGTGAGGCGGGCGCGCCCAAGATGCTTTCGATCGGGTTGCACTGCCGTCTGATTGGTCGCCCAGGTCGTGCCATGGCGCTGAAACGCGCACTTGATTACTTCAGGAAACACGACGGTGTCTGGTTCGCAACGCGCGAGCAGATTGCCGATCATTGGGCCAAGGAACACCCACCTGTGCAAGGTCTGACCCCGTCCGAAATGGATCGACCAACCTTTGTGTCAGAATTCGGTGGCGTGTTCGAGCACAGCCCGTGGATTGCCGAAGGTGCGTATGAACTGGAATTGGGCCCGACGCATGACAATGCTGCTGGTGTCCACAACGCACTGGCGCGTATATTCCGTTCTGCCTCGTCCGAGCAGCGCCTTGGCGTTCTGACAGCCCACCCGGACTTGGCGGGCAAGCTGGCCGCCGCCGGCCGCCTGACCAAGGAAAGTACTGCGGAACAGGCCGGTGCAGGCCTGGACATGCTGACCGATGAAGAGCGCGCGATGTTCACGGCGTTGAACGAAGCCTACACAACCAAGTTTGGCTTTCCCTTCATCATCGCGGTCAAGGACAACACGAAAGCCAGCATTCTGGAAGCCTTTCACCGTCGTATCGACAATGACCGTGACAGGGAATTTGCCGAAGCCTGCCGTCAGGTTGAGCGCATTGCCGAATTGCGCCTGATTGAGAAGTTCGCGGAATGACGGCTGCCTTGAAGCTCCGACCTTTGACGTCAGAGGCATTTGCACCTTTCGGCGATGTCATCGAGGCGGCTGGTCAGGTGGACAAACTTATTAATCAGGGTAAATGCGCGCGCTATCACGACCGGGCCGCGTTGGATTTCCATGATGGGCACGCGGGTATCAGCGTGTTTCAGTCCGAAGTCTTCTGCTTGCCGATCAAATTGGAAATGGTGGAACGCCATCCTGATGGCAGCCAGGCCTTTTTGCCTTTGTCGGATAAACCTTTTGTCGTGGTTGTGGCCCCGGATGAAGACGGCACGCCGGGACAGCCAATCGCCTTCAAAACAGCGCCCGGACAGGGTGTGAATTATCATCGCAACACTTGGCATGGCGTTCTGACCCCGCTTCATGCGCCCGGACTTTTTGCGGTGGTCGACCGAATTGGATCCGGGCCCAACCTCGAAGAGCATTGGTTCGAGGAGGCTTTTGAAATCACAGAATGAGGTGCGTTGCCGGATGAGGAGCCGGCTGCGAACTTCAAGGGAGGAAAAACCAAATGTCAGATGCATCCATCGGAACGCCGGAACAACTCCGCGATCCGAATTATACTCCGCCGCTGCTAAAGGCGGTGCCACTGGGAATTCAGCATGTACTGGCGATGTTCGTGTCAAACGTCACGCCAGCCATTATCGTTTGTGGTGCAGCTGGTTTCGGTTTTGGCTCGAACAGCCCCGATTTCCCGCAGATGATCTATATGATCCAGATGTCGATGTTCTTTGCAGGTGTCGCCACGTTGTTTCAATCTGTTGGCATGGGCCCGGTCGGTGCCCGGCTGCCTATCGTGCAGGGAACATCGTTTGCCTTTATCCCGATCATGATTCCACTGGTGGTGGGGAAGGGCGTTGACGGTATTGCCGTCCTGATGGGCGGGGTTGTTGTCGGTGGTTTGTTTCACGCCTTGCTTGGGCTGTTCATTGGACGCATTCGCTTTGCTCTTCCGCCACTGGTTACGGGCCTTGTGGTGACCATGATTGGCTTGGCACTTGTGAAGGTCGGCATTCAGTATGCCGCGGGGGGTGTTCCTGCGATTGGGACCGAGGAATACGGCTCGGGTCTGAACTGGTTCATGGCCGGAACTGTAATCGTGGTCACGCTTGGCCTGAAATTCTTTACACGGGGCATGCTGTCCGTGTCGGCTGTTCTGATCGGTCTGCTGGTCGGATACGCCGTGGCGTTCCTACTTGGCCAGGTCCACCTGGGCAACGTCGGGAACGCGGCATCCTTTGCTCTGCCGAACCCGTTGCATTTCGGTATTGAATTCTCGGTCGCGGCCATCATCGGTTTCTGTGCAATGTCCTTTGTTTCCGCAGTTGAAACCGTTGGGGACGTATCCGGTATCACCAAAGGGGGCGCTGGGCGAGAAGCAACCGACAGGGAAATTCAGGGCGCGACCTATGCCGATGGTCTTGGCACTGCGATCTCTGGCCTGTTTGGAGCGCTGCCGAACACGTCGTTCAGTCAGAATGTCGGATTGATTGCGATGACCGGCGTCATGAGCCGAATGGTCGTGACCATCGGTGCAGTTTTCCTGATCGTATGCGGGCTTATTCCCAAAATCGGGGCGATAATCTCGTCCATTCCGATTGAGGTTCTCGGTGGGGGCGTGATCGTGATGTTCGGCATGGTTGTGGCGGCAGGTGTCTCGATGCTGTCGGACGTGAACTGGAACCGGCGCAACATGGTGATTTTTGCAATCGCCCTGAGCCTTGGGCTGGGTTTGCAGCTGGAACCCAACGCGTTGCAATACTTGCCCGGCACATTGAAGGTTCTGGCGACATCAGGAATCCTGCCCGCCGCCGTCATCGCCATTGTATTGAATCTTGTTCTTCCCGAAGAACTTTCCGACGAAGCGACGGAAGAGGTCTCGGGCGGCATGGCCGGTCATGGTCTTGGGTCCATCGAGCAAGACGACCACGTCTGATGCGTTCGACGTGATACACTGATCGTCCTGGAAAAAACATGAAGCGGCGCGCCTTGGCGCGCCGCGATTCATTGTTTTGTCACCATTTAATGGAGATCTGCTGTCAAAAGCTCTCCACCCAAAAGGACCGCCGAGACAATGCCCAAGGAGGTGTTGCCGTCTGGCTTCAGAAATCGACCTCGATCGCGATCCCTTTCCGAACGGCGAGGTCAACCACGGACGCGGCGACCGCAAGATCTTGAAGGCCCACACCCGTGCCATCGAACAGCGTGATCTGATTGTCCGATATCCGGCCCGGATTGGTGCCGTTGATGACCGCGCCAAGCTGCGCCACATCGCTTTCTTGGATCAGGCCTTCGGCCACGGCGTGCTGCGCTTCGCCGATGCTGACGGATTGCGCGACTTCGTCCGTGAACACGCTCGCCTTGGCCAGAAGGGCGGTTTCAACTTCCTGTTTTCCTTTTGTGTCCGTGCCCATGCAGGCGATATGAGTTCCGGGGCTGACATGGTTCGCCATCAGTGAGGGTGCAAAGGCCGAAGTGATCGAAATAATCACATCCGCCTCAGTCATTTCGTCAAGCTTGACCGCCTGGAACGGAACACCTGCTTCATTGGCGACCTTTTCGATATTCGGCAGCATTTCGGGGTGGTAGTTCCAACCAATGACTTTGTCAAAATCGCGCTGCTCCAATGCCGCGCGAAGCTGAAAGGCTGCCTGGTGGCCAGCGCCAATCATGCCTATGACCCTGGCGTCCGTACGTGCGAGATGCTTGATCGATACCGAAGATGCTGCCGCCGTTCGAAGGGCCGTCAGAAGGTTGCCGCCGACCATCGCAGATGGCTTGCCAGTGTCGGGGTCGAAAAGAAAAACCGTGGACTGGTGGTTGATCAGCCCGCGTTTTTCCAGATTGTTTGGCCAATAGCCGCCCGCCTTCAGTCCAAGCGTCAGGCCAGCGCGGTCAAATCCACCCTTGAAGCCGTATAGTGCATCTTCGTGCCCGATGGCTTCACGCACGACAGGGAAGTTGTAGGCGTCGCCGGACGCCATTGCAGCAAAGACCTGTTCGACCGCGTCAAAAGCCGCTTGTCGGGTCATAAGGTCAGCGATCTCACGCTCGGGTACGATCAGCATTTCTTTCTCCAATCAAACAATCGTGCGCCCGCGTGCCCCTGCCGGAAGGAGAGCATAAACGCGGGCGGCTGTCTGGCTGCTTCCGAGCCAGCCCTCCCAAACAGAGCAAGTTCAGATCAATAAGCGCGTCCGCGGGCGGACACGGGCCAGACGGTCTCGACCTTGCCGTTGCGAACACCGACATACCAATCGTGTACATTTGCGGTTGGGTCGCAGTGTCCCGGAACCAGCTTGAGCTTGTCGTTGACCTTCAGCGCACCGTTCGGATCCATGACGACGCCGTGTTCGTCCGAACATTTGATGTATTCGACATCGTCGCGGCCAAAGACAACCGGCAGGCCGCTGTCCACCGATTGCGCCTTGAGGCCTGCATCGACGATCGCCTTATCCGCCTTGGTGTGGCTCATGACGCTGGTCAGGATGAAGAAGGCGTTTTCCCACTCGCCCTGATCGATCCGGTTTCCATCCTTGTCCAGGATGCGGCCGTAATCGGCATCCATGAACGCGTAGGACCCGCATTGCAGTTCGTTGTACACGCCCGAGTTGGACTCGAAGTAGTATGAACCGGTGCCACCGCCCGAGACCAATTCGCACTCGATGCCTTCAGCTTTGAGGCCCTCGACGGCGTCTTTCACCATGGCGATGGCGGTGTCGAGCTTTTCCTTGCGCGCTTCATAGCTGTCAAGGTGCTGCATGGCCCCCTGGTAGGCTTGGATCCCGGTGAACTTCAGGTTGTCAGCAGCTTCTACTGCTTTGGCAATCTCGATCACTTCCGGGGTCGTTGTCACGCCGCACCGCCCGGCACCGCAGTCGATCTCGATAAAGACTTCCAGCTGTGTTCCATGATCCACCGCCGCGCCGGAAAGATCTGCAACGTTGTCCAGATCGTCGACGCAAACGATGATGCGGCTGCCCAGCTTTGGCAGGCTGGCAAGACGGTCGATCTTGGCGGGGTCACGCACCTGGTTCGACACCAGAACGTCCTTGATGCCACCGCGCACGAACACTTCGGCCTCTGAAACTTTCTGGCAGCAAACGCCAACAGCGCCTCCGATCTTCTCCTGCAACTTGGCCACGTCTACCGATTTGTGCATTTTTCCATGCACGCGGTGGCGCATGCCATGCGCCCTGGCATAGTCGCCCATCTTCTTGATGTTGCGTTCTAGCGCGTCGAGATCCAGAATCAGGCTGGGAGTCTGGATATCTGCTTCATCCATTCCGGGCTTGGCCGGAATGTCAAAGCCTACTTCGAAATTGTCGAGATTGGTCATATCTTTCATTTCCGTATTCCTATGTCGGGATTGATGTTACGCGTTCAGCCAGGGCAGCTTGTCCAGATCGACATTGCCCCCGGTTATGATCAGGCCGACCCGCTTGCCTTTGAAAGCGTCCGGGTTTTTCAGGATCGTAGCCAGCGGAACGGCCGAAGATGGCTCCATCACGATCCGTAGGTGTTTCCACGTTAGTTTCATCGCGTCGATGATCTCTTGCTCGGAAGCCGTGTAGATTTCGGAGACGTGGTTCGACACGAAATGCCAGGTGAGGTCCTTGAGCGGAACCAGCAGCCCGTCGGCAATCGTCTTGGGTGCGTCATCCGCTATGATGTGGCCGGCCTTGAAGCTGCGATAGGCATCGTCGGCCTGTTCAGGTTCTGCGGCGATGATCGCGGTTTCAGGGGCCAGAGTAGACAATGTCAGGCAAGTGCCTGATACCATGCCGCCGCCACCGATGGGGGCGACTACCGCGTCCAGCCAATCGGTCTGTTCGATGAACTCGCGCGAGCAGGTGCCTTGCCCGGCTATCACGCGCGGATCATTGTAGGGGTGGACAAAATCCCCGCCCGTGGCGGCCTGAACCTCGGCAAACGTGGCCTCGCGCGACGAGGTTGAGGGCTCACATTCCGTGATCTTCCCGCCATAGCGCCGCACCGTGTCTTTCTTGGCCTGCGGCGCTGTGCGTGGCATGACGACGTTGCACGGTATGCCCCGCTTCATCGCCGCATAGGACAGGCACGAGGCGTGGTTGCCCGAGGAATGGGTTGCAACGCCTTTCCTTGCTTGTTCGTCGTCAAGGCCAAACACGGCATTTGCTGCCCCACGCACCTTGAAGGCACCCGGTTCCTGAAAGTTCTCACATTTGAAGAACAGCTGCGCCCCGGCCAATTCATTCAGGTAGTCCGAGGTTCGGACCGGGGTACGGCGGATAAAGGGCTCGATCCGATTGTGGGCTTCGAGCATGTCCTCGTAGGTTGGGATGTACATGTTGCAGTCCTTCATCACGCAGCATCCTTCTGAACTGCACCGGGATGACCGCGATAATATTCCTGCGCAGCCGCCACGCCGGAGCCCAGCTGGATGTTCAGGCCCAGGTCGACCATGCACATTTCAGCGGTGGCAATCCCGGACAGAGCCATGACATCCGTCAGGCTACCCAGATGTCCGATGCGGAATACCTTGCCTGCGACTTCACCAAGGCCGACACCGAAGGCAACGCCGTATTTTTCAGCGGCATGGGTGACTATACCCGTCGCATTGAAGCCGTTTGGCGTTCGGATCGCGCTGACGGTGTCAGAATATACCGACGGGTTCGCCGCACAAAGGTCCAGCCCCCACGCACCCACGGCGGCACGTACTCCTTCGGCAATACGGTGATGCCGGGCAAAGACGTTTTCCAAACCTTCACTCAGCAACATATCGCAGGCCTGGTTGAGGCCATTCATCAAACCAACGGCAGGCGTATAGGGATAGGCGTTGTTGGCGTACCCCTGGACCATGTCATGAACATCAAAGAAGGTGCGGGGCAGGGTGTCCGTCTTGGTCGCGTCCATTGCTCTCTGGCTAAACCCGACGATGGCAAGACCCGCAGGCAGCATGAACCCTTTCTGCGAACCCGTGACGGCCACGTCGACGCCCCATTCGTCAAAACGGAAATCCATGGACCCGATCGATGAAACACCATCGACGAACAGCATGGCAGGGTGACGGGCGGCCCTCAGCGCCTTGCGTACAGCCGCAATATCCGATTTCACACCGGTTGCCGTTTCGTTGTGCGTGGCAAGAACAGCCTTGATTTCGTGGCTTGTGTCGGCGGTCAAAATCTCTTCGTAACGATCAGCTGGCAGCCCGTCGCCCCAAGGGGTTTCGACGATCTCGACATTCAGACCGTGACGCTGGCACATATCGATCCAGCGATGGCTGAACATGCCGTTGCGCGCTGCCAGAACCTTGTCACCGGCCGACAGGGTATTGGTCAGTGCGGTCTCCCAGCCTCCGGTTCCGGTCGACGGGAAGATGAAGATTTGGGCGCTGTTGCTTTTCAGGACTTTCTGAACGCCAGCACGCGCGGGGTGCAGGATTTGCCCGAACAGCGGCGAGCGATGGTCGATCGTGGGCATATCACAGGCCTTGCGCAGGCTTTCCGGGATGTTGGTCGGACCCGGGATGAAAACGGGGTTTTGAAAGCTCATGGATGGTCTCCTTCCGTCGTTGACCAAACGATAAACACCCGTCACTCAGTCTGATATATTTTTGAAAAAGACTTTCAAAACGCCACGCTTCGAATATAATTTATAATTGTCAGTGCCTTATATTTTTCATATGATGAATTAGTCTTTCACGAATAATCAAAGGGTTTTTATGGATTCTCAAGACAATACTCGCGAAGTCCGCAGAAAAGCCCGTGGAAGACCAAGGGGATGGGACGACAAGACAGCGCAAAACACGATCAAGTCTCTCGACCGTGCGATGGAAGTTTTTGAGTATTTGAGTGAAGCGCAGGGCAAGGCGTTAACCGCGCTATCCGACGAAATGGGCCAGTCGCCCGCCACAGTTTACCGAATACTCGTTACACTTGAGGGCAGGGGCCTTGTCGAGTTCGATCACGACGAGCAGGTCTGGCACATCGGTCCTCGTGCGTTCGTAATCGGCTCGCGCTTCCTGCGTCGCACCAGCCTTGTGGACCGGGCCCGACCCGTGATGCGAAAGCTGATGGAGGCCACCGGCGAGACCGCAAACCTGGGGGTCGAGAAAGAAGGAATGGTATTATTCCTGAGCCAGGTGGAAACCCATGCCAGCATTCGCGCGTTTTTCCCTCCGGGCACGCTTTCTCCGATGCACGCGTCGGGCATCGGGAAAGCTTTGTTGGCATATATGGATGAAGATCGGTTGGACCGGCTGTTGGCCAAGACAGAACTACAGGCCTTCACGGACAGGTCGATTACCAGCCCGACCGCGCTGAAAGAAGATCTTGCCATGGTTCGGGTACAAGGCTTCTCGATAGACAACGAAGAAAAGAACGCGGGAATGCGGTGCATTGCTGCGCCGGTCTTCGATACCAACCGAGAGGCGGTTGCCGGGATTTCAGTGTCCGGACCGACAAGTCGCGTCAGCGAAGTCGAGATTCAGCGACTAAGCCGCCCCGTCATCGAGGCGGCGCATCAGTTAACTCTGGCCATCGGCGGGACTATTACTCCGCCGCTGTCCTGAGACGCCGGTGCTGCGGGTAAGCGGCTGGACCTGGCCGCAGTGCCATATGGCGGTTCACGTCTTTGTATAGCAAGTAACGGAACTTACCCGGGCCACCTGCATAACAGGCCTGTGGGCAGAACGCGCGCAACCACATGTAATCGCCGGCCTCGACCTCTACCCAGTCATTGTTCAGCCTGTAAACGGCCTTTCCCTCAAGAACATACAGACCATGTTCCATCACATGTGTTTCAAGGAAAGGAATGACGGCGCCGGGCTCGAAAGTCACCACGGTCACGTGCATATCGTGCCGCAAGTCACTTGGGTCGACAAAGCGAGTCGTGGCCCATTTGCCGTCCGTTCCGGGCATCGGCGTCGGCGTGATCTCGTTTTCGTTGAGAACCAGAACGTCTGGGCGGTCAAGCCCTTCTACCGCTTCATAAGCCTTTCGAATCCAATGGAACCGCAGGATTTCGCCGCCTCGGTTTCGTAAGGTCCAATTGCATTCAGCGGGCAGGTAGGCATAGCCGCCGGGCGTCAGCTCATAGGTTGTGCCGTCGGCAGTCAAGGTCGCTGTGCCTTCGACCACGAACAAAACGCCTTCGGCTTCGGGATCGGTCTCGGGTCGGTCAGAGCCACCGCCGGGTTGAACTTCCATGATGTATTGCGAAAAGGTTTCTGCAAAGCCGCTTAGCGGGCGTGATATCACCCACAAGCGGGTGTCTTCCCAAAACGGCAGAAAACTGGTCACGATATCCCGCATCGTTCCCTTTGGGATCACTGCATAAGCGTCAGTAAATACGGCGCGGTCAGTCAGCAATTGCTCCTGACCAGGATGCCCACCGTGTGGCGAAAAATACTTGGCGGTCATGCATGCTCCTGAAAAATGTCCTATGTCTGAAATATGCGCTGAGAGATCGGTGCGGACCACCCGCAAAAAGGTGACAGCTCTATTCGCGAAGTTTTGAAAAATCAAAATTTGGCCGCCAGTAAACGCACGCAGCGCTGACATCGCGCACGCGCTGCACGACCGGTCGGATCAACGATGATTTGGGCCGGTTGACGCCGATCTTGTTATCAACCCGTCTCACGCCAGTTTGGTCCAGTCGGAAATCGGCTGAATGTTACGCGGGCTGGACGTTCAGTTCATCCGTTTCATTCTTGGAACATGCGATTTTGTTGGCTCCGGAAGTGATCAGGGTTGCACAGGTCTGACCCGGGACAAATCCGGGGAAATCAGTATCATCTGCGAGAGCGCTGGCTTTTGTCCTGTACTCTTGCCGGAAATCATCGCTAACGGAACGCTTGTTGCTGCTGCGAGTGCTTCTTGAAACGGGATCTCCGCTTGGTCCGTCAGAACCTGTACCGCTGTTGTCAGACACAAATCGGCGCCGGCCAGAGTGCCATCCTCTAACGTCAGCCTGCCGTTTTCCCGCCGGATGGGGCGCCCTTCCAACTGAAACTCCGCCAGTGACGTGCCAGCGACCGCCATCGCATCGCTGACAAGAAAAATCCGCCCAGGTCCGCGCTTGGCGGCCCAGGCAATCCGCATTGTGTCGGGATGAACGTGGATACCATCCGCGATCAAGCCCGCCGATAGCGATCCGCAGGATAGCGCCGCGCCAACCAGTCCGGGTTCTCGGCTGCCAAGCTGGCTCATCGCATTGAACAGATGCGTTGCGCACTGCGCCCCGGCCCTTGAGAACGCCAGGCAGGTCTCAAAAGGCGCGTCCGTGTGGCCCAAAGAGACGATCACCCCTGCGCGCTTCAATGCTTCAACTTGCTGCAGTGTTGTACTTTCGGGCGCCAGCGTCACCATCAACGCAGGCAGGTGTTTTGCAGCATCGATCAAAGTTTCCAGGTCGGTTTGCCGCATCGGGCGGATCATCGCAGCATCATGTGCGCCCTTGCGCCGCTCAGACAGGTGAGGACCTTCCAGATGCAGGCCCGCAATACCGGAAACACCAGTCTGAACGGCCTTGATGGCGGAATCAATAGCGGCTCGGGTTTTCTCGGCCGTGTCAGTGATCAGGGTGGGCAGGATGCTCATCGCACCCAGCGCGCGATGAGCACGTGCGATTTGGGTCAGTGACTGAACAGATGGATCGTCGTTGAACATCACGCCACCACCGCCGTTCACCTGCAGATCAGCATAGCCAGGGCTGAGGATGTCGCCATGCAGATCCTCGATCTGGTCTTCATGCGCTATCTGGTCCAAGGGGACCAACGCATCCAACAGCCCGTTTCTGAACCGTGCGGCGTATCCTTCACGCAATTCAGTGCCATCGAAGATCGGGCCGCCCGCAAAGGTGATGGTAGAACTGGTCATACCGTTTCCGTTACTTTTTTCAGATGGCGTGGTGTGTCCGGGTCAATCCCTCGTTGTGTGGCAACCTTCTCCACCATTCCATAAAACGACGCAATTGTTGGTATGGGGTCCGTCATCCAATGGGACGTTCGGACATGCGGCAGTTCTGTTGCGTGTTTCACGCGGCCGGTTGTGGCGAAAACCACAGCGCCTTTGGACGCCAGTGCGTCTGCAACTTCAGCCAGATTGTCCTCTGCTGCATCCCCGGACGACAAGGCAAGCACAGGAAAGCCCTGATCCACGATGGAAACAGGGCCGTGCAGAACCTCGGCTGCCGAATAGCTTTCCGCGTGAATCTGGCAGGTTTCCTTGAATTTCAACGCGGCTTCGTTGGAAATTGCCAAAGACATGCCGCGCCCCAGTGTAAACAAAGAGCGACCATCCACCGCGTCCGCCACGGCGCTCCAGTCGCAGGCAATTGCAGTCGACAAACTGTCCGGCAGCCCATGGATGGCGCGTAACAAATGATCATCGCGCTTCACCTGCGCAATCAACCACAACCCGGCGACCAGAGACGTCACGAATGTCTTCGTCGCCGCCACGCTCAGTTCGGGGCCCGCGTGAATTGGCAGCGTTGCCGTGGCTGCGTCGGCCAGTGCAGAGGCAGTGTTGTTCGTGATCGCGACCGAGTAAGCTCCGCCGGATGTGAGCGACTGCGTGAGTTGCACGATATCCGGGCTCTGGCCGGATTGTGAAACAGAGATGCAGATCGCATCCTCGCAGTGCATGTCGACACCGTAGATAGACTTGACCGACGGTCCGACCGAAGCCATCGGCAAGCCAAGTAGCAGTTCCGAGGCGTATTTCAGAAAGCTGCAGGCATGATCCGAGGATCCGCGCGCCACCGAGATCAGAAACCGCGGGTTGCGGGTCTGGATCTCGTTGGCGGTTTGCGCGATCAAATCTGCGCCCTCGGTCAGAAGGCGGTCTACGGCGTCGGGAATCTCATTGATCTCCTGCCGCATTTGAGTGGTTGTGTCAGACATTTTCCCAGGCTTTCAATTTGACAGGCGCAGCTCAGCCACGAAGTCATAGGCATCACCGCGGTAGATCGAGCGGGTCAATTCAGCGACCCGCCCGCTTTGCAGATATGAGGTGCGTTGAATCCGAAGCCCGGCCGTACCTTCCGCAACGTCCAGAAGCTCTGCCTCGGGCGCTTCAAGGTTGATGGCCGAGATTTTCTGGATAGCGCGCACCGGTCGCAGACCAGATTGTTCAAGAACAGAGTAAAGCGACCCCGTCACTTCAGTGGGGTTTGGCAGGATATCCAGCGGAAGGGCCGCTTTTTCCAACGCCATCGGGCGTCCTCCTGCCTCTCGCAGGCGGTAGATACGTGCAACCTGTTCGTTTGCCGACAAGCCCAATGCCATCATTTCTTCCGGGGATGGCAGGAAAATCCCACGCTCCAGCCATGTCGAGGTCGTCTTGAGCCCGCGCCGCTCCATGTCTTCGGTGAAAGATGTCAGATGGGACAGCGACTGTTCAACTTTCGCCACGGGTTCCCGAACAAAAGAACCAGACCCCTGCCGTTGTTCGATTGCACCCTTGCGCACCAATTCATGAATGGCCTTGCGCACAGTCACACGCGACAGGTCGGTGATCTCGGCGATTTCTCTTTCGGGGGGCAGTGAACTGTTGGGAGGCAGGATACCGTCCTTAATCCCTTGTTCGAGGCGCTGACGGAGCTGTACATAGCGCGGGCCCGAGCTTTGCCCCAACCATCCTTCGGGCCGCAGGAAATCAGCTACGCTCATGTTCGATTTCCTCCAGATACGCCTGTGCCAATGCAAGTGCGCCGGACAGTGGATCGCCCGCAGGCTGGACCAGAACAGATTGCATGTCTGAAGGCAGGTGCGGCGCGTAAAGGGGGCCGATTCCGCCGGTCAGACAAACGGGCAGGCCAACGTTCCAGCCCATTTTCTTCATCACCTCGATCAGATAGTCCGCACCGTCCCGCAGGATTGATCTGGCCAAATCGTCCCCGCGATTGGAAAGCTCGGTCACAAGCGGGGCGAGGGCGCCAAAGTCAGATGGCGTCATGTCAGCGGCGGCCCGTACAATTCCCGCGGCATCGCCGAATCGAGACAGCAGATCCTGCGCCAATTCTGAAGGGCCGGTCATACCGTCTGTGTGCTCCAGCGTCTTGGCCAGCGCCCGTTTGCCAACCCATTGCGCGGAAGCCTGATCGCCCAGAACAGGACCCCATCCGCCGGCAAGCTTCATCACGCCACCCCTTTGCATTGCGACAAAAGAACCGGTGCCGCAATGTGCGACAAACCCGTCTCTGGCCCCCAATGCTCCGCGCAAAGCTGCTGCACGATCGTCTTCGATCCGAACGTGCTGAATTGGCAATGCCGCTGCGAGTTTTCTGGCGATCGCATCACCTGTTATCCCGGCCAAGCCCAGATAGGTGGGCGCTCGTGCAAGCTCCTCCGCCGAACGGCCCGTCTGAACTGCCAGAGCTTCCAGGCCACGCCGCAACTCGATGCAAGCAGCGTCGAAATCAGTAGACACGTTTGCCGCGCCAACTTCGACCCTGTGTGTTTTGCCATCAACAAAAGCGGCGACGCGGCAGCGCGTTCCACCCCCGTCGGCGGCCAGGAACATGGGTTTTGATGACTTTACCATATAAAGACCTTTATAATACCTTTTGTGTATTTTGAAGTCCTAATTGCGACCAAAGCGGCGATTATCGCGCTAAAATGCCCAAAAATATGAAAAAAAATAAATCGTAGACTAATGGTATTTAAAAGGTATGATATCGAGAGTTCTTGGGGGAGAATCACTTGATTACGCCGGCGACAGAACAATTGCATCAGGATGCGCATGGGCTTGATACCCGTCCGCTGGCAGAAGTGGCCAGCCTGCTGGCGCGGTCGCAGGTGTCAGCGGCGACGGCAGTGCTTGATGCACTTGGTCCGATTTGCAGCGGGGCGACGGCCATGGCCCAGACGATCCGGTCGGGCGGCAAGCTTCGATATCTTGCGGCGGGGTCTTCCGGCCTCATGGCGGCCTCGGACGCGCTGGAGCTTGGCGGAACGTTCTCAATCCCCTCGGGACAGATCCGCATTCATATGGCCGGTGGAATGCCGACCAAAGCAGACATGCCGGGGGATGTAGAGGACGCTGTTGATGGGCTTGCACGTGAAATGTCGGATATGCATGCCAATGATATGCTCATCGCGGTCTCGGCCAGCGGCACCACACCCTACACTGTTGCAGCCGCGAAACTGGCGCGCGACAAGGGAGCGCCCGTGATCGGGATTGCAAACAATGCGGGTTCGCAATTGTTGCAACTGGCGGACCATGCCGTTCTGCTTGCGACCCCTCCGGAATTGATCTCGGGCTCAACCCGGATGGGGGCGGGTACTGCGCAGAAAATAGCCCTCAATACGTTGTCGACGCTGATGGCCATCGAGCTTGGGCATATTCAGGACGGCATGATGATCAATCTTCGGGCGGACAATGAAAAATTGCGCGCACGCGCCAACGGAATCGTGTGCCAACTGACCGGCGTATCACCTGAACGTGCTGATGATGCCCTGAGGGCCGCGGATGGGAACCTGAAATGCGCGGCACTTGTCGCCGCGGGTGCCGTATCGGCCGAGGATGCTCAAAAGCGACTGGCTGAAACGAATGGCCATCTGCGTCACGCGATGAACCGGCTGAATGAAAATAACGAACATAGCAACCTGGGAGAAACCAAATGAAACGCAAAGTTCTGAGCCTGGCTCTGATGAGCACGGCGCTGGTCACAAGCGCCTATGCGCAAGACGCTACGCTGACAATCGAAAGCTGGCGCAACGATGACCTCGCTCTCTGGCAGGAAAAGATCATCCCCGCATTCGAGGCGGCCAATCCAGATATCAAAGTTGTTTTTTCGCCTTCAGCCCCGGCAGAGTACAACGCCGTTCTGAACTCCAAGCTGGAAGCCGGATCCGCCGGTGATCTGATCACCTGCCGCCCGTTCGATGCTTCTCTGGCGCTTTACGAAGCAGGCCATCTGACCGACCTGTCCGATCTGGATGCGATGAACAACTTCTCGGACGTTGCCAAATCCGCGTGGCAGACAGACGATGCGTCGGCCAGCTTTTGTGTTCCGATGGCATCGGTGATCCACGGTTTCATTTACAACAAGGACGCGTTCAACGAATTGGGTCTGGACGTTCCGACCACCGAGGCAGAATTCTTTGAAGTGTTGGACAAGATCAAGGAAGACGGCACCTATATACCGATGTCAATGGGCACGAATGACCAGTGGGAAGCCGCAACGATGGGCTATAACAATATCGGCCCGAACTACTGGAAAGGTGAAGAAGGCCGACTGGCATTGATCAGGGGCGAGCAGAAACTGACCGACCCTCAGTGGGTCGCGCCCTTTGCCACTTTGGCGAAATGGGCCGATTATCTGGGTGACGGATATGAGGCGCAGACCTATCCCGACAGCCAGAACCTGTTCACATTGGGCCGCGCCGCAATTTACCCGGCAGGCAGCTGGGAGATTGCAGGTTTCAACACACAGGCTGATTTTGAGATGGGCGCCTTCAAGCCGCCGGTCCAAAATGCCGGTGACACCTGCTATATCTCGGACCATACCGATATCGGCATCGGCCTGAATGCTGCCAGCGAAAACCAGGAGGCTGCCCGCACGTTCCTGGCCTGGGTCGCAAGCCCCGAATTCGCCAGCATCTTCGGCAATGCGGTTCCCGGTTTCTTCCCTCTTTCCAACACCCCGGTTGAATTGGAAGATCCTCTTGCCAAGGAAATCGTCGGGTGGCGGGATGAGTGCGAGAGCACCATCCGTTCGACTTATCAGATCCTGTCACGCGGCACACCCAACCTTGAAAACGAGACCTGGGGTGCATCCGTTGCAGCCATCAAGGGCACCGAAAGCTCTGAGGCTTTGGGCAAAAAACTGCAAGATGGTTTGGCCAGCTGGTACGCACCGCATCAGTAACATCTGAACCACTCTCTCCGGGTGCGGCCCATCGCGCCGCGCCCGACACTTTTCCCCGGAGAATCCCATGCAGACGCGCCGCATACGCTGGCACATCGTCGTTTTCCTTGCACCTGCGGTGCTGGTCTACACGGCGGTGATGATCCTGCCCTTGTTCAATACACTGCGCTTCGCGCTGTTCACCGAAGTCGATCAGGCACGTGTGTATGTGGGGTTGGAGAATTTCCGAACCTTGTTCTTTGATCCGCTGTGGTCCGAGCAATTCTGGAATGCGTTGGGCAACAACTTCTGGTTCTTCCTGATCCACATGCTGGTGCAGAACCCCATCGGAATCGCTCTGGCCGCGATCCTGTCACACCCGAGGCTGCGCTTTGCCGCACTGTACCGGTCGGCCATTTTCATTCCGACGATCCTGAGCTTCGTGATCGTGGGTTTTGCCTGGAAACTGATCCTGTCTCCGCTTTGGGGGATTGCGCCCTCGATGCTGGACGCTGTTGGCCTGAAATCCCTGTTTGCTCCGTGGTTAGGCAAGGAAGAATACGCGCTGACAACTCTGGCGCTCGTCTCGGTCTGGCAATTTGTCGGCATCCCGATGATGCTGATCTATGCGGCCCTGCTGTCGATCCCTGAAGAAATTCTTGAAGCCGGCGAGATTGACGGGATCACCGGAGCTTCGGCTTTCTGGAAAATAAAACTTCCGCTGATCCTGCCCTCGATCGGGATCATCTCGATCCTCACATTCGTGGGCAATTTCAACGCATTCGATCTGATCTATGTCTCTCAGGGCGCGCTGGCGGGGCCAGATTTTTCGACCGACATCCTGGGCACTTTCATGTACCGCACGTTCTTTGGCTTCCAGCTGCAATTGGGTGATCCGTATATGGGGTCCGCCATTGCCGGTGCCATGTTCGCCATCATCCTTGTCGGTGTTTGCATTTACCTTTTCGGCATCCAGACCCGGATGCGACGGTATCAGTTGTGAGGGCTCTGCAATGAACAAAGCACGCTCGAATCCGCTGAATACCGCCGCAATGCATGGAGCGTTGATCCTTTACACTCTGATCGCCCTGTTCCCGGTTTTCGTGATCATCATCAACAGCTTCAAAACGCGCCGTGCCATCTTTCGCGAACCGCTCGCATTGCCTGATGCCGAAAGTTTTTCCCTGATCGGCTACCAGACGGTGATGAAGCAGGGGGATTTCTTCCTCTACTTTCAGAACTCGCTGATCGTCACCGTGGCTTCACTGACCTTTATCCTGCTGTTCGGTGCCATGGCGGCCTTTGCCCTCAGCGAATACCGGTTCAAGGGCAACATGTTGATGGGACTCTATCTGGCACTTGGGATCATGATCCCAATCCGCATCGGCACAGTGGCGATTCTGGAGATGATGGTCGCAACGGGGCTTGTGAACACGCTCTGGGCCCTGATCTTCGTCTACACGGCACAGGGCTTGCCGTTGGCCGTGTTCATCCTTTCCGAGTTCATGCGCCAGGTCAGTGATGACCTGAAGAACGCAGGGCGCATCGATGGGCTTTCGGAATACACGATCTTTTTTCGGTTGGTGCTGCCTCTGGTTCGGCCTGCCATGGCAACCGTCGCTGTTTTCAACATGATCCCTATCTGGAACGATCTCTGGTTCCCGCTGATTCTGGCACCCGCTGAAGAGACCAAAACCCTGACGCTGGGCAGCCAGGTCTTCATCGGCCAGTTTGTCACCGACTGGAACGCAGTTCTTTCCGCACTCAGCATGGCGATCCTGCCAGTTTTGGTGCTCTACGTTATCTTCTCGCGCCAGCTGATCCGTGGCATCACTTCAGGAGCTGTCAAATGACCCGGGTTCTGATCGCTGGTCTTGGCAACATGGGCCTGAGCCATGCCTTGGCCCATCATCGTCACCCCGAAGCGCAGCTCGTGGGACTGGTCAACCGCTCAGGTCGAGTGGATCATACCGATCTGTCAGGCTATCCGGCCTATACGGATTTTCAGGCGGCACTGGCCGAGACAAACCCCGATCTGGTCGTCGTCGCAACCTATTCCGACAGCCACGCAGACTTCGCCTGCGCCGCAATGGAAACAGGCGCGCATGTCTTTGTTGAAAAACCACTGTCCACGACGGTTGCGGACGCCAGACGCGTGGTCGCGAAAGCAGTGGAAACTGACCGGAAACTGGTGATCGGATACATTCTGCGGCACCACCCCTCTTGGATGCGCCTGATCGCGGAGGCGCGCGAACTCGGAGGACCATATGTCTTCCGTCTGAACCTGAACCAGCAAAGCAGCGGGGCCGAATGGGAAACGCACAAGGCCTTGATGCAGACGACGTCCCCTATCGTCGATTGCGGTGTGCATTACGTCGATGTGATGTGCCAGATCACCGACTCCGATCCCGTCCGCGTGCATGGCATGGGTCTGCGTCTGAGTGACGAGATTTCCGAAGATATGTATAACTACGGCCAGTTCCAGGTGGTCTTCGAAGACGGCTCGCTCGGCTGGTACGAAGCCGGCTGGGGCCCGATGATGTCCGAAACCGCGTTCTTCGTGAAAGATATCATCTCACCCAACGGCTCGGTCTCGATCACTGATGGCAACAAGGGCGCATCGGCCGATATCGACGGTCACACTAAGGTCGGCGGTCTTCTGGTTCACCGCCCCGAAGGTGACCAGACGATCGACCTGCCCGATGAACCCGGCCATCAGGACCTCTGCGACGCCGAGCAAGCCTATATGCTGCGCGCCATCGCCGAAGATATCGATCTGACCCGCCACATGAACGACGCGGTGCAATCGCTGGCCATCTGCCTGGCCGCTGATGAAAGCATCCGTACAGGCCAACCCATTTCGCTGAAAGAGGCACGCATATGACCGCCCTGACGCTGCAAAACGTGAACAAGTCCTTCGGCACCGTCGAGGTCCTCAGGGATATCAACATCGAAGTTGACGAGGGCGAATTCGTCGTCTTTGTCGGCCCTTCGGGTTGCGGTAAATCCACCCTTCTGCGTGTCATCGCGGGGTTGGAGGATGTGACGTCGGGCGACGTGTGCATCGGCGGTGAGGTCATGAACCTCACCCCGCCCTCAAAGCGCGGTATCGCAATGGTGTTCCAGAGCTATGCTCTCTACCCCCACCTGAACGTGCGCAAGAACATGTCATTGGCGCTGAAACAGGAGGGCCAGAGCAGGCAGGTCATCGAAGAGCGTGTTGCCAGGGCAAGCAAGATGCTGAACCTCGAACCTTACCTCGACAGATATCCTTCCGAACTGTCCGGTGGTCAGCGCCAGCGCGTCGCCATCGGTCGCGCCATCGTGCGGGAACCGAAGCTGTTCCTGTTCGACGAGCCTCTGTCCAATCTCGACGCGGCTCTGCGTATGAATACACGGTTGGAAATTGCGAACCTGCACCGGCAGCTTGACGCTTCGATGATCTACGTGACCCATGACCAGACCGAGGCAATGACTCTTGCCGACAAGATCGTCGTTCTGCGCGACGGGCATGTGGAACAGGTCGGCAGCCCGATGGAGCTTTACAACAACCCCGCCAACCAGTTCGTGGCCGGTTTCCTTGGGGCGCCGTCGATGAATTTCTTTCCCGCCAGCATGATTGGCGAAAGCGCAAACACTACAACGGGAATCCGCCCGGAAGACCTGTTTTTGTCTGATGATGGCCCGGTTGTCGCAAACGTCACCCATGTCGAGCATTTGGGCGGTGACACCAACGTGATTGCCATGATGCAGGATCACCAGATCACCGCACGCCTGTTCGGGCAGCATCAGGTTGAGGCCGGTCAGAGCATCCGGTTTGGGTATTCACCGAGCAGGGTCTTCCGCTTCGACCCTCAGGGTTCCCGTCTCTAATAACAACCGATGATGAAGGGTTTGTGTGTTGGGTTTTTTATGAGTTGCCGAAGTCAGGCGGTATTCATCGCACGGGCCTTGTGGTGAGATCTGAAAGTTCAATCAGCGGTTTTTTTCCTGCCACGCCACCTTGTTAAAGTTGAGCATTTCACAACGTCGGCGTTTTTGGGTCCGAATATGGCGATCTTCCATGAGTGGGTTTGTTGCTCATCGTGACCTGTCACGAGTTGGGCAACTAAGTTGAACGCGAGTATCGCGAGCCTGCGGCTCCGGTTTATGACCAGAATTGCTATCTGGCCAGCAAGGCCCCATGCATACCGCGCCCGGAACGAATGTGTTTGTTTGCATGGGACGGAACGAAAGGCTTCGGATTAAACAGGGGCGGAACGCCGCCTATCCAGATCCTTTCCTTTGATTGTATCGGGTGAACATGGCTTCCCCTGATGGTGAATCTGTTCTGAAATCAGCTGCACGACCGGGCAGGGCGCGATAGAACTGGCGCAATCCGGGTTCGATATCTTCTGCGAGTTTTTCGCAGCGCGGAAACAAACGCGCGATGTCACCCTGAGGCTTTCGGGTTCTCAGCGCTGAGATCAAATCACTGTGCTGAGCAAGGAGATTTTGGAATGCAGTGGTCTTCCGCAAAGCGGAATCACCTACAAGAACAAAAACAGGTTCAGGGTTGGCTTTTCCTTTAAGATCAACGTGGCCTGCCTCCAGAAACGCCAGGTCATCTTGTCCAGCTTGAAAAACCCCGTTTGAGACGACGATGTCATAATCAACTGTTCGACAGGATTGTTCGATACGTGCCGAAACATTCACGACATCTCCGATAACTGTATAGTTGAACCGTTTCTGCGATCCTATGTTGCCGACGCAGGCCTGCCCTGTGGCAATTCCTGTTGCCAGCGCTATCGGCTTTCGGTTCCGCATGATGTCGGATGCATTGAATTGTGCCAAAGCACCCCGCATCCTGAGCGCGGCAAGCGCTGCGCGGCATGGATGGTCGGCAACGGGCAAAGGTGCGTTCCAGAAGGCCATGATGGCGTCACCGATGAACTTGTCGATCGTACCACGCTCATGCAGGATCTGATCCCCAAGCTTGGAAAACAGCGCATTCAACAACGAAACAAGTTCTGTGGCCGTTGCGGATTCGGACAGAGCCGTGAAACCGCGGATATCCGAAAACAATACGGTGATTTCCTGACTTTCACCGCCCAATTGCAGCTGGTGACCCGTATTCTCCATTTCATCAAGGATTTCCGGGGCCACGTAATGCGAAAAGACTTTTCGAATTTCGCGCTTTTCGCGCTCGGTCGATACGAAAAGATACCCCGCCAGCAGACCAAAATTTGCGATTCCTCCAATCAGGGGAAAGGTGGCATCGAAAAGGACCGACTGGTTTTGAAAAACCAGCCAGCTGATGGCAAGAACAGCAGCGGCTGCTATGCCACCGGCGATAAAGGATGCAATGGCGCCAAAGCTGGACATGACGGCAATCACGACAAGCCCGAGAAACGCAAAGGCCAGCAATTCCTGCGCTGCGGTCACGTCGGACCGGCTGAGCATTTCATCGGTCAGGATTTGTTCGATCATCTGAGCATGAATTGAAACACCTGGGACGCTTTCGCCCAGTGCCGTCTGATGAATATCGAATAATCCGGCAGCGGACGTTCCGATCAGGATTATTCTGCCTTCGATTTCAGATCGCAGCTCGGGGTTTTCCGAGCCTTCCAGAACATCCTTGGCTGAAATGTAGAGGTCGGGGGTGTCCCGCCGGTATTTCAGCCAAAGCTCGCCATTCTCGGTTGTAGGCAATCGATATCCGGCGATTTCGGCGGCCAGCATGATGCCTGCTTCGTCAGGCGCGCCTTCCACGAAAATACTGGTCTCACCCAAGGCAACCCTGAGGGCTTCGATTCCAAGGCTTGGCAGCGGACCGTCCGGACCGTTCCAAAGAACCGGTGCACGTCTCACGATGCCGGTTCCACCGATGGGTGAGACATTGACCCCACCAACACCCGCAGCTGCCCGACCCAACGGTGGCGCGATTGGCGTCCAATGAGGGACCGAGATCAGCCCCTCGGTAGGGTTTTCCCCGAATTCAATGATTCCGGCCTTAGCCGCAATGGGTTCCCCTTCAGCTGACAATCGCACAGCCACGCCCAGAACCACGGGCCAGTAGGCCATTTCCATCCCCAGCACGACGTCATTGTCCAGCTTTTCGGCATGGCGTTCCACTGTCAAAATACCCGCCAGCGATGGGTCGTTCAGAAGGTGAGATGGCGAATACCGGTCAGGTTCGGCAAACAGCATGTCGAAAGCAATCGTAGCGGCGCCATAGTCACCCAGATTTTGAACCATCTGCGCAACCAATGTTCGGGGCCAGGGCCATTGCCCCCAGCTGGCAAGCGAGGCCTCATCGATATCCACAACGCGCACGGGGAGTTCGGGATTAAACTCTCGCGGAGACAGTCGTTGCAAAACGTCGAAATAGATCAGACGCGTCATTCGAACGGGGTACGGGTCCCACGCTCGGATGATGCAACCCAAGAGGATCAGGCACAGCCCCACGAGGCGGAAGGCCCATCGGCCATTCTTGGATTTCCGCACCTTGTCGCTCACACCATCCTCCAGATAAATGGAACCGGGCCTGCGTACGCAACAGCAGTTCTTGAGCAATTAGAGGTCAGTCTCTTCCCGCTCGGGCTCTTCCTGTTCGGGTTCTTCCTGCTCAGGTTCTTCCCGATCTGGCTCGTCAGGTTCCGGTTCTTCTCTATCGGGCTCTTCCTGCTCAGGTTCTTCCTGTTCGGGCTCCTCGCGATCCGGCTCTTCTCTTTCCGGTTCATTGTTTGCGGAAGGCGAAGGTCCGGCGCCCGTATTCTGGGCTTCTCGCTGCTGAGGAGGGTCTCTACGGGCTTCCGACCGGTCAGGCTCGACACGCCGTATGGGGGCTCCATCACCTGAACACCCTTCGACTCGCACCTGCAAAGGGGGCAGCAGTCCTTCCTGGGACTCAATGAAGGGAAATCCGCTTTTCAGCGCTTGTTCGTATTGGGCCTGATCGGCAGGCTGACCGACACCTCCGTCTCCGCTTGTTGCGTACATGCTGCATTGACGTCCCGAAGATCTGCACGAGCCCTGGCTACCGCACATGCGGACCGTGCCCTGCAGGACAAGCATCGCGCTTTGTTTTTCCGACACGACCCACATGTCGAAGGTCGTGCCGCGCACGGCCATTGTCGCCGACGGAGTCCTGATCGAGTAGGCTCTCTTTCGGCTTTTCCCGGAAATAAACCGAAAACTGCCACCCAAGGCCTGAACAGCAAAGCTCTTGGCCTTGCGGTTACTTCGCAACATGGTCACATCCAGCACCATGCGCGCGTTGGGGCCAATGGCAATCTTGGTGTCATCCACAAAAACGATTTGAATTACGCCTGTCCGATCAGTGGTGAGTGCGTCGCCCGACACAA
This sequence comes from Ruegeria sp. YTSB088, assembly GCF_059609825.1. Taxonomy (NCBI): domain Bacteria; kingdom Pseudomonadati; phylum Pseudomonadota; class Alphaproteobacteria; order Rhodobacterales; family Roseobacteraceae; genus Ruegeria; species Ruegeria sp. YTSB088. The sequence goes on along the minus strand of NZ_JBXWMM010000004.1, from coordinate 103,766 downwards.
CCTCCATTCCCGAATACACAGGTTGTGCTTTTCCCGCTCGCGTGATGTGAGCGCCCTGTTTGACGCTTATTACTTTTCCAATGTTGGCGATGGTCTGCGACGGTATGATTACGACAACGCATAAAACCAGAATAATCTTTAACAACGACAAACTCGAGCCCCTTCCCCCAATGGGTCTTGATACGTGCAAATTGCACTGTGCCCGAAATTTGCCCCTCAAAAAGCATAGTTTTATTATTGATAAGCATCAGGAATATAGGCAAATATGCATGACTTTTCGCATTCTAAGCAAGTTTTATGTGAAAACGGCCTTCAAACAGCGCTTTAGGCACATTTCCATGATGACCCGATTTGGCGCAGTTTCGCTTCTTTTTTGCGTGTTAAGCACCCGTATCAAAAAAGTGCGAGAGTTGCTGGCTTTTCAGATTTGACCCGACAATATCTTCCTGCTTGTGCTGATGCGCGGGGCAGTCTTGGACGGAGTTGAAATTCTTATCGAGCAACGTATGTCTTACCGTGTGTGTATGTACATCAACACACGCTACGATCCTTTTTCTATGCCACCATTCGCGGTTCTTTAATGTGACATGCCCCTCAGGTAGAAACGCAGATGGGCAAGCTGACGGTCGCTGCCTTATTGTTCCAGCGCTGCAACACGGAGTCTGTTCATGCTGTTTCTTCGCCTTATTGTCGCGGCCATGTTTTCTGGCTGTTTGCTGTCCACAGCATCTGCGCAATCTGGCGCCGAATCCTCTGCCCGACTATTTGTGGAACTGAACTCGGCTGAGGATGTCGCCGGCGCGTGCAGATTGACGTTTCTGGTCAAGAATGAGACCGGGCAGCAGATTGATGGCGCTGTGTTTGAAACCGTCATTTTCGACACCGAAGGTGGTGTCTTGAACCTCTCGCTGTTCGATTTTCGCGACTTGCCGGCCAGCCGACCCAGGGTGCGCCAGTTCGACCTTCCCAACAGAGCATGTGACGCAGTTGGGCAAGCCTTGATCAACGGCGCAAGCTCCTGCGTTGTGGATGGTTCCGAAAGCGACATATGCGACAGCACCCTGACGCTGAGCAGCAGGGTGGAAATGGAGTTGTTGGGATGAGCCCTCTAGCCGCACTTCGCGAGATTTTTGAACTGGGCGGGCCAGTTGTGGCGATATTGATCGCAATGTCGGTTTTGACGCTGGCGGTCACTCTCTACAAGCTCTGGCAATTTGCAGCCTGCGGTGTCGGGCGACACAAGGTGCTGTCTGAAGCTCTGGCTGCCTGGGATGCAGGAGATCAAGGTGCTGCACGTGCAAGACTGGCGGACAGCAGCAGTTATCTTGCCCCCATTGTAGGCGCGGCGATGAACGCAACGGGGGTTCCCGGGGCCGATGACCGGCTGGATGCCGAAGCGGGTCTGGCGCTTGCCGGGTTGGAACGCGGTTTTCGATTGTTGGACACCGTAGCGCAGCTGGCGCCTTTGCTGGGTCTTTTTGGTACGGTGCTGGGTATGATCAGTGCCTTCCAAAGCTTGCAAACCGCGGGGTCATCGGTTGATCCATCGCTTTTGGCCGGGGGGATCTGGGTGGCCCTGATAACCACCGCTGTAGGTCTGGCTGTTGCGATGCCGACATCGATGGTTTTGTCCTGGCTTGAAAGTCGAACCGCACGCGAGCGTGTTTTTGCGGACAAGGCTTTGCGTACGGTTCTGGTCCCGGGTCATTCCATCCAAAGCACAGAGGCGGCCGCACAAGTCCCGGTCGCCCCAGAACATGCGTAACACTGCGCCTTTTGTGCGGCGACGCATGTCGATGACGCCTCTTATCGACGTGATCTTTCTGCTTTTGCTGTTTTTCATGCTGTCCTCGACGTTTTCGCGATTCAGCGAGATCGAGTTGAGCAGCGCAGCCACAGGCAGGAAAACCGACGTTGAGCCGCCCGAGCGCCTTTTCGTGCAAATTGGTCCGGCACGTGTGGTCCTGAACGGTCAACCCTTGTCGCTTGAGGAATTGGTGGATCAGGTCCAAGCCGGTCAGGTTCTGGTAAGCCTTGATCCTGAGACAACCGCGCAACGTCTTGTGGACCTGCTTGCTCCATTGCGTGGGCGCGAAGGTTTGACGGTCAGAGTGTTGGAGTGAGGCAATGATCCGCTACATCCGACCCGGTCGAAATCGAGATTCCACCATTCCGCTGATTAATGTCGTCTTTCTGATCCTGATCTTTTTTCTTATTACAGGTACCATCGCACCGCCGTTGGATCCTGATCTGAATTTGGTGAACACTTCGGATCTTGAAGGCCGTGAGCCGCCAGATGCGCTTGTTCTTCATCGGGACGGAACGCTGAGTTTTCGCGGCAATCCGATCGAGGCAGAAGCTTTCATGGCTGCGCATGAATCGGGACCCGTGCGGATCGTTCCTGACAGGGATGCGTCGGCCCCTCGATTGATGGAGGTCACCAGCAGTCTGCGCCGGTTGGGTGCGCCATCCGTATTCCTGGTGACCGAACAGGCTCTCGAATGATCAGGCGGTCCGTTTTCGTCGCAATCTTTGCGATTTCGATTTCCGTGCTGGTGCATCTCATGGGCCTGATTTTTACAGTGCCAGAGTTGTCAAATCAGGCTTCGGACGAAAACAGCACAGACACAATCGACCTCAGCAACGCGTTCGAAGAGTTTGCCGATACCAGGATTGAACCCGTTCGGCCCGAGCCGAATGAGCCCCCGACACCCCCGGTCGAGCCGCCAACCCAGCCGCAAGAGGCGGAGATTCCGACAAGCGATGCCCGCGTTGCATCGCCGAACCCGCAGGAGACTTACGCACCGGACACCGGCGATTCAACGATCATTCAGCCGAGGGCACCGGATGAAGTCATCGTAGAACCTGTAGAACAGAACCAAGAGGAGAAGGGCGAACCCGATGAGGCTGGCGGAGCCACCTCCGCAGAGCCTGAAACAGTGGCCGAAACACCTGAGGTGCCGGCTGGCGAGACGGTTGCTCCAGTTGAGCCGACTTCTGCTGAAGAACCGGTGACCGAGGAACAGCAACAGATTGCCGCGTTACCGGTTGAAGTGGTTCCGGATGCTCCGGAAAACACGCCACCACTTGAACCTGTGATACCGGATGAAGCATCGGAACCCTTAGACGAAGACGCCGAACTGCCCATACCCGATACAGAAGCGAATGAATCCAAACAGGCCGTGGTTTCGTCACTCCGGCCACGTCTTCCAGACCGCCGTCCGCAACCTGCATTGCGCGGGGCATTGAATCCGACGAATAACTTTGAAGCTCTTCGCTTTCCGGAACAAACGATTGAATCACCTCTGGCGACGTATCAAAGAGAGGGTATCGACGCTTTCCGACAAAACCGCGGCGGCACCCGTTCAGGCGGGCGGGGGCCGGGAAACTCGGACAGCACGAACTATGCAGGTCAGGTTCTTGTTCATCTGAATCGAGCGCCAATCGTTTACGTTGCCGGTCGCGGCTATGCGCGTGTGTTTTTCCAGATTGACCCAGATGGTTCGTTGGCTTGGGTTGATGTCGTTGAAAGCTCTGGCTCGCCGGAAATAGAGCGCGCAGCCAAAGAACAGGTTCGAACCGCCGCACCTTTCCCGCGCCCGCCTGGGGGCGTCAGCCGGAAGCTTTCATTTTACTATCAGATAAGGTGATCCGACGGGTCTTATCAGGTGAACACGACTCGCGATCACCTTAGCGGCTTGCGCCAAATTTCCTGATTGCGCCGGTTTGCAGCTCTCAGATTAAAAAATAACCTGTTGGTCGATAGAATGTGATATAAGAAAATGGGAATATAACAATGGCGCGATGAAATTCGCCCACACCGCTAAGTATTCCTAAACTGGGAGGTCACTTTGTTTCGGAAATCTGCTTGCATAATCTCACTCGTATTGGTCCCTGCTGCTGCTGTCTCTGACGCCGTACCCAGCGAAGATGCTGCTGAGGGATTGTTTTCTGATCAGCCCTATTCCCCTTACGCCCAACGCACGTTTCCTGAACGCCCATTATGGGGGGACACTCACCTTCACACCGGGCTTTCGCTGGATGCGGGTGCTTTCGGGAACACCTTATTACCGGATGAGGCATGGCGTTTCGCCAAGGGTGAGCAGGTCATTTCTTCAACGGGTCAACCTGTAAGACTGTCACGACCGTTGGATTGGATGGTTCTCACGGATCACACAGATCTGATGGGGTTTGCGCCGGATTTGCAGGCCGGTAAGCCGGGCGTTCTTTCTGATCCGAAAGGACTGGAGTGGTACGAGGGGTACAAAGCCGGCGGGGAAGAAGCCGGTAAAGCAGCTTTCGACATCATTACCAATTTTTCGCAAATGACACTGCCAGAAGTCCTGTTGGAGGCGTACAGCCCAGGTGCCGATGCTTTTGCGTTTACCTGGGAAAGCATTGTCCTGGCGGCCGAGCGGCACAATGATCCCGGCAGCTTTACTGCTTTCATCGGCTTTGAATGGACCTCGGTGCCGAAAGGGTTCAACTTGCACCGGAATGTCATGCTGCGCGATGGGCCAATCAGGGCGCTTCAAATGGTGCCACCGGTCACGCAGCCTCCCTACGGTGATACGGATCCAAAGGCGCTATACGCTTGGCTTGAAGAGTATCAGGAAAAAACGGGGGGGCGTGCAGTGGCCTTTGCCCATAACGGAAACCTGTCGAACGGATGGATGTTCCCAACCGAAGACACGTATCACGGCGGCAAGGTTGACGAGGAATATGTCGCGGCCCGCGCGAAATGGGAGCCCCATTACGAGGTCACGCAAATCAAGGGTGACGGCGAAGCGCACCCTTTCCTGAGCCCGGATGACGAATTTGCGGACTATGAGAACTGGGACGTCGGCAATCTGGATATTACCGAGTTGAAGACCGATGACATGCTGGCTGGTGAATACGCTCGCGAGGCGCTGAAGCGCGGTTTGATGCTGGAAGAAAAGTTTGGCGTGAACCCATACAAGTTCGGTATGGGCGGCGCGACGGACAGCCATACCTCTTTGGCCACCGCCGAAGAAGACAATTTCTTTGGAAAATCCGTCAGCGTCGAGCCCTCAGCCTCGCGTATCAAGCATCCGTTCATAGCCAATGACCTTGGTGAAATTCCCGGTGACCTGCTCGTCGCCTCCGGATACACGGCTGTCTGGGCTACCGAGAATACGCGCGCGGCGATCTTTGATGCGTTCAAGCGCCGCGAAACCTACGCAACGACCGGCCCCCGGATCGGTCTGCGGTTTTTTGGCGGATGGGATTTCAGTGACGCTGATGTTGAAACCCGTTTCCTTGCCAATGTTGGCTATACCAAAGGGGTGCCTATGGGCTCGGATCTGCGCCCGCGCGAGGGTGAGGGTGCGCCAAGCTTCCTGATCGCCGCCCTGCGCGACCCGGTTGGTGCCAATCTGGACCGTGTTCAAGTGATAAAAGGATGGCTCGATTCCGAAGGTGTCATGCAGGAGAAGGTCTATGACGTCGCGTGGTCGGATAACCGTGAAGTTGATCAAAACGGCAAGGTCCCTGCGGTCGGGAACACTGTGGACGTGGACACCGCCAGTTGGACCAACACAATCGGAACGGCCGAACTTGTCACCGTATGGTCAGACCCGGACTTCGATCCGAACGCGCGCGCATTTTATTATGTCCGCGCCATCGAAATTCCGACCCCGCGTTGGATCCTGTACGACAAACTGAGGTATGGTATCGAATTGCCCGAGGATGCAGTGCTTACCCATCAGGAACGCGCATATTCGTCCCCGATCTGGTACACACCGGCAGAGTGATCTGCTGAACAAACGAATTGAAAGCCGAGGCGGTGATCTCCACCTCGGCGAATTCACCACGTTTCCGGAACACCTGGATTGCTCATTTTCTTGCAAAACCCAACCGGTTGATGACAGCATCTGTACGTAGAACCCGAGCACGTTTTACGCAGGAGACTCCATGCGAATACTGAAAGAACCTCTGTTCCATTTTTTCTTGATTGGAACGGCATTTTTTATTTGGTTCGATATTGTTGCACCGGACAACGAGACCGTCGAAGATCTTGAGGTGATAACAATCGACGAAAATGACGTCGCATTATTGTCTGCTCGGTTCAAAGCGCAGTGGAAACGCCCGCCAAGTAAAGCGGAGTTAGAAGCTTTGGTCGGTGCATCAATTCGGGAAGAGGTTCTGGTCAGGGAAGCAAGAAAGCTTGGTCTGGATCGCGGAGATACCTTGATAAGGACCCGGTTAAGTCAAAAAATGGACTTTCTGACTGAAGCCATTGCAACGTCGGTAGTTCCGGAGGACGAAGCTCTGGAGGTATTTCTTCAGGAAAACGCGGAACGCTATGCAACGCCTGTCATGGTTGCCTTTAATCAGGTCTTTCTTGGAGAGAAACCCGGAGAGGCCGAAATCGAGAAAGCACTGGCCACCCTGCGCGCGCAGCAAGACTTTTCCGATTTGGGCGGTTCGACATTGCTGCCGGCGTCAATGCCCTTGTCCGCGACGCGGGTTATCGAGTCGGTCTTTGGAGGAGGTTTTTCGAAAGGCATCACAGAGGTCGAAACAGGTCAGTGGACGGGGCCGATCCAGTCAGGTTACGGAATTCACCTTGTTGAGGTCGTTGCTATCGAGCCCAGTCAAACACCTCCTTTGGCTGAAATCCACGACGCGTTGCTGCGGGATTGGCGTCGGGAAATGAGTGAAGCTCTGGCGCAAGCGCAATACGATTCTCTTACCGAAAACTACGAGATTGTGGCGCCCGATCTTTCAGGCCCTGCCAAATGAGAGCCGCGATTTGCTTGCTGTTTGCGCTGCTGTTCGTGTGGTCTGCAAATTTCGCCACTGCGCATGCGCTTGATCCGGGATATCTGGAAATTCGTCAAATCGCTTCCAATACATGGAGCGTTCATTGGCGAAAGCCTGATGTGAATGGTCAACCGATGGCGATTGACGCCATATTGCCAGATGGCTGCACTCCGGCGCGTGGCCCTGATCCTGTTTCCGACAGCCGAGCGTGGATTTCATCCTGGATCGTCGAGTGCCACGCGGAAATCGCGGGTCAACCCATTGCCATTGAAGGCCTTGAGACCCAGAGAAACGATGTGTTGGTGCGTTTACACCCTCTGGATGCTGAACCTGCGACGCTTCGTTTTACCCCGGATGTCAGTGTTCAAATCATACCTTCTGAACAGTCGACATGGTCAGTGTTTGCAGCATATTCTCAGTTGGGTTTCGAGCACATACTGGAAGGCTGGGATCACCTTCTGTTTGTCTTCGCGCTGTTTGTTCTGGTCCGTGATCCGTGGAAACTTGTGGGGGCAGTAACAGCGTTCACACTTGCGCATTCAATAACATTGGCGTTGGCAACGATTGGCGTTTTGAATGTTCCCGGACCACCGGTCGAGGCCGTTATCGCACTGTCCATCGTGTTTCTGGCGATGGAGATTGTCAAAGGCGGTGAAGGACGGTTCCGGCTGTCAAAGCAGAAACCCTGGATCGTCTGTTTCGGGTTCGGTCTTTTGCATGGCCTTGGTTTTGCAGGGGCTTTGGCTGACATCGGACTGCCCTCCAACGATATTCCCGCGGCATTGCTGGCCTTTAACCTCGGTGTCGAAGCTGGGCAGCTGAGTTTTATTGCTGCTTTGACTTTGCTTTTGGCGGCCTGGCGGCTGGTAGCACTTCCAGTAGGTAGAAATGCCACGGTTTTGACCGCGTATGGGATCGGGTCAGTGTCAATGTACTGGCTGATAGAACGCGTAAGCGGGTTTTGAACCGCGGCGAAGTCGCGAGAGTTGAGCAAGACATTGTAGATCATGACGGCGCACGTGCCTGAAGAGGAATACGGCCAGAGCCTGGCTTGCAGAACTTTTACGCCGTTTTGGGTTTGATGTCATGAAAAGCCATGGTCACAGACAACACAAAGACAATGGTGCTCAATCGACAGTAGCCGATGGTAATTCGCCGAAACATTTTCGGTAATCCTGTGAGAACTGTCCGATATGCCAAAAGCCATATCTGTTTGCAGCGTCGGAGATTGATATTTCGCTGCCCTGCTCCACAAGCAACCTACGAACCCAGTTGAGGCGGAGTCTCGTGTAATATGCCTTTGGGCCGATTCCGAATTTTTCGTTGAACGCGCGTTCCAATGTGCGCAATGACACACTGATATCCCCGCAGATCTCGCTGATGGGGACGTTTTCGTCCGGGGTCGCCGTCATCCGATCGACTGCCGCAGAGAGTGCCAGAGCTTTTCGGTTAATCCGCGGTTCTCTGCGATCCGCCCCGCCCCCCGAAGCGATCCGGAGCAACTCCTCGATCAAATGGGTTTCGCCCTGTTCCGACGAACTTGGGTTCGCCAACAAAGCCTGAATGTCGTTCAGAAGCGCAGCTGAGCGATCAGGTGGCGTTGCAGGTAACAAAAAGGCCCCGAATTCTGTATCAGAGGCTGCGATCCCCAACTTTTCAACAATTTCCATCGCATACTCAGTTTCAACTGTCATCGTATATCCGCCGAACCCGCTGTCGCTGATACAGTCGAACTCATCGCCGCTGCCGAAGGACAGAAACGGTGGTGTTTTGATGCTGATACCCTTCCAGTCCGTTAGTTTTGAATGGGTAGGGATGCCAAACGTGAGATGGCCTTTCGGAGACGCGCCGATTTGGTGCACACGCCGAGAGAAGCCAAACTTTACAACGGAAATAAGTGGGCTGGACCTAACTTCGAAATCCGCCTGCATTTCGCCGTCTTCGATCTGACGGAAGTCCATATCCCATTTGGATATTGCGGTGATCTGGTTCGGATCCCGAAAAGTGGCTTCAAAAAACCGGGGTGCTTCTGGCAGCGCCAAGTCTTGTTTTGTCGAATTTTTGATGCGGTCCAATATTTCTCCCCTGTAGTTTGCATGAAAAGCTTAGTCGAAACATAGGAATATGTTCAAATGAAATTGCCCGATCCGCTTGCCTCACCCAAACGTGGCCGCCCTCAGCTTCCGAAAGCGGAAGTGCGGTCCGAACGGATCGTGACCCTTCTTACACCCTCACAGCGTCACAGGCTCACACGTCTTGCGGAGTCTACTGGTCAGACACTTTCCAGTGTCGCCCACGATCTTATCGCACAGGGTCTGGAGCGAGAAGAAAACCCAAGAAAAAAGGATATCTAAAGAAATGGATCTAAAGTTTTTTTTGCTCGGCTCTCTGGCGATCAGCGCACCAGCCTACGCGCAGAATGCACCCATTGCGCATGATTCCGAATTCTATATCCTTCAGGCCCAGAACAAGGATGCCTGGGAGCAGGATGATACCGCCGTTGATCAGGCTCTCGCGGCGTTTCGTGAAGAGAACGGCGGCAAACCTCCGAACATCATAAGTATTCTGGTCGATGACATCGGTTTCGGGGATATGGGTATCCCAGAATTGAACGCGGTACGCGGTATCAGTACGCCGAACATCAACGATTTCTCTGACGAAGCGATGCGCATGGTGCGCATGTATACAGAGCCATCCTGCACCCCGACCCGTGTGGCCCAGACGACCGGTCGTCTGCCGGTTCGGATCGGAATGGGTGATACGACCGTCGACATCGCCGGTTTCGGTTTGCCCGGAGAGGAAGTGACGCTTGCCGAGGTTCTGAAGGCCGAAGGATATGCCACCTCGCATGTCGGCAAGTGGCACATGGGTGACATTGCCGAGAGCTGGGCAATGAACCAGGGGTTCGACTATGCGCAGCACGCCGTTCATCAACAGGGTCAATTGACGATTTTCAATGACGATGCAATCCGCGAACAGGTTTCGGTTGGAATTGCAGATTTCGACGACGATTACACGATCGACGACTGGTTCCGTCCCGACGCATCGGCCATGGCCACGGTGATCGAAGGAAATGCCGGCGGACCTGTTCGTGAAATCCGAATGGAACCGGGTGAACGTTGGAACGCAGCCAAATATGACGAGATGAACCAAGCTTTTCAGGACAAAACCCTTGCTGAACTGGAACGCTTGGCTGGCGGCACAGAGCCATTCTTCCTGCAGTACTGGCCGATGATCCCACTGGACAACACGCGGGCTGGACGGGACGGACCGGAAAGCGTGAATGGCGGTCTGTACGCCGACAAACTGCAAGAGCTGGATACGTATTTGGGTGAAATCTTCACGCGCATGGACAAGCTTGGTGTGGCGGAAAACACGATTGTCGTGTTGATGGGCGACAACGGCCATTTCACCAAGTATTCACCGGAATCCGGCTTTACGCCAATGGTCTATCGCGGAGGCAAAGGCGATACGACCGAGGGCGGGGTTCGCGTGGACGCTTTCATAAGGTGGCCGGCTCTGATTGAACCAGACAGCATGATCAACAACATTATTCATGTGTCTGATCTTTATACGACACTGGCTCGGTTCGGCGGCGCGGTTCAGCATATTCCCCGAGACCGGTTGATTGACGGTGTGGATCAATCTGCCTCGATCCTGTTTCAAGATGAAAGCAAAGGTCGGCGTGATCATGTGATTATCTATTCGGTGAGTACTCCGAAGGCGATCGTCAAGGACAAGCTGAAGCTCAACCTGCCCGGGCCGGGTCAAAATGCGATCATTGCAGATTTCTTTGATGTGATGCGCGACACGCACGAAAAGTACCCGGTTTCAACCGAAGTTGGTGCGTGGGGCGGGCAGGAGTTCATCCGTATACTGGGACGCCACATGGCGAGAAAAGAGCTGTATCCAGATACTGGCCCTGCCACAGGTATGCCGTATGAAGGAATTGGAAACCTGCGACCGGAAACTCAACAGGCAGTCGAGGCTTTCATGGTCAAACGATCTTCGGTGCAACAATGAAACAGGGCCGCGCGCATCAACAGAAATGCGCGGTCATGCGAGTGACAAGTTAGGGGGCAACATTGGCGTACTATTCCCGCTGCATCCATAACCAAAACTGCAACTCACTGGTATCAGCAGCTCTGCGCACCGGAGTAAGCGTATGCTTGTTGTTTTAGGGCTCTATTTCGGAGTGATCTGGGTGGTGTTTTCCAAGCTCGGGCTACTTCCATGGAACCGGTTCTGGAAATCTGTAGTCTACGGGGGCGCCGCAATCATTGCTCTGGTTGTAATCGGGGCCCTCAACCACACCACGCCGACTGGTCCTTTTTCAGCGCAGGGTGTTGCCACCAACATTGCCCCTAATGTGTCAGGTACCGTCATTGACGTTTCAGTTCGCCCCAATGAGCGGGTCGCGAAAGGGGATCCGCTGTTCCGGATCGACGATACGCCTTTTCGGATTGAGGTCGCCCGCCGGACGGCCAGTCTTGAATCTGCTCGTTCTGCGGCAGATCAGTTACAGTCCGACCTGGCAGCGGCGGAAGCCGACATTGAATCCCTCACCGCGCAATTGACCTTTGGCGTCCAGCGCCGTGACGACTTTGTCGATCTCGAAAAGCGAGGGGCAACGACAACCTTCCAGTTGCAGGAAGCCATGTCTGCCATCGATCAACAGTCCGCAAATCTGCCCGCACCCGAGGACGGCTTTGTCACAGCCGTTTCTCTACGTCCCGGAAATCGTGTGTCCGTTGCACAGGGGGCTATTTCTTTTATCGTCCCCGATGACCGCTATCTGATCGCAAGCCTACCGCAATCAAGTCGTATGAATGTTGCCGTCGGCAGCAAGATACGCCTTGCTCTGCGAACCTTGCCGGGCAGCGAGAATTCTGGGACAGTCGTATCGCTTCCCGTGGGAGCGGCAGAGGGAGCTGTCGACTTGCGTACGGGCCTCCCATCACTGAGCGATCTGGCCGGTGTGTCCAGTTATCCGGTGTTGATCGAAGTTCCGGACCAGTTGAATATCGATGAGCTCCCGTTAGGGACCTCTGGCACCACACTTGTGGTAACGGACAAGGCCGGCGCAATTGGTGTGTTGGCGGAAACCCTGTTCTGGATCACTAAGAAGTTGAATTACATCTGAAATACTGGAGGGACGAAATGAATATAGAATATGGGATTAAAGGGATCGGTTTAGCCTTGGTTATGGCGACTGGAACAACCGCTTCCGCGCAGCAAAGCGATTGGTCCTATGAAGCTACGGTTTACCTTTTCATGCCTGAAACAGAAACGTCTATCGAAACGCCGTCGGGGACATTGGACGGAACATTGAGTTTTTCTGACGCTTTGAGCAACCTGGATTTCGCCTTCATGGGCGCGTTTGCGGCATCCAATGGGCGTTGGAGCCTGCTGGCAGACTACAACTATACAAATTTATCTTTTAGCAACACCGGATCCGGTCCGGCTGGATCCAGTCTCGACACATCATTTACCACCCAATTCCTCAGTGGATACGTGGCTTATCGGGTCTATGAAGATCCTACTGTTAAACTGGACATTGCTGGTGGTTTCAGATGGTTCAGCACCGAAACAAATTTCACACTGACGCCCAGCTCGGCACCGGGGCGTACGACTACAGTTGACGGCGATTGGGTCGATCCGGTCATTGGCGCAAGGGCACGTTTCGTCTTCTCTGAAAAATGGACGGGAACCGGGTTCGTTGACTATGGCGGCTTCCGCAACGGCAGCGAAACGTGGCAGGTTCTGTTGACGGCAGATTATGCCATCAATGATAGATGGGTGATCCGTGGCGGATATCGCTATATCGCCTTCGACCATGAGATCGGCGGCAACGATTTCGAGTTCAGTCAGTCCGGGCCGGTGATCGGGGCGACCTACCGATTCTGATTTATTGTAAACGAATATTGTTTGCGGTTTCGACCTGGCACGAGACTTCAGACGGGCAGATCGCGCAAGTATGGTGGGTGCAACCTCCCTCTATGCGTTGTTTGCTACATTCCTTAAGCGGGAGTTCCAGCAACCATCTAGCTTTTTCCGGAGTGGTGAAAGGCTGCAAACCCGGTGATGCGGGGATGGCGCGGAACGGGTCGCAACCGATTTTCAGTCGGAATGGCCGCCTGATCCGGTATCCAGGCGGCCCTGCCTGTCAGAACCAGCGACCAATGGCTGTGACGGATGGTGCCAGGGCTGCCGAATCCGAGATCGCCGAGAAGACAATGAATGTCGATTGGGACGACGAAGGCGTATCAAACCCGGTAAACCGGGTCGCAACGCCTCCAGAGCCGTTCAGGTTCGGGGGCGTCGAAAAGTCAGCCGGAAAATCCCAGGTTATTGGGCCGCTTTTGAAAAGAGCACCCTCAGCAGTCGTGCAGGCCACGGGAGCAAGCGTGGCCGTACAGATCTGAGTACCGTCGGCAAACCGCACGTAATCTCCGTTGGCATTGCTGCCGCGCTCAATGGCCACTCCGGTCGGAACGCCAGCGTTTTCCGTCACTGTTCCAAGAAGGTTGCCGGGTCCGTATCCGTAGTCGGCGCGCATCAGGCGGCCTGTGGTTGTATCACTGGCATCTGCCTGAACAGCTGTCCCTGACACGGTTCCGGCAACAGGATCAAAGGTCATCACTTCCGTCCAGTTACTGCCATCGGGAGACACTTTGATGGAAAATCCAGTGCCGCCAGACAGTCCCATTTCGGCGTGACCGGTCCAGTTCGATTGAAACAACAGCGATGCTGTATCACCTGTGTTGGCTTTGTTGATCTTTAACTGATGTCCGCCACCTTCGTGGCTCAGCAACGTCGCAGGGCTGCGAACGGACAGGCGGTTCGTACTGTCAGAATTTGCAGCCACCCCGACTCCGTCAAGGTTCTGAGTGCTGACTGGCAGGGGGCCCCAAGTTGTTCCTGTCCAGTATTTCAGAACTCCGGTCGCTTCATCCCAGGCCCGCCAGCCGATGCCGGGGGTCACGAAATGCCAGGCGTTGTCCAACCAGGCGGCAAGTTCGTCGGCATGCCCTGCCCAGTCTCCGGTCGGGTTGGCTCCAAGAGCATGAACTTCGCCTTGCGCGGGGACAACAGGCGGGGTTACGGAATCCGTTGACTGTACCGAGAGTTGCACGACCAGATCGAGCTGTCTCAGGGCTTCGTTGTGGGTAACATGTTTTTGCGCTTGTGCCGGTTGCAGCAAAGGCAGGTTCAATCGGGGGGATGTTTGTGACACGGGGGTGCTCCTGTGGCGTCGGTCCGAAACTTCGGTTGCGCGCTACCCTGCCGTGAATAGCGTCAATCCTGTCTGACCGGGCCGACCGCCCAGGAAATGTTTTGCTAAGTTTTGGTCCTCAGCTTGGAAACCGCCACTGAATAGGCGCGCGTTAGGATCGCCCAGAATTAATCCCGGGCGTAAATGTCCTCGTATCGGATGATATCGTCTTCACCCAGGTAGGTGCCGGTCTGAACCTCGATCAAAACCATAGGAACTTTCCCAGGGTTTTCCATTCGGTGCGTGGCTCCCAGTGGAATATAGACTGACTGGTTTTCGGTTACCAAACGCTCCTGATCATCGATAGTGACCTTGGCTGTGCCTTCGACCACGATCCAATGCTCGGAACGATGATGGTGAGACTGCAGGCTGAGCGACGCGCCTGGATGAACATGGATGCGCTTGACCTGAAACCTGTCGCCGATCACTAGGCTTTCGAACCAGCCCCATGGTCGATGATCCACAGGCAATGATTCAGCCTGTTTCACCCCTTTGGCCTTTAGTGCCGTAACGGCCTGTTTCACGTCCTGGGCCTTGTCCATGCTCGCGACTAGAACCGCATCGGGCATCGCAATGGTGATTACGTTTTCAAGACCCATTGCCACGACTTCCAGCGCGGGCGACTCGGATCGTATCAACACGTTGCGGCAGTCGATTGCGGTTACTTCTCCGTTGGTTGCTACTCCGTCTTCATCGGGGTTCGATAGCTCTTGAACCGCGGTCCAGCTTCCGACATCAGACCAGCCGGCAGAATACGGCACCACGCTTAGGTTCGAGGCTTTTTCCATCACTGAGTAGTCTATTGAAATGTCGCCGACACCCGCCCAGGCTGCTGGGTCCAGTCGGAGAAAGCCCAAATCTGTTTTTGCCTCTGCAACGGCCTTTTGAACTGGTGGGATCAGTTCGCTCGCGTGCTGTTCAAAAGCTGCTATGATATCGCGAACTGCAAACAGGAAGATGCCTGAGTTCCAAAGATAACTTCCATCCGACAGCATCGCCTCGGCCGTTTTCAGATCAGGTTTTTCTACAAAACGATCCAATGGGACAACTTCATGGGTCGATTCCGGAGGATGGCGAAGTTTGAGATAGCCGTAACCGGTTTCCGCGTGTGTCGGAGTGATGCCAAAGGTAACCAGATCGCGCCGTTCACTTATTGTCCGTACGCCTTCAGCAACGGCTTGATGAAAGGCTTCCATGTCCGGAACCACATGATCTGACGGCGCCACAAGCATGATGCCCTCCGGATCACGCGCTGCCAGAAACAAGGCTGCGGAAAGAACGGCGGGGGCCGTGTTGCGCCCTTCGGGTTCGATCAGAATGGGGCCAGGGTCAATTCCGACGGCCGACAATTGTTCCGGGACAATAAAGCGAAATGCCTCGTTGGTCAGAATCAGGGGCTTTGCATATGGCGCTTGAGATGGTCCGAGCATCCGTTCCGCGCAATTTTGCAGCAGGCTTGTTTCGCCGACCAGCTGAACGAATTGCTTGGGATAGCTTTTGCGTGACAGGGGCCACAAACGTGTTCCCGATCCACCGCAAAGAATGACGGGGTAGACTGTATTGGTCATGCACGTGCCTTCGAGCTTCGGGTGACTGACGGTATTGCCATGTTTTTAGTCAAGTATAACCACCCATGGCTACTGAGCAGCTTTCCCAGTGGCGACAATGTCGTTCAGATATTGGCTCAGATCATCACGCAGGTCTTCGCGGGCAAGAGCAAAGGCAACGGTGGCTTGCAGAAAGCCTGATTTTGAACCGCAATCAAAACGCTGACCGTCGAATTTGTAACCGAAGGCAGGAACGCCGGCGGCAATGTCCTGGGCGATGGCATCGGTCAGCTGGATTTCACCGCCACTTCCCGTTTTTTTTGCGTTGAGGTTGTTCAAAACGGAAGGCCGAAGCACGTAACGGCCGATGACCGCCAGATTGGAAGGTGCTTCCGATGGTTCGGGCTTTTCAATCATGCCTCTGGTGGGGACGACGGATCCGATATTGTCGCCAACATCGAGTACGCCATAGGAACTAGTCTTTTCCTTCGGAACTTCCATCGCCGCGACCATGTTGCCACCAGTGTCTTCGTATGCCTCGATCATTTGTTGCAAACAAGGCTTGTCGGCGGCGATGACATCGTCAGGCAGCATCACGGCAAAAGGTTCATCGCCGATCAGCCGTCGGGCACACCAGACGGCGTGTCCCAGTCCCAGTGCTTTGTGCTGGCGGATATAAGCGATCGCCCCGCTTTCCATATTTGTCTTGTTCAGGATTTCCAGAAGCTTGTTCTTGCCTTTGGCTTTCAGCTCTTGCTCCAGAACCAGGTTGTGGTCGAAGTAATCTTCAAGCGCGGATTTTCCGCGTGATGTCACAAAAATGAATTCCCTGATCCCGGCGGCGCGGGCTTCGTCAATTGCGTACTGCACCAGCGGACGATCCACCAGCGTCATAATCTCTTTCGGTACGGATTTGGTCGCTGGCAAAAAACGCGTCCCCATGCCCGCTACTGGAAAAACCGCTTTGGTGACTTTGCGTGTCATGGTGCCTCTCAATATATTAGTTTTGCCAGAAGAGCAGGAAATGTCCGGAGTGTCCTCATAGGCTGCAATACCCTGTCAATCAATGATGCCTGATGGATCAGGCATGTAATCAGTCAAATCGTGCCACTTTGCCAAGGAGGAGTCAAAAGCCTGATCGGATGCGATATGCATACAATACTTGCGCATCAGGTGCTTGGATAGTTGGCTGTTTACCTCCTGTAGAGGGAGGCAAATCATGGTCAGTCCATCACGAAAACTCAATTGCATTGATCTGATTGCAGTATCCTTCAGAGTATCACTTTCTTAGGAACGATCCGACTGTGTTGCGGTTCCACGTATCATGCTAATTTTTATGCGGTTTTCCCACTTGGAAGACGCAGTTCTCTTAAAGCCGCGCATACTGTCCGCATTCGGGTATCAATGGTCTGAAGGACAAACCGTGCCAATGGCTATTTACGGACCGAGGGTTTTCCTTTGCGAAAGGGCTGCTAGCTGCCCTTCGCAACTCACCTAAGTTTTTAACTTGCCCCTCACGCGCTGTTTTCGAATGGGCAACAATTGGCGCCTGGTTTCGACGATAGGTTCTGAAATCGCCTGTTCTAGGCGCAAAGGATCAATGAACGGGCAGGGTGGCAGAGTCTACTGATCACTCTGGTTTGCCTCACGGGGCCAAGCTTGTTTTCATCGGCGCGTCCGGAAAACAGGTCGGTGCGATCCCCAGATTCTCTTGCCATCGACCTATCGAACGACGTGTTTTGTAACCCGGTAGCCCATCAACCCCTCCGACATCATGCCCTTGTTTTTCCAGCGCCTCCTGCATTTTGGCGATATCGGATCTGTACAGCCCGCCGACCTTCCCCCAGGAGTCACTGAAATCGCCCATACCGTATTGAATACGGTCGCCAATATGGCCGACAAACAAGGCATACAGGTCGCTTTTGTTGTATTCCTTGAGAACGTAGAAGTTTGGCGTAACAAGAAAAGCCGGACCATGTCGTCCAGCGGGCATCATCAAATACCCGTCACCACGTAGCTCATGGGCTGGAAAGGGTTTGCCCGAGACGCGACGTATCCCCATCTCCACCCATTCCTGAATAGGTCGCCCTTGATCGGGGCCTTCTAAAGCGCATGAGACATTATTGGGCACGAAAACCTCGAATCCCCAGTCCCGTACAGAAACCCAGCCGTGTTTCATGAGGTAGTTTCCGATTGAAGCTATCGTATCTTCAGGTGACCCCCAAATATCAGCCGCACCATCACCGTTGCCGTCAGCAGCATACGACAAGTAGTTGGACGGCATGAATTGAGGCTGGCCCAAAGCGCCAGCCCAACTGCTTTTCATTTGCCGCGCGGGCTGGTGCCCTGCTTCCGCGATTTGCAGGGCAGCAACAAGCTCAGCGGTGAAATAGTCTGCACGGGTACTCATGAAAGCCTTGGTCGACAGTACCCTGAAAGCATCATGCCGGATCGGAACCTGTCCGTATCCGCTCTCTCTTCCCCAGATCGCCAGAACAATGCGGGCAGGAACGCCGGTTTCGGCTTCGACCGCCGCCAGAGTTGCGGCATGGCGCCGTGCCATTTTCCGTCCTGCCGATGTTGCGCCTTGTACCGACCCCGGATTGAAATAGCGACCGGGTGAGCCAAACTCGGCCTGATTCTGGACCTTGGGAGTTTTGCGTGCGCTTCCCGGCGGCACCAGATCCGGCAAGTTCCACTCAAGGGTCACGCCAGAGAGGGCTGCTTGCATTGTCTCGCGTGTCACACCCTTGGCCTCTGCCCGGGGCCAAATGGTTTCCAGCAACCACAACTGAAACTGGCGTTCGATCGCCGCACGATCCTGTGCCAGCGTGGGCTGACAAAGGAGGATTAATCCCAAAGAGAAAAACAGAATACGCATCATTGTTTTGTCTGTCCCGGCTGGGAATGCAAGTCAACGGGAACATACCGCGCATCCCTGGACCCGTTACACCCGAAATTGAATTGGGGACTGACCCGGACAATTTGTGGTTTGGAAAAACTCTTGAGAAAATTCACACACTTGCCGATAGTCGAATGGAAATTGTTTGAGGAAAGGGCAGTCTGTTATGGCACAAGTCAATATGCCCAACCCAATCCCTCTGCTCATGGTGGCCGTGATCCTGTTGGTGTCGATGTCGCAAACGGTGGCGGCCAGCGACAGTTTCATGGATCCGCAAGGGCCCATTGCTGCCATCCAGAAAACGCATCTGCTGCGGGCGACCGCATTGATCATGGTGGCCGTTGTCCCTGTTCTGGTATTGGTGCCGCTGATCGCACTCCGATATCGCCGGCGAAAAAACAGCAGTGCAGCTTATCGTCCGGAATGGGATTTTTCGGCAAAGTTGGAATTCCTCATGTGGGGCGTGCCTGTTTTGATTGTGGCACTGCTTTCGTTCTACCTTTGGAAGGCCACCCATCGGCTTGATCCGTACTCGACGGCTTTTGGTGAAGATCCGGCCTTGCGTGTGCAGGTTGTCGGACTGGATTGGAAGTGGCTGTTCATCTACCCCGATCTTGGCATCGCCAGTGTGGGCGAATTTGGGATTCCCACCAAACGACAGGTGGCGATCACACTGACCACCGATACCGTGATGCAGTCTTTCATGATCCCAGCACTGGCCGGCCAGATTTACGCGATGCCGGGCATGACCACCCAACTGCATCTGGTCGCAGACGCGCCCGAAGTCATGCAGGGCGAGAACACGCAGTACAACGGGCGGGGCTTTACCAAACAGAAATTTCGCACCGTAGCGATGCACAATGATGAGTTCGAAGCATGGGTCAAAAAAGTTCGTGACAATGGTATCCAACTAAACCCTGCAACTTATCAGACGCTTGCGATGCGGACAGACAGGGATGAGGTTCAAGCTGTGCTGGGCACTGCAAAGATGCCGAAGGATGCGTTGTACTTCACAATGGGAGAGGATTTGTTTCACAGCATTCTGCACCGTTATCACGGGGGCAAAGCAGTTCTGGTGGATCAACAGCCGGGAACGGCGTCATTCGGGCTGGAGGCGCAGAAATGACTTCACCGGGTACGGGGTTCTTTGGCCGCCTCAACTGGGATGCGCTTCCGGTCACAGGGTTAATCCAGAACCCGAACGCAAATGAGATCGTTGCCAACGCCGCTGCCGCAATTGTCTTGGTTGGCGTTGTCGTCGTGGTCGGCCTGCTCAGCTGGTTTCGGTTGTGGACGCCCCTTTGGCGCGATTGGCTGACCAGTGTCGATCACAAGAAGATTGGGATCATGTATGTCGTCTTCGCCATCGTGATGTTGGCGCGTGGCGTGTTGGAGGGCGTCGTCATGCGCGCGCAGCAAGCCGCCGGACCAGGCGATGGCTTCCTGGAGGCTGAACACTTCGCCGAGTTGTTCAGTACCCATGGCACGATCATGATTTTCTTTGTCGCGGTGCCCTTTGTCTTTGGCATCGCGAACTACGTAGTTCCGCTGATGATCGGCGCGAGGGACGTGGCGTTTCCTCGGTTGAACCAGATCAGCCTGGGCCTGACAGTGTCCTCTGGCATGATGCTTATGGTTTCGCTGGTGGTGGGTCGGTTCTCGACCGGTGGCTGGACGGCCTACCCGCCGTATACCGGTGCAGCCTTCAATCCGGGCGTTGGGCCGGACTACTGGATTTGGGCGATCGTTGTTTCGGGTGTTGGCACAACGCTCACCGGGATCAATTTCGCTGTTACGATCTACAAGATGCGCGCGCCGGGAATGACTTTCATGCGGCTGCCGATGTATTGCTGGACCATCATATGCAGTTCGATCCTGATCGTCTTTGCCATGCCGCCCTTGGGCGTCGCGGCGCTGTTGTTGGCCGCTGATCGCTATCTGGATTTCCATTTTTTCACCAACGACCTCGGCGGCAACATGATGAATTATGCCAATCTGTTCTGGCTGTTCGGACACCCCGAAGTCTACCTGCTGGTTCTGCCTGCTTACGGTATCTACTCCGAGGTTTTTGCGACCTTTTCGGCCAAGCGGCTCTACGGCTACAATTCGCTCGTCATCGCCACGATGTCGATAGCGGTTCTGTCGTTTACGGTCTGGCTGCACCACTTTTTCACCATGGGGCAGAGCGCCCTGATCAACGCTGTATTTGGTATCGCAACGATGCTGATCGCCATTCCGACCGGTGTAAAAGTCTATGACTGGATGGCGACTCTATGGCGGGGGCGCATCCGGTTCTCGGTGCCGATGTTGTATGGCTTGGCGTTTTTGATGTTGTTCGTGATCGGAGGCCTGAGCGGGGTGATCCTGGCTAATCCGACCGTGGATTATCAGGTGCACAATACGCTGTTTCTGGTGGCCCACTTCCACAACGTACTGTTGCCGGGGGTGCTGTTTGGTCTTTTGGCAGCCTATAACTACTGGTTCCCCAAGGCGTTTGGCTTTCGTCTAAACGAGTTCTGGGGCCGCGTCACGGTTGCCCTCTGGACCGTAGGGTTTTTGCTGACCTTCATGCCGCTCTATTTCGTCGGACTCATGGGGATGCCGCGCCGTTCTTTCAGTTACGATGACCCATCCTTCCATCCTTTCATGATAGTGGCGATCGTTGGGGCGCTGGTGATTACCTGCGCGTTGTTCTCGGTTCTGATCCAACTTTGGGTCAGCATCCGCGACCGCGAAAAGACCCGCGTTCCAGTTGGGGATCCATGGGATGGGCGCACGTTGGAATGGTCAATCCCGTCGCCGCCGCCTCCGTACAACTTTGCGATCATTCCAACCGTTACGGATCGGGATGATTTTGCGGCAGCAAAGGACAAGGGTGCAGCCTACCCAACGCCTGACGCTTATGAAGATATCGAATTGCCGCGCAATACAGGCATTGGCTTTGTCCTGTGTGTTCTGAGCGGCGTCTGGATGTTCGCGCTGGTCTGGTGGATCTGGTGGTTGGCAGCATTGATGACGGTTCTGATGATCTTGGTGGTGATCGTCTGGACGTTCGATGACAGCACCGAGCTGACCATACCAGCGGAAGAAGTGCGCAGGGATCACGAAGCCTGGCTTGCACGGGTTCACGGCGAAAAAGCGGTGGATCGCGATTTCGAGACGTCTCCGGAGAATCGCGGCCTCGCCCGCCCCGATCTGGAGGTGATCACATGAAGCGTGCGCCCACCCACAGCTACCCAGGGATCAATCTGGGGGAACGCCACGCGAGTGCTCATAAGGCGACCGAGGTTGTCACCTTCGGGTTCTGGATCTTTTTGATGAGTGACCTGATCTATTTCGGCCTGATGTTTGCGACTTACATCACGATGATCGATGCGCAGGCCGGTGGTCCCGGCCCGCACGAGCTGTTTGATCTCAAAAGCGTCTTTGCGCAGACGCTTATCCTGTTGACGAGCAGCCTGACGGTTGGCCTTGCCATGCTGGCGCTGAAATACAATCTGCCGCGCGGTCGCATTGTTTTGTGGTTTGGCGTCACGCTTTTACTGGGGATCAGTTTCCTGGTGCTTGAGGTGCGTGATTTCATGGCCATGGCGGAAAAAGGTGGGATTCCGCAGCGCAGCGGTTTCTTGTCGGCCTTCTTTGGGCTCGTTCCTCTGCATGGTGTGCACGTCGCCGCAGGATGCTTGTGGCTGATCGTTCTGGGTATCCAACTGCGCGTGAAAGGGATGACGGATGTTGTTATCTCCCGCGTGGTGCGGTTGGCACTGTTCTGGCATTTTCTCGACCTGATCTGGATCGGGATCATCACCATCGTTTATTTCGGAGGTCTGACCTATGGATAAGCGCTCTGAAATGCACCGTCGCGAGCGTCGGCGCTATGTGATCGGATACGGTGGTTCGCTTTTGCTGACGATGGCAATGTTTGGCGCAGCCTACCTGTTTGGGGTCGAAATACCCGGTGTTTACCTGACCATTGGATTGCTGGGTCTGGCCCAACTTGTTCTGCAGCTTGTTTATTTCCTGCACATCGATCGTCGGCGCAGCAGCCGGGAAGACCTGCACCTGGTCCTGTTTTCCACGATGGTTTTGTTGATCATGATCCTTGGAACGGTCTGGGTGTTGGGAAATCTGGCAGTTCGAATGCATATGCATGTGATGTAATTTTCGTGGATTGCGGACAAAAGGGGATACGAAAATGAAGCCACTCAAAATTGCAGCCGTGGCTTTGATACTTGCAGCAATTGCAGCCGGTCTTGTTCTGTTCTGGAGGCACGAAGAGCGGTACCCGTCCACTAAGGATGCATATCTGGGCGCGAACATCATCTATGTCGCTGCGCAGGTGACAGGGCAGGTGGCAGATGTACATGTGATCGAAAACCAGCCCGTGAAAAGCGGCGATCTGCTTTTCACGATCGACGACACTCAATTCAAGGCTTCGGTGGATGCAGCCAAAGCCAATCTGGATAGTGCGATACAACAGGCCAAATCCTATTCCACACAGATTGCTGCGGCTGAGGCTTCGGTGGACAGCGCCCAATCGGCCTACGATACTGCATTGAAGAGTTTTGAACGTGCGAAGGCATTGTTTGCATCAGGCGATGTCGCACAGGCATCGCTTGATCAGACGGCATCGGAATTCGCGCAAGCCTCTGCAAGGTTGACGACCAGCCAGTCCAGCCTGTTGGCACTGAAAAGCGGGTTGCAGGCGAAACAGGATGATATCCTGTCTGCGCGGGCACAGCTTGAAATAGCGGAAACTAACCTTGCCTGGACCAAGATCCATGCCGCGGCCGAGGGATGGATCGCCAATCTGACCCTTCGCCCCGGATCCTCGGTGTCCGCCAACGCTCCGCAATTCTCGATTGTCGAATCGTCCGATTGGTGGGTGGACGCGAACTTCAAAGAGACCGCATTGGCGCGCATTCGTCCGGGGCAGCCGGTCACGATACGTGCCGATATGCTCCCTGGAACGACGCTTACAGGCAAGGTGGCCTCAATCGGGCGAGGGTCCGGGGACACGTTTTCCTTGTTGCCCTCGGAAAACGCGAGTGGGAATTGGGTCAAGGTCACCCGGCGATTTCCGGTTCGGATCGAGCTTGACCCGACCGATGCGCCCTTGCGTGTCGGAGGCAGCAGCAAAGTTGTCGTAGATACAACAGGTCCGGTGGACGGCAAATGACCCCTGCGGCGTCCGGCCATGTGAACATGGTGATCGTGATCGCCGTTGTTCTCAGCGCCATTCTGGAAGTCTTGGACAGTACGATTGTCAATGTGGCGTTGCCGCATATCCAGGCCGCATTCGGGGCGACGACCGATCAGGCGACATGGATTCTGACCAGCTATATCGTTTCCGCGGTGGTCATCATGCCGTTGACAGGGTTCGTCGCCCGACGCGTGGGCCGACGACGGTTGATCCTGACGGCGGTGACTGGTTTTGCCGTCATGTCGATGATGTGCGGCATGTCCTGGAGCCTTGAGGTCATCGTTGCCTTTCGGCTGGCTCAGGGCATGTTCGGCGCTTTCCTGATCCCTTTGTCACAGTCCATTCTGTTTGATTCCTTCCCGCGGGAAAAGCGCGGACAGGCAATGGCCATCTTCGGTCTGGGCGTAGTGGTGGCGCCGGTTCTGGGGCCAACAGTTGGTGCAATCCTGACCGAATATTTTTCCTGGCGGATGGTCTTCTTCGTCAATCTTCCCGTGGCGGCCCTTGCACTGCTTCTGCTGGCCGGAGAATTGCCGGAAGACAAAACCGAGGAGGTCCAGATCGATTGGAAAGGTCTTGCTCTGCTGGCTGTTGGAATCGGGTGCCTTCAATTCGTTCTGGATCAAGGCGAGACACTGGACTGGATGTCGTCCCGCGTCATCCAAGTGGCCGTGATCGCAGCAATTCTCGGGGCGTTTGGATTCATTTTTCACGCGTTGGCCTCTCGCAATTCGGTTGTGGACCTGCGTCTGTTCGCAGATCGAAACTTTGCCTTGTGCAATCTGATCATCGCGGGTTTTGCCGTGTCTCTGTTCGGGGGCATCGCGATTTTGCCGACGCTTGTTCAAAGCCTGCTGGATTTCCCTGTCATCGCGTCGGGCCATCTGTTTATTCCGCGTGGCCTGACCGCAGGGCTGTCCATGGTTCTGACCGGCGCAGTGCTGGTAAACCGCTTTGATCCGCGCCTGCTGGCGGGCATCGGTCTGTTGCTGACGGCGGTCGGGAATTTCATGATGGGGGCCATCAACCTCAATGCCGGTTTTTGGGAGCTCGCGTGGCCGGGGGCCATCAGCGGCCTCGGTATGGGTCTTGTGTTCGTGCCCATGTCGATACTGGCTTTCGAGAGCATCAGTAAAGGCCGGCAGGACGAAGCCTCTGGTCTGTTCAACGTGACAAGGCAATTGGGATCGTCGGTTGGCATCTCGCTGGTCGGCACCTGGGTTGTACGCGGGTTGCAGACCAATACGGCGGTGCTCAGCCAGAATGTGACGCCCTACAACCCCGCGGCCCAGGCGTATCTGAGCCCGCTTGGCCTTGCGCCAGACAGCGCTGAAGGTGCTGCCATTCTGGGCCAGGAAATCATGAAGCAGGCCGAGATGATTTCCTATTTGACCGTATTCAACAATCTGGGTCTGCTTGCCTTGGCGACAATTCCATTGCTTTTCTTTTGTCGCGCTCCGAAGCTCGGGTCACATGTTGTCGCTCATGTGCATTAGTGCGTCAAGGTCAGCCCAAGCCACAGGGCGAACCAGCACAGCGCCAGGCTGATCAGGATATTGCCAGCTGCCAGAACCAGAGTGCGCTCGCGCCGAAGTTCAAGAGATTGGTAGGCAAAGCTGGAGAACGTGGTAAACCCACCGCAAAAACCAAATACCAGCCGTCTTTGGTCTTCGGGGATGTCGACAGGGCCGCCCAGATAGCCGATCCAGAGCCCAAGCAGCAGGCTGCCTACCACATTCACGATCAGCGTTGAAAAGGGCAAATCGTGCCGCACTTTCAAAGCCAGCCAATGACGTAGGACCGCCCCCAGGCCTCCTCCCAGTGCGAACATCGCATGAAGATAGAGATCATTCATGACGGTGACCTTTCGGAATGAAAATGGTTGCCCAGCTTTTCTCCGACCAGCGCAGCGCCAATGCCGAAAGCGATTTCCAACCCGACGGCAACAGGGACGGCCCACAGATCACCTTCGGCAATACGTTCCAGATCAGCTACAAAAGATGAAAAGGTGGATAACCCACCACAAAACCCGACTGCGCCCAAATGCAGCACATGAGCGTGCACCTTGTGACGTATTGAATACAGCCATCCTAAGACAAAACAGGCCGTCACGTTGATGCCGAAAGTCGACGTGAGGAAACTGAGGCCGGGGATTTCCAGTGCGAATACTTCGCGCAACAACGATCCCAGCGCCCCTCCGGCAAAGACAGCGAGAAACATAAGACTCTTTCGGTCGCGCCGGGGTTGGGAATGCGTTTTTGTCAAGTGTGTGCCTGTCGTCTTCTGGTATGCGTGGCATATCCACTGGCGACACCCTGTTCAACTGTTGAGAGGCCGTAACGCGTTTTCACGTTTTCGTCTTTGCGCGGATAAATTCTCTCAAAAGCTTGCAATTAAAAATCAATCTGTTTCACGTTGAGTGCTGTTGGAACGCGCAATGGCCGGTCGGAAACACGAGGAGACAGGAACATGATTGTACGCAGGATCTACTATTTTCTGAGCTATGTCTGCCTGCCACTTGTGTTGCTTTTGGGTTTTTTCTGGCCCCCTGCTCACTGGCTTTTGATCCTTTTGGTGCCCTACGCGGTCATTGGTCTTTATGACATTTTGACAACCAAGCACAATGTGCTGAACAATTATCCGGTTCTGGGGCATTTCCGTTATATGCTGGAATTTGTCAGTCCGGAAATTCGACAGTATTTCGTTGAAACCAATGAAAGCGGTCGACCTTACAACCGGATCGTTCGGGGGCTAGTTTATTCCCGCGCAAAGGGCCAGATGGACACGCAGGCCTTCGGGACCCAATACGACATTAACGAGGTTGGTTATCACCGCGCAAATCATTCACTTGCGCCCAAACACGTAGACGAAAGTGAACTCCGCGTGATGCTGGGGGGACCGCAATGCACACAACCTTACAGTGCCTCGCGCCTCAATGTTTCGGCCATGAGTTTCGGTGCGCTGAGCGCCAACGCCATCCGCGCGCTGAATGGCGGGGCAAAGGACGGAGGGTTCGCCCACAACACCGGTGAAGGTGGATTGTCTCCTCACCATCTGGCCGAAGGCGGCGACATCATCTGGCAGATTGGGACCGGCTATTTTGGATGCCGTACGCCTGAAGGCGGATTTGACAAGGACAAGTTCGCCGACAAGGCCACAAAGGATGTGGTCAAGGCGATTGAGATCAAATTGTCCCAAGGTGCCAAGCCAGCGCATGGTGGAGTTCTGCCGGCTGCCAAGGTCGATGCTGAGATTGCCGAAATCCGTGGGGTGCCCGAGCATCAGGATGTGATTTCCCCTCCAACACACAGTGCATTTGAAGGGCCCTCGGGGTTGATGCACTTTGTTCAACATCTGCGCGAAATGTCTGGTGGCAAACCAGTCGGCTTCAAATTGTGTATTGGCAACCCGTCCGAGTTCATGTCGATCTGCAAGGCAATGCTCGAGACAGGTATACTGCCGGACTTCATCACTATTGATGGATCAGAAGGGGGTACGGGCGCGGCCCCAGTCGAGTTCACGAACCGTCTGGGCATGCCCCTGAACGAGGCGCTGATTTTCGCAAACAATTGCCTGCGTGGCGTTGGGCTGCGTGACAAGATCCGGATCATTTGTGCGGGCAAAGTGGCGACCGGATACGACATAGTCGAGAAATTCGCGCTTGGTGCGGATATGTGCAACGCCGCGCGGGCGATGATGTTTGCGGTTGGCTGCATTCAGGCCTTGCATTGCAACACGAACCGTTGCCCGTCAGGGGTCGCCACCCAGGACACAGTTCGGGGGCGCGCGGTGAACATCCCGCAAAAGCGGCAGCGCGTTCACCGGTATCACGACGCTACACTGGAAAGCTTCCGTGAACTCTTGGGTGCGATGGGGAAGGAAAAAGTGTCCGAACTGCATCCACGCGACATTCTACGTCGTACGGCGGACGAGCAAGAGCGCACCTATGGCGAACTTTACACCTATTTGGAGGATGGTGCGTTGCTGGCGGATGTTGTTCCCGAGGAATTCGCGGCGGATTGGAAACGCGCTTCGGCATCTCTTTTCTGAGGCGGGATCCGGAACAAAAAACCGTTTACCCAGAACACGTGTGGGCGAACTGCGCCCGCGCGCACCGTTTTGACATGTGGCTTAGCTTAACTGGGGTTCGATCTGGGATTGTTGGCCACATGCGTGTTGATCCTGCGAATGCTCCATTCAACGGCATCCCGCATCGCGCGCCCCAGGGCTAAATCAAACGCCTTGATCAGATCTGATGTCTGGTCGCTTGCGGCAACGACATTTTCCTGAAACGAATTCGAAGCGATGATCTTGTCGTCGTATTCATCAATGACCTTTATGTTCATGCGTACTTCGATACGGATTTTGTCTCCGTTCTCGGGGTCCGCGACAACAATGCCCTGAAACTCGCGCAGGTCCGGTGCGATCACATAATCAGCGCGCAATCCAACCGTTGACCGGCCAACGGCAGCGACTTTGCTAGAGTTCTCAAAGCTCTCGATCAACAGCGTCTGAACGATCAGAGGTGCGCGATCCACCCAACGCGCCCGTGGCAAATACTGAACCTGAAACGGGGTGGGCTGAATGGCGATCTGATCCGTGTTCACAGCGGCGGTTGCTGTTGGTTCTTCAACAACGATCTGTTTCTGTATTCGCGGCAGCGCCGACGAAAACGTGCTTTTGGGTGTCAACAGATACAGATCGTTAGGTTTCGCGGCTTGTTTCAAAGTGCCCAATCCGGCACATCCACCGACCAATGCAAACGTCAGTATTGCAATTGCAGGCTTGATCATTGACGGAACTCCGATGCTTGGGTGCCCAGCAGAAACCGCGCAGGATCACGTTCGACCTTGTCCACCAGACGGTCGAGGCTGATCACAAGACGTTGGGATTCTTCGACGAAGCGGATAAATTGCGGCAGACCAACCCGCAGGAAATCCGAAACCTGGCGGCGGTTGGTCTGAACGATGCCGTCAATTGTTCCCAGCAGCTCTGACGCAGAATTCGAAGCGCTCAGGACATCGTCCGAAATTTGATCGATCTTATTTGTGATGTTCGAGACTGTTTCGGTTACCTGGTTGGCTGCCTTTCGGATATCTTCCGCAACGGGTGCCACATCTTCTTCCATGACGCGATTGGCTGATTCAAAGGCTGTTTCTGCCGAAGACAGCGCGCCTTTGGCTGTGTCCATTGCAGTTGTTATCGAACCAAGTGTCGTGTTGGCGTTCAACACGGTTTCATTCACGATTCCAAGTGTGACGCTGCCCTCATCCGACAAGACGGTCAACCGGTCGGCCAGTTGCGATCCGCGCTCGATGAAAGGTTGAATGTCTTGCTGCAGGATGCGGTCTGCTGTCTCGATCGTCGTTTTCGCTTCGTCCAGCGCGGTCTTGGCTGACTCGGACGCGGACTTAACTGAATTGAGCGTCTCCGTGCCGGTCTTGAGGGTCGTCTCGGCCGTTTCGATCAGAGGGTCCAGACGTTTTGAAAACTCTCCAATATCTCGGGCTGCGCTGCCTATGTCGCTGGCCACGGAGTCAAAGCTTGTCAAAGTTTTGTCCAGCCGGCTGGTTGCAGAGGCAAGGTTATCCAGAATGCCGCTCACGGCTTGCCGGTTCTTGTCGTCAACGACCTTGTTCAGGTTTTCCAGAAGTGTAACGGCCTCGTCCAGCACCTTCGGTGCGCCTTCAAACAAAGACTGGATGGTGCTGCGCTTGCTTTTGATCACGCCGTCCTGCGGCAATCTTTTGGCGGTCGGTGACCCGCCGGTAAGTTCGATGTAACCTACGCCGGTTACGCCCAACGATTGAAGCTGGGCGATCGTTTCTTCGGTGATCGGAATATCTGCATCCACTTCTATACGCACCCGAACCTTGGACGGATCGTCCTTGTCCAGGTTCAAAGAGAGCACCTGCCCAACAGGAAGGCCGTTGAAATTTACCCCACCCGCCGCCGAAAGCCCCGAGACGTTATCGAATAATACGTCGTAATAAGCGTATTGCCGGGTCACTTCGAATTTCGCCAACCACAGGAAAAAGCCGAAAACGCCCAACAGCCCCGCAAGGGTGAACGCGCCGATCAGGATGTAATTTGCTTTGGTTTCCATCGCCTTTACCTGTCCTGACCCTTCTGTTGCGCCGCGCGGGCTCGGGGGCCTGTGAAATATTCCTGCACCCAAGGATGGTCCACTTTGGTCATGTCCTCAATCGGACCTTCAACCAGCACGCGTTTTTCTGCAAGCACTGCAATGCGGTCGCAGATGGCGTAAAGGCTGTCCAGATCGTGAGTGACCATGAAAACCGTCAACCCAAGTGCCTGCTGCAATTCGCCGATCAGTTCATCATATGCAGCCGCGCCAATCGGGTCCAACCCGGCAGTCGGTTCATCCAGAAAAACGATCTCGGGATCGAGCGCCAGTGCCCGTGCCAGCGCGGCGCGCTTTCGCATTCCGCCCGACAGTTCCGATGGAAACTTGCCGCAACTCAGCTGGGGTAGACCCACGAGGCTGATCTTCAACGCGCCCAGCGATTCCATCAGCTTTTCACTAATGCCCGTGTGTTCTCGCAGTGGGGCCATCACGTTTTGCAATACGGTCAGCGATGAAAACAGCGCACCATCCTGAAAGGCTACGCCCCAGTGCCGTTCTATCCTGCGGCGATCTTCTTCGGGGCCGTTCAGGACATCGACGCCCAGCACTTCTATACTGCCCGCCGCAGGTTTGTTCAGACCCACAATTGTACGAAGTAAAACGGATTTTCCGGTTCCGGACCCGCCAACAATACCAAGAACCTCGCCACGCCAGACATCAAGGTTCAGGTCGTCATGAACCACCTGTGTTCCGAATTGGTTCCTGAGACCGCGAACACGGATCACGGCGTCACGCTGCGCTGTGGTGTGTGCGGCCTTGTGTTGGATGCCATCTTTCATGTCAGATTCCGATTTCTGAAAAGAAAATCGAAAACAATGCGTCGATTGCAATCACCATGAAAATGGATTGCACGACCGAAGCTGTCGTACGCTGCCCGACACTCTGGGCAGACCCTTTTACCTGCATGGCCTGCCAGCAGGCTATAACCCCGATGACCAATGCAAAGAACGGTGCCTTGATTAAACCAACTGCAAGTTGCCAGACATCGGTGTTTTCTTTCAAACGAGTGACAAACATGCCCGGGCTTACGCCCAGATCGATCCAGCTCATAAGGGCCCCGCCGAACAGGCCGGCAACATCTGCGACAAAGCCAAGAATGGGCAGCATTATCAACAACGCCAAAACGCGTGGAACGACCAGAACCTCGATCGGGTCAAGACCCAGCGTCCGCATGGCGTCAATCTCTTCCTGTACTTTCATCGAACCAATCGAGGCCGTAAATGCGGAACCCGAGCGGCCGGCAACGATAATGGCGGTCAGCAAAATTCCCAGCTCTCGCAGAATAGAGATCGAAATCAATTCGACCACAAAGATTTCTGCCCCGAACTGTTTCAGCTGTGTCGCACCCTGAAAGGCCAGCACGACACCGATCAGAAAACCCATCAGGGCCACGATGGGAAGGGCTTTGACCCCAGTTTCCTGCATATGCGTCACCAATGCCGCTTTTCGCAGGCGCCACGGCATGACCAGGGACCGAAACAAGCGGTGCAAGGTAAGGCCCAGAAATTCGAGGATCGATAGAGTATCCTTCCAGGCTCCGAATGTGCCCTGACCCACATGAGCGACCCAGTCCAGAAATCCACGAGGTTCCTCGAGCTTTCCGGGTTTGTCCGGGATACTGCGGGTTACAGTGTCTATCAGCGCCGCATGTGCGGGTTTCACACCGTGAAACTCCAGTGTGGCACCGTTTGACGTGAACCTCCGGCCAAGGTCTGCAACCAGCCAGGCTCCGCCCGTATCCAGTGCTTCGACGCCGGACAGATCAAAAACGACCTTGCCCCCGAAAGGTTGGACTGCAGCAAAATCACGCTCCACAGTTTGCAGGGATTGGGTGACCAACTCACCAGAAATGCGCACTTGATTGCCGCTGGCGTCGCGCTCTGATGTTATTGTTGGCTGCGTCATGGTGCCATGTGAAGTAAAACACTCAATGCCCGCAATGACTTTGTGCCATTTGGTCTGGTTTTTGCCGCGAAGGATGGCCTTGGCGTCACGCCGGGTCGTGAGTAGGAACACTCGAAACTTGAAATGGGAGCGTTGTTTTTCTCGGGTCAAATCAGACTGGAAGAGAAAACGCAGGACTGTTCGACTAATCGGTTGCGCGAAGATCGGAAGCGGGACACATTCCGCAGCGGAACCCAGGGTGCGAATTTCGGAGAAGTCGGTATGCATCACGCCAAGAACGTTCTGTTCATCATCATCGACCAATTGAGGGCAGATTGCCTGAGCGGCGCTCTGGCGGATAACGTAAAACTACCGAACCTGCGGGCCTTCATGGATGAGGCTGTGACCTTTACGCGCCATTTCTCTGTCACCAATCCCTGTGGACCATCCCGAGCATCGATTTTGACCGGCCAATACGCGATGAACCATCGTTCCGTGCGAAATGGTACGCCGCTGCGTCATGACACTCCGAACATTGCTACGGAAATGCGAAAGGCGGGTTACATGCCGATGCTGTTCGGGTACACAGATACGTCTGCCGACCCCCGAGTCCATGATCCCAACGATCCCGTGCTCAAATCTTATGAGCAATCGATGAACGGGTTCCTTGAAGTTGTCGAAATGCGCCTGGAAGAGTCATATCCCTGGCAATCATATTTGATGAAAAATGGCTACACGTTCGAGACATATTGGGATGTCTACAAGCCTGTCTCTCCGGATGGTCAGGTTCCCAAGTTGAACGACCCGGCCATGTATCGGGCAGATCACAGCGACACGGCCTTCCTGACCGATGCGTTTCTGGACGGGATTGCACCTTATCGTGGCCAGGGGTGGTTTGCTCATCTGACTTACATCCGTCCGCATCCACCTTTGGTCGCACCTGCTCCGTATAACGACATGTACGATCCGGCGGATATCCCGCTGCCGCAGCGCTTGCCGAGTGAAACCGCTGAAAAGGCGCTTCATCCTTTTTTCGGGCCAAAGCTGGATTCTTATACCGCAAATAAGTTTGTTCATGGCTTCGATGATGTTGAGCCAACGGATGAAAACGTTCGCACTTTGCGAGCTGTTTATCTGGGATTGGCGACCGAGGTCGATCACCATATCGGGCGCGTTGTTCAGTATCTCAAGGACAGTGGGCAATACGACGATACCATGTTGGTCATAACGGCTGATCATGGCGAAATGCTGGGCGATAGGTACAGCTGGGGCAAAATGACTGTGTACGATGCGGCCTATCACACTCCGCTTATGATCCGCGTGCCGGGGAACGAGGCAAGGGCCGGCGCAAAAGTCACCGTGCCTACCGAATCCGTTGACGTGACACCGACAATCCTTGATTGGATTGGGCAGACTGCCCCAAACGCCATGGATGGCCGCTCTTTGCTGCCCTTGTTGCATGGCGACGTCCCCGATGACTGGCGCAGCTATTCCTTCAGCGAGCTGGATTTCTCCGAACCCGAAGAACCGACCGTCTGGCAACAGCGGTTGGGAACGGGAAACAGCGATTCATGTCTGGGAATATTGCGGGACGAACGATTCACGTTGATCGAATTTGCAGCTGACCTCCCGCCGATCCTGTTTGATCATCAGGGCCGGGGAGAATTCGAAAATCTTGCGGAAAACCCCGAGTTTTCGGCTGATCTTGCCCGATTGGGCAGACAGATGCTGCGCCACCGGATGCGAAACATGGATCATACCTTGTCGTTGCACTCCATCACCTCCGAAGGCGCGAAGTCCCGTTCCAGGTATTAGGATCACTGCACGCTTTCGTCCTCTTTTCTGTTGGATAAGGCAAATTGCTTTGGACATTTTGTCGTTCATCAATTCCACTACCGGCGCATGAATTCTGATGGTACCCATGGGTTGTGGAGAGGACCAACTTGGACATCACCGAACAGCGCATAAAGGCGATGACGACTGCCGGGCTGAACCTCATCGGTCAGGCGCTTTCGATCTATGACAGTAAGCTGAAACTGGTGCTAAGCAATCGTCGGTTCAAGGAAATGTTCGACCTGCCGGATGAACTGGTCGAACGCGGAGCCTTGTTTCGGGATACCATCCATTTTCTCGCCAGCCGTGGGGAATACGGTGACGAAGAAAGCGTGGAGGAAATGGTCAACCTACGTGTAGAGCAGGCTTTGGCGTTTGAGCCTCATTATATGGAACGAGTACGACCCAACGGGCAAGTTATCTCGATTGAAGGCGCGCCACTGCCGCAGGGCGGATGGGTTGCGGTCTACACCGACATAACCGGCACCCGGCGTGCAGAAAACCTGCTGCGGGCGCGATCGGAAGAATTGTCGGAACAATTGCTCGGCCACGCCGAAGAACTGTCTGCAACCAACCGAATGCTTGCGGCCACGATCACGGCATTGGAAGAGGCCAAACGCGAGCTGACCGAGATCGAAGCCCGCACACGCATGATGACTGAAATGATGCCGGCTCATATCGCGCATTTGGATAGCACTGGTCGATATGATTACTCCAACCGCCGTTTGAGCGCTGTCTTGCCCGGACGTCCGTCCGAAATTTTGGGGCTTCACATATCTGAAGCGCTTGGTGCCGCCGCGTTTCAGAGGGTCGAAACGCATCTGGCAAAAGCATATGACGGAGAAACCTCCGTATTCGAGTTCAACGAGGATCAGGATTCCCGCCGCATCCGGGTTTCATTCACTCCGGATGACGCCGGAGGCGTGTATGTGATGTCGGTTGACATCACCGAAGAAACGCAGGCGCGCGTTGTCTTGCAGCAAACACGCCGACGGGCGATGGCCGCCCAAATGACCAGTGGGTTGGCACACGACTTCTCCAATTTGCTGACGATCATCCTTGGGATGCAGTCCAAACTGAACAAAATGGACCTGTCGGATGAGGCGCACGAGCTTGTTGCCGCGACTCAGCAAACCGCGCGTCGGGGTGGGCAATTGCTGAACCGGATCGCGGACATGACCGGGAACCGTACGCCACAGCCTCAGGCCACGGATATGAGGGCACTGTTGGAAGACCTGAGAATTTTGGCCTCGCCTTCTTTACCGCGCGGCGTCGGTTTGTCAGTGGTCAACACTTTACCGGACCGGGCTTTGATGCTGGACCCGGGAATGGTACAGGATGCATTGCTGAATCTGGTGCTGAATGCGCGGGACGCCTGCGGCAGTTCGGGCCAGATTACAATCAGCGCGCATACTATCGGAGAAATTTGGATTGAAGTCACCGTATCAGACACTGGCCCGGGCTTTACACCAGAGGCGCTGGAAAAGGCGTTGAATCCATTCTTTACCACCAAGGGAAGCGACGGGTCGGGGCTGGGTCTCCCCATGGTGTATGACACTGTGAAGCTCGCCGGTGGCGATTTGCATCTCAAAAACACGCCATCAGGCGCGTCCGTTGTTTTGCGGCTTCCATTTCGACCTGCTCCGCCCGTGCAGAACGGTTTGGTACTTCTGGTTGAAGACAGTGAAGATCTGCGGGGTCAGTTTCGGGATATGCTGGTAGAGCTGGGCTTCGCCGTCATCGAGGCCAATTCGGTAGATGAGGCGCTGGCGCTGATAAACAGCGTTGAAGACATTTCTCTTGTTCTATCTGACATACGTCTGGAAGGAAGTGGTACCGGTCTGGACATATTGCGACAGGTGAAGCCGGGATTGCCATGTATCCTTATGACATCGCTGCCCAGTTCGGACCCGTTGTACCGGCGCGGCCTTGCGTTGGGCCCGGTGTTGCGTAAACCGTTTTCGCAGGCTCAATTGTCGGCCCTGATCCAAACCGAGGCCGCCTGATGACGCAACCGCTGGTTACCATCCTCGACGACGAACCCGAAATCCGACGCATCCTGACGGACGCTCTGGAGGATGCCGGTTTCCGAACGCAGAGTTTTTCCCGCGCGCGAGAGTTCGAGGCTGCGCTCAATCGTGTGACGCCTGATGTCTGTCTGGTCGACCTGTCCTTGCCAGACACGGATGGGCTGGCGTTGGTTCATCGTCTGGCGCTGGAACAAGGTGCGGCCGTGATCATTATTTCGGGGCGTGCGCAGGTGCAGGATCGTGTTACAGGATTGGAGCTTGGTGCAGACGACTATATTACAAAACCGTTTGACCCTGCGGAAGTCGTGGCGCGGATCAGGGCAAGATTAAGAACACCCCGCACTCAGACCTCACATTCGGATACGGCAGAATTCAACGGCTGGACCGCACATTTTGACCGATACGTTCTTGAAAATGAATCAGGTGACGAAACACCGTTCAGCCATGCTGAGGGGGAAGTCCTGCGTCTGTTTCTGGAAAGCCCCAAGCGGCTGATCAGCAGGGGGCAAATGCAAGAGTCCCTGGGCGGTGCAGCCGGAGACAGTTTTGACAGGGCGATGGATGTTCGGATTTCCAGGTTGCGTACCAAGCTGGGAGAGGATCCCAAGAACCCGCGGTTGATCAAGACGATCTATGGAGCAGGGTATATATTCTTGGGTGACGTTGGTTGGAAGTAGGCGCTGATCCAATCGGCCGAAACTTGGTCAGATGAGTTGTTTTCCATATCTGTTTGGTCTCTTCGAGCACTCAATGCTGAAGCTGCTGACAACTTGATACCCGTGTTGGAACTGACTCGTCGAACATAAATCGTCCCTTCGCTTATTCGCGCAACGCCTGATCTTTTATCTTCACAACCGGTTGCAGAATGTAATCCAGCACTGATTTGCGGCCAGACAGGATGTCCACTTCAGCGATCATGCCTGGTATGATTTCGACTGCTATGCCATTGCCATCAAGCATGGTGTTATTGGTTCGGATTTCCACAACAAAGACCTCTTCATCATTACGCTCTGATCGTGTGATCGTGTCTGCGCCGATGCGAATGATTTCACCATCCAGTGCCCCGTATCGTGCAAAATCATAAGCCGTGATTTTGACTTTCACAGGCTGACCCGCGTGCAAAAACGCGATGTCCTCAGGCTTTACATAAGCTTCGACAAGCAATGTGTCGTCCAGCGGTACGATTTCAACAAGGTCCTCTCCGCTACGGGCAAGGCCGCCGATAGTTGAGCGATGAATTCGGTTTACAATGCCGCGTACCGGAGACCGAACCTGCGCTCTTGAGGCCCGGTCGCGCAAAGCGGGCAAGGCGGGTTGCAAAGCAGCCAGCTCGGCAGTGGCAAGCGCCAGATCCGTCAGCGCTGCGCTGCGAAACCGGCTTCGCACCGCCTGAATCCGATCGTCGATTTCGTCCAAGCCCGTTTGCAACCTGTTGGTTACAGCTTCTGCCCGAACCTTGCGACCACGCCATTCGGCTTCACTCCGCCGCAACGCAAGCAATGTTGTTGCAAGCTCCATTTGACGCTCGACCAGCGGAGCCATGATCGCCCTCTCTTCGGCCAGGACCAGTAGGGTTTCGTCTGCCGTCACTTGATCGACCAGGCCTTCCTCAAATTCTCTTTGCTTTTGTTGACGCTGACGCTCCAGGATGGCGATTTCTGCCTCCAATTCAGCCCGTCGCCCTTGGTACAGTGCAGTTTCAGATTGTACGAGGGTCAGCGCGCCATTGATCAGTTGGACATCGAACTCCAGTTGTGTCCCATCTATTTCGGACCGAAGACGTTGGACCCGGACCATAAGTCCGAATGCGCGTTGTTGTTCCTGACTGAGCTGACTGTCAATCTGGGTCGTGTCGAGTTCCATCAGCAATGCACCTTTGTCGACCAATTGACCTTCGCGAATATGCAACGACTGCAATACGCCTGGCTCGGTGGCTTCGATCAACTGAATGTCCCCAGAAGGCACGATTCGGCCGTCCACACGCGTGACATCGTCCAGTTCAGTCAGATACGCCCACAATCCGGCGGCGATCAGGCAGAACAGGATCACCAGCAGCAGCAACGAACTCCGGACAGGAGAGCGCCCCTGCATCTCTCTAGCCAGTGCGGCCAGGTCAGGATGCTGCGACATTCAGGTGCCTCCCTGTCGGACGAACATGTTGTGTCAGCAGGCTCTTGGGACCATCTGCTGCGATTTTCCCGTTTTCAAGGATTATGACTCTGTCAACAAGCTCCAACAGGCTGGTTCTGTGCGTTATGACAACCATGGATGAGTCCGCAGAGCTTTTTTTCAGACGCTGGATAACCTGGGCTTCGGTTTTGACATCCATCGCGCTTGTTGGTTCATCAAGCAGGAGAACCGGCGGACGGCCGATGAGTGCTCTTGCCAGGGCAATAGCCTGCCGTTGTCCGCCAGAGAGTCCTTCGCCACGTTCCGCGAGTTGAAGATCGTAACCGCCTGGATGGGTGGCCACGAAATCTTCAACCCCGGCGGTGCGGCCTGCTTCGATCAGTTTCTGATCTTTTGGCCGGATCGCGCCACTTGCGATATTGTCCCGGACGGACCCGGAAAAGAGCCATATGTCCTGTAGGACAGATCCGATGTTGCGGCGCAGATCGCCAGGATCGATCTGGCGGATATCAAGGCCGTCGAACGTAACAGATCCAACACGCGGCGCGTACAATCCCAGCATCAGGCGTGCGATGGTGCTTTTCCCACAGCCAATCTGACCCAGGATCGCCACTTTTTCACCCGGTTTGATCGTGAATGAAACGCCTTGCAGGGTATCTTCCCCTCGGTCAGGGTAGGAAAAATACACGTTGTTGAAGGCGATCTCTCCTTTGAAATCGGGCCGGTTGACCCATGTTCGGCCTTGTGGGCGTTCGCTTTCCGCCATCATCAGAGTGTTGAGGTTTCGGTATGCACTTCGGGCTTGGTTAAGCCTTGTCAACGTCTGAGCCAGCTGCCCCAAAGGTGCCAGTGCCCGCACTGTCAGCATCACCGAGGCAACCAATGCACCCATGCTGGTCTGACCGTCTGTGATCAGAAAAACACCATAAAAAACGATCAGCACCTGAGCGGATTGTTGTGTAAAACCGGTCAGGTTGAGAGCAAATTGTGTAACGGCCCGGCTCTGAGCGCCATGCGAGGATTGCCGTTCTATCGCCTGCTCCCACCGAGAACGCATTTGTCGACCGGCAGCGGTCGTCTTTATCGTTTCGAGACCCAAGACAGCTTCCACGAGTACTGATTGTTTAGATTGCCCGTCAGACAGGCTTTTTTCCGCCATGCGAGACAGGATCGGCTGCACCGCCAAACCCGTCAGCAGAACCACAGGCACTGCCAGAACCGGGACCAATGCCAGTTGCCCGCCGACCAGATAAATCACAAATATGAACAACACGATGAACGGCAGATCAACGACAGCAACAAGCGTTGCGGACGTGAAGAACTCGCGCAGGGTCTCGAACTCACGAATGGTACTGGTCATAGCGCCAGTAGAACCCGAGCGCGACTTCATCTGGATATTCAGAACTTGGTCGAAAATTCGCCGACCCATGAGCAAGTCGGCTTTTTGCCCGGCCTTGTCGATAAACGCTGCCCGCAGCAATTTTAGCGCGAAGTCAAATAGAAGCGCCAGAGCCACGCCTGCCGTCAAGGCAATGAGCGATTCGGTTGCCTCATTGGGCAACACACGGTCATAGACGACCATAATGAAAATTGACGTCGATAAGCCGAGAAGGTTTGCCAGCGCCGCAGCGAGCGCGACCTGAATGTAAGTCCATCGATTGGCGGATAGTGCCGCGCAAAACCAATGACCGCGGTAAGGCGCGTTACCAGCGTCCAATTCATCTGTATGATTTCGGCGGAACAAGACTGCGTAACCGGTGTAGGTTTCAGTCAACT
Source organism: Ruegeria sp. YTSB088 (assembly GCF_059609825.1). NCBI lineage: Bacteria > Pseudomonadati > Pseudomonadota > Alphaproteobacteria > Rhodobacterales > Roseobacteraceae > Ruegeria > Ruegeria sp. YTSB088. The sequence goes on along the minus strand of NZ_JBXWMM010000004.1, from coordinate 64,251 downwards.
GTTCTTCCGAGACTTCACCGATTCCTTCACCAAGATCCGGGTCAAAGATCAGCAAGGCCCCGTTTTTTGCCCGGCCATGATACACAACAGCCTTGTTTTCGACCATCAGCAACAAGGCTGGAGCCAACGTCTCGTCAAATTTCGTAATGTGCCGCTCGCCATATCCCGCCTGTAAACCAGTGTTTTGCGCTACGGCGACGATGTCACGAATTGTCAGATCCCCGTCTGCGCCTGTCTGTGCCGCCTGTATTGTTGCGAGGGTCAGGGGGCGTTCAAGTGTAGCGGCAATATTCAGAAGGCAGGCTTCGAAGCTTGTCAAACGAGGGCGGTCTTGCATTGATTTCAACGTGCTCATTTCTCCGCGCTCCAATTGCCGGGCGATATGCCGAGCAGATCCAAAATGTCTCCGGTGAGGCTCAGAGCTGCGTAGTTGGTCAGAAAAAAGCTCTGCTCGGCCAGGATCAGGCGTTCTTGCGCATTTACGTAATCGCGCTGAGCGTCCAGGATTTCTATCAGGCTGCGTCGCCCAATTGAGAACTGCGCGCGGGATGCTGTAACACTGTCGGCATTGGCGGTCGCCGCAGTACGGGCCGCACGCAGTCTTTCCGCTCCTGCTTTTTGATCGGATCGAATAAAGCCCAGTTCCCGCATGATTTCGCGAACCAATTGCTCTCGTGCAAATTCCGCTTCTTTCACTTCCGCTTCAGCTGCTGCGATGGCGGCACGGCGTTGACCAGTACTATCCAACTCGTAGTTGAATGAGAGATCCACGCCAAAATTTGCATCCCGAGTGTCATCCTGGTTGGCAAATGCTGCGACCCGAACGTTCGGTTTACGCCGGGCCTGAGCTGCTGACCACTCGGCTTTGGCCGCCAGCAAGCCAGCGTCAGCCCTGCGTATCTGAGGGCTGTTCATCACAATCTGGGCGTCACTTCTATTCAGCGGAGGAGCGGGCACGGGTGGGGGTAATAAGCCGGGAAAAGTCCCGAACACTTCGCGGAATCGCGCTTCGGCACGATCAGTTCGTGCTCGTGCATCCGCCAGTCTTGTGCGCGCATCTGCCATTCTGGACTGAGCGGTCAGAACATCTGCATTTGAACCCGCGCCACCCGCTGTACGGTCTGAAATTTGACGTACCAGTTCTTCATGGACCGAGACATTGTCGGCTGCGATACGGAGTATCTTCCTTTGATCAAGGACAAGTACATAGGTCTCAACGGCCGCCAGCGCCGTGGCCGATGCCGTTTGAATCTGATCACCCCGGCTTTCCATAACGCGTGCTCGCGCTGCCGTCAGATCCCCTGATGCGGCCCCACCGTCATAAACCAATTGCGAGATTCTCAGATAAGGTGAAACATCTGCAATATCCGATTCAACCCGTTCAGACCGCGCATTTATCCCCAACGATATCTGCGGAAGAAATACGCCTTCAGCTGCATCTCGATTGGCTGATGCGACATCCATTCTGGTATCGCTTTGTGCCAGTGTCGGGCTTGTCTCTACCGCCTGGCGTACGCGTTGCCCGAACGCGCTTTGACTAAGTTCTGCCGATGGCTTTGTTGCACCGGCACCGGTGGTCCCGGGTGCAAAGGATACTGCCACAGAAGACAAATCAGGAGGGGGTGTGCAGGCGGACAGCAGTATCGCAAACACAGCGAACGCAACCCAAGATAGCTTTGCCTTACAGGAACGCATGGAGACCCTCCTGCCTGCAACGGTCCATGGCTTCTTCTTTCTGTTGCGCCGCAACCAACGCGTCCAAAAACCCTGAAACACCGGTGGTCTTTTGTGTCAGAGAACCATCAGTTACTCGATGCGCGCGGGTATGTGCATGTGCCAGCCAAATACAATGGGTCAGCGAAATCTGATGAGCGTGAATCAGTCGCAAGCCCCCATTCGACGTAAGCAGTGACAAGTGCGCCCGGGGAATTTTCTCCAGAGTGTTCTGCTTGACGCCATAATGCCCGCATGGGACCTCAACCCCCTGGAAGGAGGTAAGCGGACTAAACAATCCCATGTCAGCAAGAACACGACAAAGATGAGTTGTGTATCTCATCGACTCTTTCAGAGCGCGAAAGAAAGCTGCGACTTTTTTCAGTTCCGGCGAAAGTTGCCCTGATTTGTCGAAGAATACTTCGTCATCCGGATTGTCAGTGATGAGCCCGGACGTTTCGTCGACAAGCAACTCGTCGCTGCCGTCGCCGTCCGGTTTAATCAGTTGGGGCCGGAACGGAGCGCAGCGCAAAGCGGATGGGACGTAAGTCGCCAGCCAATTGCCCTGCGCCGATACAAATGGTGTAGGCGGGTCTGGTTGCATGGACAAAACAGCCATTGGGTAATACCCGTATTCAGATTTCCGAAAAATGATTGGAAAAGTGGCTGCGGCCTGAAGAATTTCGGCTTCAACAACGGGGCAATCTGCCATATTTCGCGCGAAATCGAATGAGGTAAACCTCTTCCAGAACCGATGACCATGTCGTCGAATACTGACTGGAGTTAAGCCATTCTGTGCCATAACCACCTCTTGATGTTGAATTCCGTCCGTTCGTACGCCGGGTCGGGTTAAGCCGTTGCCCCAGTTGGGTCGGTGTGCAGGATATTATCTGCGGTCAGGCCGCTCAGATCGCTCAGGTCTTGGAACGTGGCCACGGTTTCAACGCTGGCATCGTCCGGCGCCTGGAAATCTGCCTTGACCAGAACACTGTTTGTTCCGTCGGTTGCCATCACGTAAAGCTCATCGCCTGCCATGGCTCCGGCGAACCCCTCGACAGCAGCTTCGATTGTGCTGGGGTTGAGGTCGGTGAGTACTGTGTCAAGACCGACAAATCCGGTGTTTGTGCCCAACGTGTCGCCAGCGGAAAGCAATTCGAATCCGGTGCCATCACCGCGAAGCGTATTGGTGTCCAGCCCGTGGAACATCAGTGCGTCGGTTATATCCGCAGCCGGGCCAATCGTGAAGCCAGTCACTGTGTCTGTACCATTGCTGGCCGGGTCTGCTTCGAAGACGACGATGTCTCGCCCTGCCGCAGAAACATCAATGGTATCGTCGCCATCACTGCCGCGAGTGATGGTGTCCGTAATCGCGGCGACGAGTGTGTCATCACTATTGGTGCCAAACTGAACTGTCGTTGGTCCGCCATCAGACGTTTTGATTGTCAGCTCAATAGGCTGGCTGACGTCCTGGATTGTCATCGTGAAGGTGACAAGCGGCTGAGAGAGATCTGTAAAGGTTGTCGCGGCGCCGGCAAAATTCATCGTGTCCACGGCGCCCGGGCTGGCCAAAAACAAATCGAAGGCGTTGTTTTCCGAAACCGACGCGCTGTTGAATGTGGCAACTGAAGAGTCAAATTTGAGTTCTGCCGTCAAAGCCAAACCGCTGGAGATATCGCGTTCGGCTTCGGCGTAGATTGCGAACGTCACCGTAGATCCTGTGCGCCCGACTTCAGAGATCACGTAAGCGGCGGGTTCGTGCGCAACGGCTTGCTCGGAGACTGGCTGTGGATCTGGCCCACCCGCAACTGTCGCCTGCGCCGAAAAAACAAGGTCTTCACCTGCCTCTACAGCCGAAAAGTCAGACGCTGCGACAGACAATGTCCAGGATCCGTCTGCGGTCACCGTTGCTGATCCGACCGAAGTTCCGTTCAACGTGACATCCACCGACTGGCCGTTTGTCAGTCCGGCGGATGAACCGCTGAGGGTAATACCGGAGGTTTGAGCATCGTCCAGTGAAATCGAATTGTTGACCCCGATATCGTTCAACGTCAACAAGGGGCGAAAATCTGTGGAGAGTGAGCTGTTCGCGGCTGCGGAGCTGTTTCCGGCAAGATCGTCAACAGTGGCGGAAATGGAATAGGTCGTTCCGTCAGGGAGCAGTCCAAGATCACTGGTGGGAACGGTAACTGCCCAAGACCCATTTGATGCAACGCCTGTATAGGTTTGCCCACCGAATGTAACCGAAACAGTCTGGCCATCTTCAGCCGTGGTTGTGCCCGAGATTACAAGATCCACGCCCCTCTCGGTCACGTCCAACACGGCACCCACAGGCAGACTGTTTATGGTTATTGAAGGTGCTGTGAAGTCAGTGGCAAAGCATGTTGTGGTTTGATTGTTGTTTCCCGCTGCGTCCGAGATCGACGCATTGATATTGTAAGTCTCGTTGTCTTGCAGGGCAGACAAATCTGTCACGGTTGCCGTATAGGTCCAGATGCCCCCGGTTACCGTTGCCGTTCCGGTAACGTCCGTAGTGCCGTCAGTGCGCGTGATCTCGACGGTAACAACTGTTCCGTCCGGCGCATCGGAAGTTCCTGACACCGTCAGGTCGGTTCCTTGTTCAACGGCGTTCATGACAGCCCCGTCGGATACGGTTGAAATTCCAATCGTCGGTGGCGTGAAATCGGTGGTAAAGCTGTTGTTGGCTTGTGGAGCTGGATTCCCGGCAGCGTCCGAGACATCCGCTGTTACGGTGATGGACGCCGCGTCAGAAAGACCTGTCAGATCCGAAGCAGGTGCAGTCGCGCTCCAGCTGCCTCCAGAAACCGTTGCAGTATAGGACTGCCCGTTCAAGCTGACAGTTACGATTTGACCGTCTTCTGCTGTCGTGCTTCCCGAGATGGAAAGATCTGTAGTCCGCTCGGATGCGTTCATGACAGCTCCGTCCGAGAAACTGTCGATGCTGAGTGTCGGCGCGGTCACATCCTTGGAAAGTGTCACTTCAGCCTGCGGTGCCGTCACGCCGCTGGCGTCGTCGACATCCGCTGTAACAGAGAAGTTGCCCCCATCCGGCAGAGACGCCAGATCCCCAGTCGGCACAGTCACGTTCCAGGCCCCGCCGGATACTGTTCCGGAATATGTTTGACCATCGAGGGTTACGGTAACTTGCTGACCATCCTCAACATTTGACGTCAGCCCGCTGATGGTCAAGTCGGATCCGGCTTCGGTTGCGTTCAGTACGGAACCAACAGGAAGCGGTGATATCGAAATGGAAGGGCCGGCCAGGTCCACGGGAACCGATACAAGAAGCGGCACTGCCGGATTGCCCGACACATCTTCGACGGCAACCAGAATCGATGCGGGCACTCCGGTGGAAAGACTGCCCAGATCGGAATTGGGGATCGTTACACTCCAGCTTCCGCCAGAAGCGGTGCCTGTATGCACTTGTCCGTTGAACGTAACGATGATGGTCTGACCGTCCTCTGCCGTGGTGGAACCGGTCAAGGCCAGGTCGCCGGCTACGTCGATCAGTTCTATCGAGCCGCCAGCCACGGGATCCAGAGAAACAGTTGGTGCAGTAAAATCAGTATCAAAGCTACCGCTAGCCTGTGGTGCGGAATTTCCCGCCGCGTCGGCAACATCAGCGGTTACGTCAATCGTCGAGCCATCAGGTAGGGCTGAGAGGTCTGCCGCCGGGACAGTGACGCTCCATTGTCCGTTGGATACCGTGCCCCAATAGTCTTGCCCATTCATTGAGACGGTGACGGTCTGTCCGTCTTCTGCATCGGTCGTTCCGGTGACTGTCAGATCTGTTGCCTGTTCGATCGAATTCAAAACAACGCCATCGGAAAACCCGGTGATCGACAGGGTTGGTGGAATTGTATCAATATCGAACTGAACGGATTCGCTTGACAGTTCCGTGCCTGAATCGTCCAGATGTCTGACTGTCACCGTAGAGACGCCTTGCGGAAGCGCATTTGCTTCGGCAGCAGTGAGAGAAACGCTCCAACTGCCGTCATCGCTGGGCGTTACGCTTTTGACAAGCGAACCTATCGTGACCTCAACTGTCGATGTTCCTTCAGGAGCGGCGGCTTTGGTAATGGCGCTGTTCAATGCCGTTGCCTGCAGTTCGGCCAGGTTCAGGCTGGTGTAGCTCGGTTCTGGTTGGGGTTGGGGTTCAGGCTTTGGCGCGACGGGTTCAGAGGAATCGCCGCCACCGCCACCTCCGCCTGCGGCGGCAGCCGCACCGGCCAGACCAAGGCCACCCAGTGCAGCCCCTGTACCGCTGATTCCACCAGCTGCCGCTCCGGCTTCAGCTGCGCTGAACTGGGCGATTTCGGCAACCGCCTCTTCTGCGATCATGATTGCGCCGCTGTCCAAAACCTGTACGTTTTCCGCCGCCACGATCATCGTCCGACCGTCAGCCATTTTCAGAAGAACATCGGCGTTTTTCAGCAGTTTGGCGGATCGCACACCCGGAATTGTTTCTGCGAACTGGAAGGCGTACAGCTCCTCGACGGTTGCTTGCGACAACGCAGGCAAAGCCATCAATGTGGACATGAGGCCGCCAGCCGCGCCTCGACCAAGCTTTCCATTGATCCATTGTTGAACTTGAGATTTGCGATCTCCGTCCGTTGAGTCAGCCGCCGGACGATTGTTGGCCTCAGGTGCTATGGTCATCTTGCCCTCGCATGTGGTGTCCGCGATCTTCGCAACAGGAAAGGATGTGCTGTTTGACGTTTTGCTCATCTGTCTTTCCCATTTGTTGCCGTTGCGATCGGACCTGAAAAAATTGAGTTAAACTGAAACCGAACTTCTCGTTTTCACCACAATTCGGCTTTGGTTTCGGTCTGCTCATCTGGTCATCTTGCCGTAACTGCCAGGGGTGGCGTGTGAGGTGATGGCTGTGATGCTTCAGTTCGAAAGTGTAGTGGCAACGGGGAGCACGGCGCTCGATTCAGGTATCGGCGATACGGCTTTAAAAACGCTTAACGGGAATACGTATCTCTACACGGTGACCGGTCCGGGTGGCGGCGTCGCAGTCTGGCGGTTGGCCGAAGGTGCCCTGCCGCAGCTGGTTGACACAGAATATTACAGCGGTTCGATCACCTTCCAGGAGGGGCGCAGTGCCACGCCGATAACGCTGGCGGGAACCGAGCAGATTGCGCTCGATATCAACACTGCCGCGGGCCTGGTCGGGTATGACGTGAACGCGGACGGAACGATCGGTAGCCTGAAAGAAACAGGAACGCTCAACGGAGGCGGAGATATCTCGGCCATCGAGCAGTTTTCACTTGGGTCTTCGGATGTCCTTGCGATGGCGCATGCGGATACCGACAATATCGGAACCTATCATGTAAACGCGAACGGGACGCTCAGTCTTGCGGGTTTGATTGCCGGCACAGCGGATGCCATGCAGACATTGCGGTCGGGTTCGGAACATTTTCTGATCTCAAGTGACGCGGCAACAAACTCTGTCGCGACGTACCGCATCGACTCCGGCACCGGCACGTTAACCGAGATCAACAATGATTCGGCACTCGGAACCCTTGGTGTTTCAACCCCAACGGATGTCGAGACCGTAGAGGCATACGGTAAATCCTGGGTTGTGGTGGCGGGGTCCGGCAGCAACTCCCTCAGTGTTCTTCAATTGAACAGCGATGGAAGTTTGAAGGCGACGGACCATGTGCTTGATACGCTTCATACGCGGTTTGAATCGGTTCAGGATCTGGCGGTCATAGACGTGAACGGACGGGTCTTTGTGATTGCAGGCGGCGGCGATGATGGCCTGTCTCTGTTCACTCTGACACCCGAAGGTCAACTGGTTCATCTGGACAGTTTCGCGGACACGGTGGCGAGTGGGTTGCAGAATGTCGAATCGATCAGCGTTGCGCATGTGGGTGATGAGTTGCAAATTTTCGTAACATCGCAACAGGATGCCGGAGTGACTGTCCTGATTGTTCCGGTTGATGATCTGGGTGCGGTAAGAAAAGGGTTCGGTACGGTGAACGGGAGTGCGTCGGACGATATCCTGAGCGGCAGTATTCTGGACACGACCCTACTGGGAGGCGCCGGAGACGACATTCTCATCGTGGGGAAGGGTGCGACGACGATGTCGGGTGGTGCAGGGGCCGACATCTTCGTGATGCAGTCCGGTAGTGGTCTGACCACAATAACCGATTTTCAGGCGGGCTTGGATCGACTGGATATGTTCGACTACCTTCTGTTGCGGTCGCCTCAGCAACTGACCTTTACCAGCACGGCAAACGGGGCTCAGATCGAATATCGTGGCGAGACCGTGCAGGTCCAATCCGCCTCGGGCGGTGCTTTGACAAGCACGGATATCTTTGGCGCAGGCTTCGCCGGACCGGATCACATCCCGGTAGATTTCGGGGACCTGGGCGGGCAGACACCGGGCAGCTCTGATGGATTGGTCGGGCAGATTACGGTGGACAGCGAGGCCGCAAATCCGGGGCTGACGGACGCGGAAATCCGGTTCACGCCAGACGGCGGGGGTACGGTATCCGCTACCGCAGATGATCAGGGGCGGTTCGAACTGGAATTGCCGGATGGCACCTTTCCCGGAGTGCTGGACATCACCAAACACTATTCCACGGCAAGCGGGAGGATTGACGCGCTGGACGCTTTGCAAGTTTTGCGTATCTCGGTTGGTCTTGATCCGACATGGGGTCCAGCGACCGCGGAAAACCTGATAGCCGCAGACGTCAACAGGGATGGCACCGTCAACGCCCTGGATGCGCTTGCAATTTTGCAAGTCGCCGTCGGACAGCCCACGGCCCATGACCCTGAATGGGTATTTCTGGATGAAAACGCGGACCTTTCCGGAATAACCAAGGACAATGTAGCCTATCAAACGGGTATCGATGTTGTGGCCTTGGATGGGGTTATCAACGCGGACATGACGTCTATCTTATTGGGTAATCTCGAAGCGACCTGAACGTCGAGTGATGTCTCGGGTGAAGCAAGGCTTGTAACTCTAACAACGGGATAGCACTGGCTGGCTTTTACGGCCAAATTGATACGTCCCAGGCTCAGCGCTCGAATGCCATCCCACATCGTGGTGCTTTTGGTTTCGACCCAAACGTTGTCGCGCCTGCGGCTTCGTTATCTGTTCCATCCCTGTGTTTTCATGTGGAGATGGCCCAGTATTTTCAATGGATTCTACCAGAATCGCAATTTGCCTGTGATAATCGCCTGACCTTTAGAACCGATAAGCCGCTCAAATTGCTGATCGGACAACATAGGTCTTGGCGTCGGTGGAGCAAATGTGACATAGCAGGCCGAGACTTCAACACAGAGATGAAAATAAGTAACAATGGAAATATTGGCGCTTTCCATTCCGGAAGTGAAACTGATTACCCCGAAGCGTTTTGGCGATCATCGCGGGTTCTTTGAGGAAACCTACAATGCCGACGGCTTTGCGGCACAAGGGGTTCATACGCAATTCGTTCAGGACAATCATTCCCTTTCGAGCACGGTGAACACGGTACGCGGACTGCATTTTCAGGCTCCGCCAAAGGCGCAGGCTAAACTGGTGCGCTGTGGTCGTGGGCGGCTGTTTGATGTCGCGGTCGATATCCGCAAAGGCTCACCCACCTATGGTCACTGGGTCGGTGAAGAACTGAGTTTCGAGAATGGGCGGATGCTGTTGGTTCCGGTGGGATTCGCGCATGGGTTTGTGACGTTGGAGCCGGAGACCGAGATCGTCTACAAGTGTTCTGATACCTACGCGCCGGAAACCGAAGGTGCGGTTCGTTGGGACGATCCCGATATCGGCATTAAATGGCCACAGAACAATTCAGAACCCCAGCTGTCCGAGAAAGATCGGATCGCACCACTTCTGCGCGAAATTGAATCACCTTTCGTATTCGAGGGCACACAATGAAAATTCTGGTTACGGGCGGGGCGGGCTTTATCGGCTCTGCCGTTATCCGTCGCGCGATTGCCGATGGGCATTCGGTCGTCAATGTCGATGCCCTGACTTACGCGGCCTGTCTGGACAATGTTGCCGCTGTCGCGGATGCGCCGGAATACGTTTTTGAACATGCGGATATCCGGGATGCGGCCGCGATGTCGGCAATTCTGAACACGCACCAGCCCGACGCGATCATGCATCTGGCCGCTGAAAGCCATGTTGACCGTTCGATCGATGGCCCGGCAGCGTTCATCGACACGAACCTGACCGGTACTTATGTATTGTTGGAAGCCGCACGCACCTATTGGGTGGGTGCAGGCCGACCCGAGCATTTCCGGTTTCATCATATTTCAACCGATGAAGTCTTTGGATCCTTGGGTGAAACTGGGTTTTTCACCGAAGACAGCCCATACCAGCCGAACTCACCTTATTCGGCCTCGAAAGCGGGATCGGATCATCTCGTGCGGGCGTGGCGTGAAACATACGGCCTGCCAGTGGTTCTTACCAATTGCTCCAATAATTACGGCCCTTACCAGTTCCCGGAAAAGCTGATCCCCGTGGTCATCCTCAGCGCGCTGGCAGGCAAACCGATCCCGATTTACGGGAAAGGTGACAATATTCGCGACTGGCTGCACGTCGACGACCATGCCGAAGCCCTGTTGCTGGTTCTCGAAAAGGGCGAACTGGGCCGCAGCTACAACATCGGTGGCGAGAATGAGATGACCAATCTTGATCTTGTCAGAATGCTATGCGCAATTCTGGATCGCCTCAAGCCGGGTGAAACTCCCTATGCGGATTTGATCACGTTCGTCGCTGATCGCCCCGGTCACGATCAGCGCTATGCCATTGACCCGACCCGGATTCGCACAGAACTGAACTGGCGCCCTTCCTATACGCCTGAAACCGGTTTGGAACAGACAGTCCAGTGGTATCTTGAAAACAGCGCGTGGTTAAACGCCCTGCAGGCCCGCAGCGGTGTGGGTGAGCGACTGGGTGTTGCCAAATGAAGGCGCTGGTATTCGGCCACAGGGGGCAGGTGGCGACCGAGTTGCGACGTCGCGGACAGGCACATGATGTCTTGGTTGAATCTCTGGATCGCGCCGCGGCGGATTTGTCGGATCCGACGCAATGTGCAGAAGCCATCCGGAACACGGATGCGGACGTGATCATCAATGCAGCAGCCTATACTGCCGTAGACCAGGCCGAAGAAGAAAGAGAGTTGGCGAAGCGGATCAACGGAGATTCACCCGGAGCAATGGCGCGTGCCGCCGCGGCCCGAGACCTGCCCTTTCTGCATATTTCCACAGACTACGTTTTTGACGGTTCTGGAACGACCCCTTGGAGCACCGATAATCCGACCGGGCCGTTGGGAGCCTACGGTCAAACCAAACTGGACGGCGAACGCCAGATTGCAGCGGCTGGTGGACAGCACGCCATATTGCGCACAAGTTGGGTTTTTTCGGCCCACGGAAAGAACTTTGTAAAGACCATTATCCGACTGGCAGAGACCCGTGACAAGCTGACCATTGTCGCAGATCAGATCGGTGGGCCAACACCTGCTGCCGACATTGCCGACACCTTGCTTGAAATGGCCAAGGCCGGCCCCGAAGCCAAAGGCGGCGTGTTCCACTATTCCGGTGCACCCGATGCCAGCTGGGCGGATTTCGCCCGTGAAATTGTTTCTCAATCCGGCTTGTCGGTTCAGATCGAAGATATTCCAACCGAAGCGTACCCAACGCCTGCGCCCAGGCCGCTGAACTCACGTATGGACTGTTCGCGGCTTGAAAATGTGTTCGGAATTCACAGGCCCGACTGGAAAGCTGGACTGGCCGAGATATTGAGCGAATTGAAGTCAGCGACCAGCTGAACCTTGAAAGGACAGATTATGCAGCGCAAAGGCATTATTCTTGCCGGTGGGTCCGGAACCCGGCTTTACCCGATTACCATGGCGATATCGAAGCAGTTGCTGCCGATCTACGACAAGCCGATGATCTTTTACCCTCTGAGTGTTTTGATGCTGTCGCAGATCCGCGAAATCGCGATCATCACCACCCCTCAGGATCAGGATCAGTTTCAGCGCCTGTTGGGGGATGGCAGTCAATATGGGTTGTCCTTGACCTGGATTGTGCAACCGTCTCCTGATGGTCTGGCGCAGGCTTATACATTGGCCGAAGATTTTCTGGATGGTGCCCCGTCTGCGTTGATTCTGGGTGATAACATTTTCTTCGGACATGGCCTTCCGGACCTGCTGCTCGAGGCTGATCAACTGGAGCGCGGCGGTACGGTTTTTGCGTATCGGGTCGCTGATCCCGAACGCTACGGCGTTGTGGATTTCGAAGGAAACAAAGCCCGCGCGATCGTCGAAAAACCAAAGGTACCTCCGTCGAACTACGCGGTGACGGGTCTTTATTTTCTGGATGGCGATGCTCCGGCCCGCGCGCTTGAGGTCAAACCGTCAGATCGCGGCGAGCTGGAAATCACGTCGCTGTTGGAGATGTATCTGGACGAAGGTTTGCTGGATGTGCAGACCATGGGGCGCGGTTTTGCCTGGCTGGATACCGGCACACACGGGTCTTTGCTGGATGCGGGAAACTTCGTGCGCACGATCACGGAACGTCAGGGTATGCAGACCGGCAGCCTGGATGAAATTGCCTGGGCGAATGGCTGGATCGACGACGAGGCTCTTGATACGCGCGCGCGCCTGTTCGCCAAGTCCACGTACGGCACCTATCTGAAGGGTCTTTTGAGCTAGGCCGGGAACTGTCTCATGGTTACGTGTTCAGGCTGGATTTTGCTTGGGCCGCAAACTGCTTCACGCTTTGTGATCAAGGCCTGAACGGGGCTGGTCGGGCATTCCGACCATGCCAAACGCCGCGCAAGAAGGCCCATTGTTTGGCGCGTTTTCTCGCTGAAAACAACACAACCGGTGACAGCATTTGCAGAAGCGCCGATGCCAGAGCTCGACCAAAAGCCATCGGGACTGCATGTTTGCGGGCGACATAAACTCTCGATTGCCCCATATACCAGCCTTTCAGGCCAGCGATGGCTGGGCTTCCTGGAGAAGACTTGCCTCTGGCGTGGCGCATCTGAGCGTTGTGAATATAGTACAGTGGACCGCAGACAGCCTTGAGCCGCAGGCTCAGGTCATCGTCTTCATGATACAGAAAGATCTCGGGATCAAACCCGCCAACCGCTTCGAATGCTTCGCGGCGGACAAGAAACGCGGCGCCGACGAGGACCGGCAATTCAAAGTCGGAATTGGCTGTTTTCCTGGGCAGGGTCTCATTTCGGGGAATGATCACACTGTAGCGCCTGAAACGAGGTGCCCCCTTCCGGTCGAGAATAGCAGGATTGAATGCTGACGCATCCGGATGATTGTCGGCCCCCTCTTGCAGAGCGTCTAACGCTCCGGGCAACAAATGAGAATCCGGGTTCAGAAACAAAAGCAGGTCCGAGGTTGCTTTGGCGGCACCAAGGTTGCAGGCGCGGCCAAATCCAATGTTTTCAGGGCTTTCGACCAGAGTTGCGTCGTGTGCCTTTGCCAATAACCGCACCGTTTCAATATCATCCGACCCATTGTCGACTAGAATCGTGGGCACGCCTTCGGGGATCGAACTCAGCATCTCAGGCAGGACCCCGGTGCTGTTGTAGCAAACGCTTATGATCGTAATCTGTGACAATCCTGCCTGCCGTATCTGTGGAATGGACCTGATTGTTACTTCCTCTCAAACACAGTTAGGGTCAACCCCGGTTCCAGTGTGACAGGTCTGGGCTGCAGAGTGCACTCTGTGGCCCTGTCCGCTCAGCGACAACAATCTGTGAAGTATTTGAAGCGGTTTGAACCGGTGAAGCCAGGACATAAAACCGATCAACGAGGGTGGCAGGTTGGCGAAAACACGTTGGGAAGTGCTGGGCTTTTTGCTCTGAGCAGTGCGATGTGCGTCTTTGTGGTTTTCCGATTTCCGACAAATGAGGTGAGTGAGCAGATTGTTGCCTGTCGTCAGTTTGAAACCAGGAAGTAGCAGCACGCCTTGAAAGCGATATAGGAATCCCGGTGCAATCCATTTGCCAGAGTAATGCGCATGCGGTGCACCGTAAGTGTTGCAGATGGTTGCAGACGCAAGGGTGCGCGCTCTGTACCAAGCGCGCATCTGACAGACATCATACTGCCTAAATCGCAACCTTCCGCGATATCGGTAAGCTGCGGAAACTATGCAATTATTTCAAGCATGCCTCTGATGGAACGCGGCAGGAAACCACGAAATACGTCTCGACAGTCACGCGTATGTCGACTCTCCGAGGTGAACGGGTTTCGAACCACAATTCAGTCTAAAAGGGTTACTTTGGAAGTGGTTGCGGAGAATCTTCGTTGTCAATGGCCCCAGGCGAGGGGTCATTGCTGCCGGGGAAGTTTTGTGCAACAGTAACCGCCGAAACTGAGTATTATCTGGGTATAACATCTGAAGCCTCATGTATCGGTTTGGTATTGGGGATTGCAGAACCAGACCAAACTATATAGCAGCCGAATTGAAGCACGAAATAAGCATCACGGAAGAATCGCAGTGAGCGATAGACACACTTACGAATACGACATTGATATAAATAGTGATGTAGCACCTGCACGTGTGCTGCGCATGGTAAAGCCCGGTTCCAAGGTGCTTGAGATCGGGGCCGGGCCTGGTTCGATCACGCGCCATCTTTCCGGCACGTTGGAATGTGATGTTGTGGCGCTTGAGATCGACCCTTCGGCGATCGAGAAGCTAAAACCGTTTGCCCGTTCGGTGTACCCGATGGATCTCAACGATGATTCATGGAGTGACATCGTTCGCGAAAAAGACGGGGTTTTCGATTATGTGATCGCTGCAGACGTTCTGGAACACGTTTACGACCCGTGGAGCGTTCTTTCAGGCATGAAATCGCTTTTGAACGACACGGGGTCGGTGATTCTTTCGCTGCCGCATGTTGGCCATGCAGCGATTGCTGGTTGTCTTGTCGATGAAGATTTCGAGTATCGTGACTGGGGCCTGTTGGATCGAACCCATGTCCGGTTTTTCGGCATCAAAAATGTTCAGCACCTGCTGTCTTCGCAGGGTATGAGCATTGAACAAGCCGAGTTTGTGGTTCGTTCGCCAGAGATGACGGAGTTTTGCCACCGGTGGAGTCGTTTGCCTCAGGATGTTCAGGCTGCATTGCAGCGCAATCGCTATTCTCATGTGTTCCAAGTCGTGAGCAGATCGGTCCCCAAAGAACGCGCGGTAAATGATATCTACCTGATGGGTTTACCCGTCGAACAACCCGATGAAGAAACCAGACAGCATTGGACCAACATGATGGCTGGTTTGCCTCTGTCCGAGGACGTTGACCTGCAATCAACGATCGGTCCCGTTAACTCAGGCACAGGTTCGCGTGTTGATCCGGGCCCACTGGCCAAGAAGAAAAAAAAATCGCTTGCGCGGATGTTGGGGTTGAAGAAGTAATGTCCACGAGCATCGCCAATCGTGAATTTGGCAGTATCAGGACTATTGCCTTCTACCTACCTCAGTTCCATCCGATCCCGGAAAACGATGAGTGGTGGGGCAAGGGCTTCACCGAGTGGACAAATGTCGCAAAAGCCAAGCCACTTTTCACCGGGCACTATCAACCTCATCTTCCTACAGATCTGGGGTTCTATGACTTGCGGGTCCGTGAAACGCGGCTTGAGCAGATTGAAATGGCCAAAGCCAGCGGAATTGATGGATTCTGCTACCATTACTACTGGTTTTCCGGAAAGCGACTGCTCGAACGTCCCGTCGACGAAATGCTTGCGGATCCTGAAAGCGATATGCCGTTTTGTCTTTGCTGGGCGAATGAGAACTGGACGCGCCGCTGGGATGCGGCTGAACACGAGATCCTCATTGAGCAGAAGTACAATCCCGAAGACGATCTGGAATTCATTAAGTCGATCGAGCCTTTTTTTCGTGACCCTCGCTACATAACAGTAGATGGCGCTCCGTTCCTGATTGTGTATCGTCCACAACATTTGAAGAATTCGCGCAAAACCGTTCAGGTCTGGCGAGACTATTGCGCGTCTGTTGGCATCCCCAAAATACATCTGGCCTGTGCGCTTACGCACCGTAACTGGGACTACGCGTCATACGGGTTTGATTCCGGTGTGGAATTCCCGCCCCACAGCATCAACGTGCCCAACCTCTCGCCAGAGGTGGATTTGTTCGACGATTTCCAAGGCCATTGCGTCGACTTTTCCGCGATCGCAGAACAGTACCTGGGTCACAACTATGGACCGGAAAACAACGTTCATCGATCGGTTTTTCCGTCCTGGGACAACACTGCCCGGCGGAAAGAAAATGCCATGATTGTTTCGAACGGAACGCCGCAGAACTATGAATATTGGCTCTCGCAAGCCTTGCGCAAAACCGCTCAGGATTTTCCTGACCAGGAACGTTTCGTTTTCGTGAATGCATGGAATGAATGGGCGGAAGGATGTCATCTTGAACCGGATCGGGAGTATGGGCACGCGTTTTTACACGCGACTAAAGCCGCTCTACAGGGGTCAAAGCTGACCGACTGGACGCATGTGGGTGTGCCCGAGATCTCGCGCCGTCGCGAAGCCACCCAAGGTCACGCGCAACCCGTTCCATATGGTGCCAATAAATCATTGGCCAAACGGGCTTTCCGTCTTTTGCGCGATACGGTCAGCGGTCGGTTGCTGAAGCAATGGCTGTCCGCGGCCCGCACAAAATAGAAAACCACGCTGGATTGAGTTGCATGAAAGTTCCAAGTACTTGTCATGCAACTCTGTCTCGTGCTTTGCGTAGAAAAAAAGGTTTTCTTTGTCATAGTCGGCACGACGCGCCTTAGTACGAGAAACTGCATGTCCCTCAAAGATACCCTGCTTTACTATTTGCTGACCGCGGCGTCGAAACTCAGCCCACCTTTGTCGCCACGTACGGCAAGGCGGTTCAGAAATTCAGCCAAGAAAAGAGACCCCAAACGGGGTTGGGACAAACCGGGGCAATCAAACAGGCAGGGATTTGAAGCCGTTGGTCAGGCCGAAGAGTTCAAACCTTTCGACCCGCCTGCGAAAGCTGATCCCGCAGTACGGGCGATCGCGCATTACCTGCCGCAATTTCACCCATTTAAAGAGAATGATGAATGGTGGGGTAAAGGCTTTACCGAATGGACCAATGTCGGAAAGGCCGTTCCGAATTACCCGGGCCATTACCAGCCTCACTGTCCTATTCATCTGGGCTACTACGACTTGCGGTTGCCAGAGATCATGGTCGAACAGGCGCGGATCGCGAAATCTTACGGGATAGGAGGCTTCTCCTATTACTACTATTGGTTCGGCGGAAAGACCCTGATGGAACACCCGCTCGAACAAATGTTGGGCAATCCGGAGGTTGACATGCCTTTTTGCCTGACATGGGCAAATGAAAACTGGACGCGCCGATGGGACGGGCGGGCGCATGACGTTCTTATCGCGCAGAACCATTCGATCGAGGATTCCCTGAACCTTCTCCGCCATATACGCAAATACTTTGATGATCCGCGCTACATTCGGATTGATGGGAAGCCGGTTTTCATCGTTTACCGTGCGAACATCATACCGAATATCGAAGAAACAACCGCAGCATGGCGAAAAGAGGCGCAGAGCTGGGGCGAATCGGACCTGTATCTCATCGCTGCCCAGACTTTCGATATTGGCGACCCCGAGAAACTGGGTTTCGACGCTGCTATGGAGTTCCCTCCGCATCAGGTAAAGCGCACCGACATCACGGATGAGATGGGGATCTACAATCCAGAATTCACGGGAGCCGTTCTGGATTATCAAGCCGTGGTCGAGGCAGAGCTTCAAAAGCCGGAACCTGAATACAAGTTGTTTCGGTCCTCCACGCTTTCCTGGGACAATACCGCGCGCAATCAGGATGCTCCTCGGATTATGGGCCGGTTTTCAATCGATGCCTACAGGCGCTGGACGGAACATTTGTGTCGTCAGGTTCTTGCGCAGGAAAAATACAGTGCTGACGAAAAAATCGTTTTCATAAACGCATGGAACGAGTGGGCAGAGGGGACCCATCTGGAGCCTGATCGAAGATACGGCTTTGCTTATCTTCAGGCAACGTATGACGCATTACCCAAAAAAGTCTGAGAGTCAGATCAACACGTGAAGTTTTCGACTTCCCGGTTTCGAGGATCGGAAGGCAAGCTCCTCTGATATCCTGCCGACTCATGTTGCTTATAGTTCAGTCACTACTCTGATCGACCATTTGATGCTGTTCCCAATCGTTTGGTCTGCCAGTGCGACCTGCGATTTGGTCGAACATCCATTGCACTGCTTCGTCGCCGTCAGAACGGATATGCCGATACAGGCGAAGTTCGATCGGAGGCACTTCAACCGGCAACCTCAACATGCGCAGCCCCATTTCACGCGCGCTGCATTCGGTCAGCGTAGCAACCATATCTGTCTTGTGCAGAATGTCCCGGATGTTCAGATAGCTTTGCATCTGAAGCCCGATTTTGCGCCGCGCACCCAGTTTGCGCAGGACGATGTCGACCGGACTTGCCCCCTGAGGTCGTAAGGAAACATGCAGATGTGTCAGCTGAAGATAACGCTCCAGCGTCAATGGGCCCGAACCCAGCGGGTGGTCGGGCCGCATGGCGCAGACGTAACGGTCCTTCATGATGGTCCGGCTGATCAGATCCGAACTGTCCGGCATCGGAATGTCCGACGCGATGTCGATCGTGCCCTGCTGCAACGCCTTGCGCGTATCCCGGCGGGGGATACGCACGAGGCTGAGTTCGACCTGCGGTGCCGTGCCTTGAAACCCGGACAAAAGCCCGGGCAGGATGATGAGGCTGTGAAGGTCGACCAAACTGACCCGGAACAGCCGTTTGCTGGTAAACGGGTCGAACCGTTCACCCTGTGCCGATGCGGCTTGCAACTGGTGGAGAGCGGCTGAGATCCTGTCCGAAATGCTCTCTGCCAGGGCCGTGGGTTGCATCCCCGTGCCGGTTTTCACGAAAAGCGGGTCGTTCAGTGTCTTGCGCAACCGGGTCAGGGCGTTGCTGACGGCCGGTTGTGTGATCGACAGGCGTTCGGCAACACGGGTCAGGTTTCGCTCGGTATAGATGGCGTCGAAAACAACAAAAAGATTCAGGTCGATCTTATTGAGCTTGGTCGTCATGTCATTCACCAGATTTATGCTGACGATCATGCAAGTAAATTTCACAAATGTCATTGGTGGCGGTAAGCTGTAAGACATCCCGGCGGAAAACGGAGATTTGTGCATGACATCATCCGGCCTCGAACTCGATACCGAGCGGCTTTCGACATATTTGGGGCGCCACATCGAAGGCTTCGCCGGTCCGTTGTCCTATCGGAAGTTTTCAGGTGGGCAGTCGAACCCAACCTATCTGCTGAAGGCCGGTGGTTCGAAATACGTGCTGCGCCGCAAACCGCCGGGCGACCTGCTGCCTTCGGCCCATGCCGTGGATCGGGAATATCGTGTTCTCAAGGCACTTCATGGCACTGCGGTTCCGGTTGCCAAACCTTACGTGCTGTGTGAGGACACGGATGTCATCGGTTCCATGTTCTATGTCATGAGCTTCGAGGAGGGGCGGATCTTCTGGAACCCGACGCTCCCTGAATTGGACGTGGCGGACCATCGTCCGATTTTTGACGAAATGATCCGCGTTCTGGCTGCGCTGCATTCGGTTGACATAGGTGCCGTCGGTCTGTCTGAATTCGGGAAGCCGGGAAATTATTTCGAACGCCAGTACAGCCGCTGGACCAAACAGTATCGCGCTGCGGAAACCAACAACCTTCCCGAGATGGAGCGGCTTATGAGCTGGCTGGCCCGTAATCTGCCGGATGGTGACGGTTCGGTTAGTCTGATCCACGGCGATTTTCGCATAGACAATTTTGTCTTCGCTTCGGATACCCCGCAGATCGCTGCCGTTCTGGATTGGGAGCTGTCGACGCTGGGCCACCCGATGGCTGATCTGGGATATTTCTGTGTCTGTCTCCGGTTGCCGCCGACCGGTCTGATCCGGGGGTTGCAAGGGCTGGATCGGGCTGCTTTGAATATCCCTTCCGAAGCTGAGATGATCGACCGGTATTGTTCGCTGCGTGAACTGCCAGAAATTGAAAACTGGACCTTCTATCTGGCGTTTTCCTTCTTCCGGATGGCTGCGATTGCTCAGGGTGTTTATAGTCGTGCTCTGGCGGGAAATGCATCGAACGAGAACGCGATGGCGTTCAAGGACCTGGTGGCCCCTCTGGCGCAAATGGCGCTCGACGAAGTCGCCGCTGCAACTCACTGAAGAGGATCACTATGGATTTTGCTCCATCGCCACGCGCCGAAGAAATGCACGACCGGCTAAAAGCCTTTATGGAGGCGCACATCTATCCGCGCATTCGCGACCATAAAGAGGAAATAGAAGTCGGCAATTTCCCAGTTTCGTTCATGGAAGACCTCAAGTCGCTGGCCCGCGCCGAGGGGCTTTGGAACATGTTCCTGCCCTCCTTGCGGGATGATGAGCCCGGTACGCGGCTCAGCAACCTTGATTACGCGCCCCTGGCAGAAATGATGGGGCAGGTGAGCTGGTCGTCGGAAGTGTTCAACTGCAACGCGCCGGATACCGGAAACATGGAACTGCTGCATATGTTCGCCACGCCCGAGCAGCGCGAAGAGTGGTTGGTGCCGCTGATGAACGGCAAGATTCGCTCGGCCTTTGCCATGACCGAGCCGGATGTGGCGAGTTCGGACGCGACCAACATAACGACATCTATCCGGCGCGCGGGTGATGAATACGTCATCAATGGCCGCAAGTGGTTTATCACCAATGCTTGCCACCCCAACACCAGACTGTTCATCGTCATGGGCAAAACCGACCCAAACGCCGATCGCCATAAACAGCAAAGCATGATCATCGTTCCAAAGAATACGCCCGGTTTGGAGATCGTGCGCAATCCGACGATCCTGAACATGCACGATCCCGAAGGTCATGCTGAACTAGTTTTCAAGGACGTGCGCGTCCCGGTCGGCAATCTGCTGGGCGAAGAGGGCAGCGGCTTTGCGCTGGCTCAGGCCCGGCTTGGGCCGGGGCGTATTCATCATTGCATGCGCTCGATCGGGGCGGCGGAAATGGCACTGAACTTGATGGTGGAACGCGCCCAGGAACGAAAGACCTTTGGCAAGCAACTTTCGGAACAAGGCGTGATCCGCGAATGGATCGCGAAATCCCGGTTAGAGATCGAACAGGCCAGGCTGTTGACCCTGAAGGCGGCCTGGAAGATAGATCAGGTGGGCGCGAAAAAGGCGTTCCGTGAAATATCTCTGATCAAGGTGGTAGCGCCCCAGGTGCATGCAACGGTTACGGACCGTGCAATGCAGGTTTTTGGCGCTATGGGCATGACGCCTGACACGCCATTGGCCGACAGTTACACTTGGGCCAGGGCGTTGCGCTACGCCGACGGTCCTGACGAGGTTCATCTTCAGGCTATTGCCAAACAGGAGTTGAAGAATTCCAACTATGGGATGTCCGCGCTATGGCTGACGCCGCCTCCGCGGTAAATCAGGGCAGGGATGGTATCATCCGAATATCCCGAAGATATGCAAGCCAAGTTGCCCGGATTGCCTGGGCATTTGGACACGGAGCGTGCTGCGCTATGTTCCGGCGGCAAGTAAGTCACTCGCCTTTTCTCCGATCATGATCGCGGGGGCGTTTGTGTTGCCGCTGACGATTTCGGGCATGATCGAACAATCCGCGACCCGCAGGTTTTCGATGCCGTGAACCTTTAGCGCAGGATCTACGACTGCGGTTTCATTCGTACCCATCGCGCAGGTCCCCGTTGGGTGATAGATCGAAACGGAATTCGACCTGACCCAGTCCAGAGTGCCCTCGTAATCGTCGGCAGAGAGTTGAGATGTCGGGCGGAACTCTTCGGAAATCTTCGATGCCAGCGGATTATGCTGAGCGATTCTGCGGGCGATGTTCACGCCGTCGACGATGGTCCGGCAATCCGTTTCCGTCGACAGATAGTTCGGAATGATCTTTACATGCTGTGATGGGTCCGGGCCGTTCAGATGTAGTTCACCTCTGCTTTCCGGCCGCAGCTGGCACACGGACATGGTAAAGGCGGAAAACGGATGTACGCCTTCGCCGGGGCTGTCGGCGGACCACGGCTGCACATGGAACTGAATGTCGGGCGTTTCCACGTCCGGGCGTGTTTTCATGAATCCAGTTGCAAGGCTGGCTGCCATGGTCATCGGACCTGCGCGGAACAACGCGTATTTGAGCGCAATGCGGGCCTGATTGATCAGGCTGCGCACCTCGTCATTCAATGTGGGCTCATTGCATTTGAAAACGAGACGGGCCTGCAAATGATCTTGCAGTCGTTTGCCGACACTGGGCAAGGCATGTACCGGATCGATCCCGTTTTTCTTCAGGTGGTCTGGGTCGCCGATACCCGACAACATCAGAATTTGAGGAGAGTTGATTGCACCGCCGGACAGGATGACTTCGCGCCGTACCTTGAGGGTTATCTCATTGCCTGCGCGATCCCTATAGACAAGTCCGGTCGCCCGTTTCCCATCCAGCTTTATGCGTGTCACCAGTGCGTTCGTGATGATTTTCAGGTTTTGCCTGTTTTGAATTGGTTTCAAATACGCCACGGCTGAACTGCACCTGCGGCCATTGCGGGTGGTCAGCTGAAAGTACCCTACGCCTTCCTGATCTGCGCCGTTGTAATCTGGATTGAAAGGGTATCCGGCGGCTTGTGCTGCCGCGACCCATGCGTCGCAGATCGGTCGCTGAATGCGCATGTTCGACACCGATAGCGGCCCGCCGACACCGTGATACGGGTCTTCGCCGCGCTCTTGATCTTCGCTGCGTTTAAACAGCGGCAGCACGTCGTCCCAACCCCAACCGACATTCCCCATCTGGCGCCAGCGGTCATAATCTTCCTTTTGGCCGCGCACATAGAGCAAACCGTTCAGTGAGGATGAGCCGCCCAGCACTTTCCCGCGCGGCCAGTCGATCGAGCGCCCGTTCAGACCGGGATCAGGCTCGGTCCTGTAACACCAGTCCACCGAAGGGTTGTGCATGGTCTTGAAATAGCCAACCGGGATGTGGATCCAGGGGTTGGTGTCGCGGCCGCCGGCCTCCAACAGCGCGACGGTTGTGTTGGGGTCGGCGCTGAGCCGGTTGGCGATGACACAACCCGAAGACCCCGCGCCAACTACCGCATAATCCACTTCCATGACCGCCTCCTTCCAACGCCGTTGAAAAAAACTCTATGCAAGATGCAAGAATTATACTAGTCTTTTTTGATACAAAACGTCTCAATAATTGCGAACAGGGAGGTAAGCAATGGAGATTGGTCGAAAACTGAGTGGTATTTCGCGGCGGGATTTTTTCCGGGTGGCGGGTCGTTACGGCATGAGCTCGACGCTACTTGCGGCAGGAGGATTTGGCGGGGCGATGAGCCTGGCAAATCTGGCGCAAGCGGCAGAATCCACTTACGAAAAACGCTTTTCTAAAGAACCAAAGCACACTTTGAAATTCGGTGCTTCGGGCTTCAACACCCGCAACCTTCTGATTGAACGCGCCGGAGCCATCGAATTCGCGCGCGATCTGGAAGAGAGGACCGATGGTGAGATTCGGATCGAGTTCATCGGCGACAACCAGATCTGCGGACAACTCAGCTGCGTTGAGAAAACGCAGCAGGGAATCGTCGATATATACGCAGCCTCGACCCAAAACTCGGCCGGCGGTGCGCCTTATCTGAACGTTCTGGACTATGCCTACATGTTCCCGAGCCGTGCGGCGCAGTATCATTTCTTCTACAGCCCGGCCAGCCAGCGCATCCTGCGCGACCCGCTGGAAAAGCGGCACGGGTTGAAATTCCTGTTCACCCACTGCGAACTGCGCGGACTGCAAATGGGCTCGACCTTTGCCGACAAGCCGACCGTGACCAAGCTTGAAGAGTTGTTTGGCACCAAGAACCGCGTGACGGGCACGCAGCTGGGTCGGATCGCAATGCAACTGCTGAATCTGAACCCTGTGCCGGTAGCATGGGAAGAAACGCTGGATGCGCTCAAAACCGGTCTAATCGACGGGGCGGAAACCTGGGCTTCGGCGGTGGCGTATGCGAACATGGCACCTGTGGTCTCGCAATCCGTGAACCTGAAGTTCTTCTGCGGCACAGAACATACCTCGATGTCTGCCAAAGTATTCGACGGGCTGGGCGGCGAGTTGCAGGATGCTGTGATGGAGTCGTCCTACTTCACGCAAGCCCTGATCCAGGGCGCGAACGAGGCGGCGCTGCTGAACACCGTTGGTTTCTCGGATCCGCAACTGCCGCATACCATATTTGCGGAAAACGGCGTACGCCCAGCCTTCCTTCCGGATGACCAGATCAAGCTGGCCGAAGAAATGTGTGCCCCGAACTTTAACCCAGAACCGTGGGCGCAGTGGCGCGAACGGCTGAACAAGTGGGCCGGTGGCATCGATACCTACCAGGAGATCTACGACATCGCGCGCGAGATTCCTGCGGACACGCTGCCAGAAAACGTCGAGCCGCGCCGCTGGTGGAAGGGCGAGGCCTGATTAGACTGCCAGAACCGGCCCAAACGGGCCGGTTCAAACAATACCGACTGGGAGGACGGGCTTCATGTCACTTTGGGCAGACATTGGCGCAATTTTCAGCGCTTTTCTTAGCCAGGATTCATTTGAGATACAAATCGCTCTGGAATCCGACGCCGCTTGGATCGTTGGTGCGGTCGTTGCCGCGATCGGGGGTTTGCTGGTCATGCTGATCTATCGAAAAGTCCCGTTGATCGAGCGTCATCTGGAACGTTCGGTCATGGTGTACTCTTATCTTGCTATTGCGCTGATCATTTTCTGGGGCGTGATCGACCGGTTTGTTTTCAACGATCAAGAACCCTGGTCCACTACCATTCCTCCGCTTCTGTTTATGGTAATGGCTTGGTTCGGTGCTTCCTACAACGTGCGACTACGAACGCATCTGAGTTTCAGCGAATTCCGTACGGCCATGCCCCGTGGCGGGCAACTGGCCTGCCTGTTCCTGGACGCCGTGCTGTGGTTCATCTTTGCGGTGATTGTTATTGTGACCACCTCGCGGCTGGTGGCGCTTTCGGCCTCGAACTTTCAGATCGTTCTGGGCACGGACAATATCATGCAGTGGTGGTTCCTGCTGGCAGCACCATTGTCATTCTTTTTGATGGTCGGTCGCGTGTTTCAAAACCTCGCGGATGACTTGCACAACTGGAAAACAGGCGAGCCGCTGATCAAGCAGGCCGTGATCGGGGCAGACTGATGACAGACGGAACACTTGTTACACTAATCTCGCTGGGGGTCACCTTTCTCTTCATGCTGGGCGTGCCGGTGCTGCTGGTTATCGGCTACTGGGTCATCGGATGTTCCTTTGTCCTTGGTCTGACACTGGACAATATGGGGGCCGAACTGCTGAACGTCTTCAACAAGGGCTTCGCACTGTTGGCGATGCCGCTGTTCATCCTGACCGGAGACCTGATCAACAAATCCGGTATCGCGCGACGGCTCAGTGATTTTGCCTATGCCTGCCTGGGCTGGATACGTGGTGGACTGGCAATGGCATCGCTGGGTGCCTGCGGGCTTTTCGCGGCGATTTCCGGGTCGAACTCAGCCACAACGGCGACCATCGGGTCGATGCTTCATCCCGAGATGGTAAAAGGCGGCTATGACGAACGGTTCAGCGCAGCGACCGCTGCTGCGGGCGGTACGGTCGGTATCATCATCCCCCCTTCGATCATCTTCATCGTCTATGGCTTTCTGATGAACCTCCCGATTTCCGAATTGTTCGTCGCCGGTATTCTGCCCGGTGCGCTGATGGTCATCGGGATGCAGCTGGCGTGCTGGATCATCTGCCGCATGAACGGGTGGGGCTATCTGATCCCACTGCAATTGAACCGGGTGCTGAAGACCGCCTTTGGTGCCTGGCTCGGCTTTTTCGCCATCGGTCTTGTGCTCTGGGGCATTTATACTGGCAAGTTCTCTCCGACAGAGGCCGCGGGTGTGACCGTGGGCTTTTGTGTCATTGCGGGGCTGGTCAGCCACCCTATCAACCGGATCATGGGGGCCCGGAACGATATTCCGCCAACCGAAAAGAGTTTCGCTGAAATGTTTGTGGTCGAAGGTTTCACGATTCCTGAGATCCCCTCAATCGTTATCAGGTCTGCCCAGATTACGGGTATCCTGGCACCTTTGATCGCAATTTCGGTGGTGATGCAGCAAATCCTGTCGCTGCTTGGTGCTCAGGAAACAATCGGAAACTTCGTGACCTCCATGGGGGGGTACCATGCGGTTCTGTTCACATCGATGGTGATTGTCTTTTTCTCGGGTATGGTGCTGGAAAGCCTTCCGGTCACGATCATCCTGGCCCCGATCCTCGCGCCGATAGCGGCCTCGGTCGGAGTCGACCCGATTCACTTCTCGGTGATTTTCCTTGTCGGGGCATCCATCGGATTTATTACGCCGCCATATGGGCTTAACCTTTATGTAGCTTCGGGCGTGACGGGTGTGCCGTACTTCCGGTTGCTGCGCTACACGGTGCCTTACTTGGTGGCCCTGTTGTCAGTCTGGATATTGGTGTCGCTGGTCCCCGAACTGGCCTTGATCCTACTGCCAAATAACTAGAATGTGAAGGAATGGCCGAGACGGATACAAAAGACCGAGAACCTCAGATACCCACCAACCTGCGCCTGTTGCTGATCCTTGAAGAGGTGGCACGGCGCGGGGTGGCGGTCAAACCCTCGGACCTGATCGACGCATTGGGATTGGCCAAGCCCACAATCCATCGTTTGCTGCAAACGGCAGAGGCAGAGGGGTTTCTGCAACGTGATCTTGACGGACGGTCTTATGGTCCGGGCAGACGATTGCGGCTGTTGTCCGTGAATACCATGTCCGCCGAACATCTGCGGACCGCGCGTCTTGCCATCCTGCGCGGTGTGGCGGACGAAGTGGGCGAAACATGCAATCTGGCCATCCCGGATCGAGAAGGCATGATCTACCTCGACCGTGTGGAAACCAAATGGCCGTTACGGATCCAATTGCCAATCGGAACCCAAGTGCCGTTCCACTGCACGGCCAGTGGCAAGATGTACCTTTCCACCTTGCGCCCCAAAACTCTGAACGGGTTCTTGTCGGCGGGAAAACTGAAACAGCAGACCACCCGTTCGTTGACAGAGCCGGAGTCTTTGCTGAGCGAAATCAAGATGACGGCCGAGCGGGGATTCTCCACCGACGACGAAGAATTCATGGCAGGTATGGTGGCAATCGCGGTGCCAGTACAGGACGCGCAGGGAAGGCTTGTCGCCACGCTTTCAGTTCATGCCCCAACGCAACGGCATGATGTTGGCAGTCTGATGTCATTTCTCGACACCTTGCGCAGGGGTTCAGAACACCTGTCGCGTCTGTTGGGCGAGTAACTGCGCAGTGGGAAAACCTGCAATCGAATAATGTCAGGATTGAGAAGTTGAACCTGCACGGTGAAGGCTATTCAGCAGCTTTTTTTGCAGAGATAAGCACCTCACGACATTGTCCACCCAAACCGGATCGTATCTGTTGAGGGTAAAGGTAGGACGACACCACCCATGCTTTACCGGCTTGATCGATCTGTTCCGCAATGTCTCGGATGATTGTGAAGAGATCACCATTGGCGCCAAGGGTTTGACAACGTCGGCGAATGAATTGGCTCAGCCTCCGCCGGCGAACTCGAACGATGGATTAAGTCCTCACAAACTGAGAAAATCACTGACCGGGCTGACAGTCCCTCATGGCGGTGATTTCCTGGCCGCCGCAAGCCGATTGTCAGCTTGGTTTGCTTTTTCAATCGATCACCGGGATGCTCCAACGGGCGTTGCACCTACGCGCCCAGCATCTCAAGTACAGCGTCGCGTTCTGATAGGACAAGCAACAAGGCAAGATCCCCGGGCTCGAGTTGATCCAGAATATTGGCGGCCGCCTGAGAAGGGGATCGGGCCCTTTGGATCTGATCAGCCCTGTATCCGTTCTGCAAAGCCGTCCCTTCGATCAGGTCCGGGATTTCGCCCAAGGCCCGGCCTCTCAGATAGCCTTCTAGTTCAGCGGCAACGATCACGTCGGGTTGGAACTTCAAAGCCGTCGCGGTGACGTCCCGAATGTCCTGATCCGATCTGTCACCTGCATGGCTGAGCATGATAAAGCGACGTTTTGCCGGAAGGCCTGACAGCGCATCGCACACGGCGGAAATCGAGTGCGGGTTATGTGCGAAGTCTACAAAAACACGCGCGTCATTATGATTGAACTCGTTGCAGCGCCCCGGATTGTCCTGTGCATCAGGTTTGAAACCCGCCAGCCCATC
Organism: Ruegeria sp. YTSB088; assembly: GCF_059609825.1. Classification (NCBI taxonomy): domain Bacteria; kingdom Pseudomonadati; phylum Pseudomonadota; class Alphaproteobacteria; order Rhodobacterales; family Roseobacteraceae; genus Ruegeria; species Ruegeria sp. YTSB088. Next base: position 36,199 of record NZ_JBXWMM010000004.1, on the reverse strand, counting down.
CCGCACCGCCTGAAAGGGTAGATCCAGCGCCAGAGCAAGGCACATGGCTGCCAATGCGTTCAGAATATTGTATTTCGCCACCCCGCCCATTGTCAGGGGCACACCTGACACGGCAATCACGTTCCTTTCGGAACTGCCATCAAAATAGATGATGTTGCCTTGGTGCAAATAGGCGCAGCGCCGGCCCGCTTCTCGGGCTTGACGTATCAGATCGTTCTGCCTGTCCAGCGAAAACCACCAGATATTCGCCAACGTGTTTTTTGCCTCGGCCCGAACATACGCGTCGTCAGCGTTCAGGGCCAGCACACCGCCTTCGACCAGCGTTCGGTGAACGGCAAACTTCGCCTGCGCCAGTTCCGGCACGGTATTGACGCCGTATTGGCCCAAATGGTCATTCGCGACGTTGGTGACAGCCGCCGCCGTGGCCGCACGCGTCGGCAGGCCGCGGCGCAGTATGCCCCCACGGGCCACTTCGAGGCAGGCGATCTCAAGCCGCTTGTCGCGCAGCAACATCCGGCCGCCCCCGGGGCCCGAGTAATCACCTCGGTCCAGAATATCGTCGCCCACGCGCACAAACTCGGTCGAGGTCAACCCAGCGACTTTGCCCGAGGCGCGCGCGATCGCTTCAAGCAATCGGGTCGTCGTGGTCTTGCCATTGGTTCCGGTGATGAACGCAACGGGAATGTTGTGAAGGCTGGACCAGTCCACGTCACCGGGGGCGGGCAGCGCTTCGACCGGCCAGACCTGACTGCCTGTGCCGTGGCCGATTGAAATCTCATCATCGTCACACAGAATGTCCACGCCATGCGCCTCGGCCGCTGTGATCAGCTCGATCAGGCGGGGATTGGCTTCTTTGGCCATGACAGCTTTGACATCCGCCACCATTTGATCAAAGTCACCGGAAGTTGCGCCCAACAATTCGGCGGCACAGAAGTGCCATGCCGTCTGCGCCGCGAAGATCGCAGAATACAGCTGATCCATCGGTGCGGATATCACCAGATTGATGCCGCCGGTAAAGGTGCGATATGTCAGGTCCTGATCCTGCCATCCCAGCGCGTCCAGCACGCGCCGGGCATTTTTCTCCCACAGCGCAGAGACCCGAGATGGGTCAATCTCGGTGAAAAATACATCCATCACTGCCCCGGGTTTATTCCATAGCAGGCCGGGCCCAGTCAGACGCCGGGCGTCATCCACCTGAATATGATCAGCGGTCGCGCTTGCAATGGTCAGCGCGGTTTCAAGCTCTTCAATCCGGTCCATTCCGGCGCCTCCGCTCAGTCGGCGTCTTCGCTGATCTCACGAGCTAAACGCACGCCGCGCTCGTCTCGGATCAGGTTTTGATCGCTTTCGAACATGTCCTCGAACGAATTGTCGGCGGGACTGGTCCTCGGTGCATCCTCGGTATCTGGGGCTTTACTGTCAGAGTTGAAATAGATGATTTGTTTCCAGCAGCGTGTCGTTTCGTCGCCGAAGATCACCAACAGGTCCCCCGGCGCTGCTTGCTCCAGCCCGGCTTTTACGGCCTCAACCTCATCCGGGATGATTGTAATGGATGCATCGTCGACTCCGTTGTCGATCAGTGCCTGACGCATCATTTGTGGCACTTCGTCGTGCCCCCGACCCCTGCGGCGGTCATCGGCCTTGCAGATGAAATGGTCAAAATGTCCGGCCAGCGCGGCTGCTCCGTCTACAATATCTTCATTGCGCCGGTCGCCAGGCATGGCAACCACGCACAGTCTGCGACCCTTGATCTCCAATTGATCGGCCAGCGCAGCCATCGCTTTGAGTGCGGCGGGGTTATGGCCGTAATCCAAGATCACCTTGAAGGAATGCTCGTCATAGACGTTCATGCGCCCCGGAGCCTGGAAATAACTGGTATCGAAGGTGCGCAACCCGTGCCGGATGTTGTCCAGATCAACCCCAAAACTATACGCCATCGCTGCAGCGAACATGGCGTTTTGAACGTTGAAGACTGCCTTGCCTTCCAACGTGGCAGGGATCAGATGCGACCATAGTACCGGAATATGCAGCCCGTTGTCATAAATCGTCAGCATGTCGCCGCTCATGCCCTTTTCCAGCACGATAGCCTTTCCGCCCGCCTTGATATGTTCCTTGACAAGGCCGTGGCCGGGGTTGGTTGTGACATAGAAGATCTGATCTGCCCCGGCATAATCGGCCATTTTCAGACAATTGATGTCATCGGCATTCAGAACCGCTGTATCCGTGGCGCTTTCCACCACCACGCGTTTCACCACAGCCAGTTCCTCGACCGTGTTTATGCCGCCAAGGCCAAGGTGGTCGGCCGAGACGTTCAGGCATGCCGCCACGTTCGAACGCTGGTATCCCAGACCAGACCGCACAAGCCCTCCGCGCGCGGTTTCCATTACGGCGAAGTCAACCATCGGGTCGCGCAAGACGATCTGTGCGGATTTTGGCCCGGTCATGTCACCCTTGACGCTCAGTTTTCCGTCTACATAGACGCCGTCGGTAGAGGTCATGCCAACGATCTTGCCGCTGGTCTTCATGATATGCCCGAGCATCCGTGACGTTGTCGTCTTGCCATTTGTACCGGTGATCGCGGCGATCGGGATGCGGGTTTCCTCATTGGCCGGAAACAGCATGTCGATCACTTTGCCTGCCGCATCGCGTGGCTGTCCTTCGGACGGGGCCACATGCATTCGGAACCCGGGTGCCGCGTTCACTTCGACAATTGCACCACCAATGTCCTTGTAGGATTTGGTGATGTCGTCGATCAGGAAATCGACGCCGCCCACATCCAGCCCAACCGCCATGATGGCACGTTCCGCCATGTCGCGGTTGTCGGGGTGGACCACATCTGTCAGGTCGATTGCAGTGCCGCCCGTCGAAAGGTTCGCGGTCGAGCGCAGATAGAAAACCTCACCGTCTGGCAATACGGTTTCTTTGGTTACGCCCGCGGCTTCCATTAGACGTTTGGCCTGATTGTCGATCTCCAACATGGTCAGCACTTTTTCATGCCCGATGCCCCGGCGCGGGTCTTCGTTCACGATATCGACCAACTCGGCAATCGTGTGTGTGCCGTCACCGACCACATGGCCCGGAACCCGTTTGGCCACTGCAACCAGCTTGTTATTTACTACCAGCATCCTGTGATCGAACCCGGTGACAAAGCTTTCCACCAGAATGGCGCGGCTGCGGGAATGTTCCTTGGCCTCGGCGAAGCCAGCCTCGACCTCTTCATCGGAGTTCAGATTGATCGAAACCCCCCGCCCATGATTGGCATTCAAAGGTTTGACGACCACCGGATGGCCAATACGCCGTGCAGCGCGCACTGCTTCGCGCGCGGAGTAGACCATGCGCTGTTGCGGTACCGGAAGGCCAAGATCGTTCAGCAGGTTGTGGGTATCTTCCTTGTCGCAGGAAATCTCGACCGAGATATGTTTGGTCTCGGATGTAATCGTCGCCTGAATGCGTTTTTGATATTTGCCGTGCCCGAATTGCACCAGCGAGCCAGAGTTGAGCCTGATCCAAGGTATGTCGCGTTCTCGCGCCGCCTTGACCAGCGATCCGGTCGACGGGCCGAATTCCTTGCGCTGCGCGCGCAGAACAAAACTGCGCAGCTCATCGTCCCAGTTGAAGTCCGGGTCGAAATCGCAATCCACCTGTTCTTTCAAAGATTGCGGCAACAGGTGCATTAGTAGTCGCATCGCAAGTTTACCTGCATCCAGACCAACGTCGCGCTGACGGTATTCGTACACCATGTTGTACTGGCCCGGTTCGCCTGTGCCGCGCGTCCGGCCAAAGGTCACATCGGAGCCGGCTACGTTCTGAACCTCGATGGCACAATGTTCCAGAACGTGACCCAGCCACGTGCCTTCGTCTTCGCGCAGGCGGCGGATGAAACCGCCGGGTTCGCGATAGGAACAGCCATGTTCGGCAAGGCCAGGAAGCGCCTCGATCAATGCATCGATAAACTCGGAACCAATTTTTGCCGAGGGCCACTCTTCCAGAACACCAAGATCGATGACGTGGCGAATAACCGGGAAACTTGCCCAGACATTCGGGCCGACAAATACATTGGTCGAGATTATTTTCATGAGGCTCCTCGTTGGTTAACTTTAATTTCCCCCGCTGGCGGCCTCTTAACCGGATTAATCCGGCAACGTGCAGAACGCCATATGCTCATCTGGCGGAAAAGCCTGGCGAGCCGTCAGATCATAACGGCACCCTTCGCCCAGAACGTCAAGCCGAAGTCCCAGCAGGCTCAGCGCTTCGCCCCGCCGGGCGTCCCACATTGATGAATGTGTCAACTGGCTGGCGTCGACCACGGTAACCGAACCGCTGCCGATGACTTCGAAGACGTTGTCGGGTCCGATGAAGGCGGCCGTGTCTTCGTCAATGCCAAGGCCGATCAGAAATGGGTTGAAAGATGAAGCTGTTAGCAGCCGACCCAAACGGTTCCGCTGCGTGAAATGCTGATCGATGATGACAGCATTGGTCAGGCCCATGCCCGGTGCAAGTGTGATATTGCCTTCGGCAGGTGCCGAGTTGCCGCTTCCACCGGCCACCATATGCTCGGACATGATCGAGGCGCCCGCCGAAGTTCCGGCAACCGGTACACCGGCTGCATTACGTCGGCGTATTTTTTGGGCGACCAGAGTTCCTCCAAGAATCGCAGAAAGGCGCAACTGGTTTCCACCGGTCATGAAAACTCCGGTCGCCCGGTCAAGCATCTCGGCATACTCGGGGTTGTCACAATCCGCCCTGCGCGAGATAGGCAGGAACTCAACCTTGCCCGCGCCCAGCTCGGAAAAGATGCGGTTATAATCGGGTCCTGTTTCTTCCAGCATCGAGGCCGTCGGGATTACGACGATGTCAGCATCTTCGCCGCCAGAAAGCTCAACGAACTTGCGGTGGATCTGCATTTCCTTGACGCGATCTTCGCCGCCTCCGATCGGGATAATGAACCCGCGTGGGGTCTCTGCATCAACGGGTGCAGGGCACATATCTTAACTACCTTCCGGTGCTGAAGCGGGCAATCACCGGGGACCGCTCGGACGCTTAAATCTGTTCATACATGCCGCGTCGGGCTACCTGGCCATCGCGGACATGCCATTCCCCCCCGGGGCCATCTCATGCCGTACAGCAAGGTTTTCGTCAAGAACCACCGGATCGGCGCCCATTCCCGCTTTCCGGCGACCTGCGCGATGCGGCTTCAGCGCATGGGCCACGTTTGAGGTGAACAGCGCCAGCGCATCGGACAGGACCATCCCCTGATCAATGAGGTCGCGCAAAGCCCCGGACAACCCCTCGCCGAAAGATGTTGGATTGCCGTCATGAAAAGAGGCGGGCAGTCAGCTGCTACCCCGGCGATAAACGCACGACAATCAATCAGTCCCGGAATGACCGCCGCTGTGTCGTCATCCGAACCCCTGGCCTGAAACAGGTCTGGTTAGTCTGGTGTCGGATCTATGCTCCCCGGTGGATAACCGCGTAAACGAAGCTGACCTTGCCTGTGCTTTGGTTGCCGCCTTAACATGCTGGAATGAAATTTGAAAATCACCCGGGACTGGTTCTCCCGGATGATGTATTCGCAAGCTTTGCGAGGTTTTGCCCAACGGCTTTCCAGTGATACTCAGATGTCGAATTTGACGCCCTGAGCCAGTGGGAGTTCGGCAGAGTAATTCACGGTATTTGTCTGGCGACGCATATAAGCTTTCCACGCGTCCGAACCGCTTTCACGCCCGCCGCCGGTTTCTTTCTCTCCGCCGAAAGCGCCACCGATCTCTGCTCCTGAAGGTCCGATATTTACGTTGGCAATGCCGCAATCGGACCCGGCCGCGGTCAGGAACTGCTCGGCCTCGCGCATGTTCAGGGTAAACACGCAGGATGAGAGGCCTTGCGGTACGTCGTTCTGAAGCTCTACCGCGTCGTCGAAATCATCATAGCCCATGACGTAGAGGATCGGCGCAAAGGTTTCGGTTTTCACTGTTGAAGTCTGATCGGGCATTTCGACAATCGCAGGTTCCATGTAGACGCCTGTCGGAACGCCTTCGGTAACGCGGTTGCCGCCGAACACCGAACCGCCTTCTGCTTCGGCTGCTTTCAAAGCTGCGGTCATCGCCGCGCCCGCCGCTTCGTCCACAAGCGGACCAACCAATGTGCCCTCTGTCAGAGGATTGCCAACGGGCAGACCCGAATAGGCTTTTTTCAGACGGCTCACCAGTTCTTCCCGGATCGAGTTGTGCACGATCAGCCGACGCAGCGTGGTGCAGCGCTGACCAGCGGTGCCTACTGCCGAAAAGACAATCGCGCGCACTGCCATCTCCAAATCAGCCGAAGGGCCGACGATCATTGCGTTGTTGCCCCCCAGTTCCAGAATGCACTTGCCAAAGCGCTGTGCGACGATGGGGGCGACAGCGCGGCCCATGCGGGTCGATCCCGTGGCCGAGATCACGGGAACATCTTCGCTGACCACCAGCCTTTCCCCAAGACCTGCGCCACCGATAAGCGTTTGCAGCAGACCGTCCGGCGCATCGCCAAATCGGGTCAGGGCGCGTTCGAAAATCTTCTGGCAGGCTAGTGCCGTCAGCGGGGTTTTTTCGGACGGTTTCCAGATCACCGGATCACCGCAAACAATTGCCAGAGCGGCGTTCCACGACCAAACCGCGACCGGAAAGTTGAAGGCCGAGATCACGCCGACCGGTCCTGCAGGGTGCCAGGTTTCCATCATCCGGTGGCCAGGACGTTCGGATGCGATAGTCAGACCATAGAGCTGACGCGACAGACCGACGGCAAAGTCGCAGATGTCGATCATCTCTTGCACTTCGCCCAGACCTTCCGAGGTGATCTTGCCTGCTTCCCAACTGACCAAAGCGCCCAGGTCATCCTTGGCAGCGCGCAACTCCTCGCCCAACAGGCGGATCAGTTCACCCCGGCGCGGGGCAGGGACCACGCGCCATTCCTTGAACGCAGCCTTGGCACGGGAAAAGACGGCGTCCATGTCAGAGATCGGCGTCTCATGCACTTCGGCCAGCAGGCTTCCGTCAATCGGTGACGTGACCTTTAGCGTGCCGCCTCTCAGTTGGGTCTCGGTCAGATCAAGATTTGCGAGCGTGGTTTGGGCTGTCATAACGATGTCTTTCATATCTCAGGCCGCCTTGTTCTGTTCGGTGACGTCACCAGCGCGATACAGCTGGCCGAATTCAGTGTTGAGGAAATCATCCAGCTTGACTTGTTCCTGCCGGACAAAGCCTTTCGAGGGCAGCGCTCCGATCCGCATCAGATCGACCACTCCCAGCACGCCTGCGGCGGTCGTGACCTGAATGGCGCTCCAGACCTGTCCGTTGATGCTGCGGGCAAAGGATTTGTTGATCAGGGACTTTTCGCGCAGCACACCGTCGATCTTGCCCTTTGCGGTACAATATACCAGCACTACATCCTGATCGGTGCGGGGCAGGGCCGCCTCGAATATCTCCTTCAGCAGGTCGCGGCGGCGTTCCAGTCCCAGATCGTTCAGAAGCAGTTTAAGGATATCGCAATGGCCCGGATAGCGGATCGAGCGATAGGACACAGCGCGCGCCTTGCCTTCCAGCGTTTCCGGCAAAGTGCCCAGACCGCCCGAGGTATTGAAGCATTCGTATTCCACACCGTCATGGCCCAGCACTTCGTAGTTCTCCAGCGGCGCGGTCTTGACCAGCTTGCCATTCACGATGGCATCGCATGGGTTGCAGTATTCGTTGATCAACCCGTCGGTGGACCAGGTCAGGTTGTATTTCAGCGCGTTGGTCGGATAAAGCGGCAATGCCCCCACCCGCATATGCAGGCTGTCAATCTCGTCAAACTCCGACGCCAGCGAAGCCCCGGCGATGCCGACAAAACCTGGTGCCAGACCGCACTGAGGCATAAATGCAGTCGCGCTGTCCCCGGCCAGTTCACGTACTGCGCTTGTGGCCGCGACATCTTCGGTCAGGTCAAAATAATGCGCGCCGGCCGTTTTCGATGCTTTTGCAATCGTAGGGGTCAAGAAAAACGGGGCCGCAGAGATGACTGCATCGAACCCGTTCAGTTCCCGGGCCAGACCGTCCGCGTCTTTGGCGTCAATCTGCTTGGTTCCAACGCCCATTTTTGCGATATCGCCAAGAGCTTTCAGATCATTATCTGCCACTGTCACAGAGTAATTCGGCGACCCTTTCAAAAGGGTTGCGATCATCTGCCCGATCTTTCCAGCGCCGACAACGCACACATTCCAGGACATAAAAATCTCCGCTTCTTCCTATCCTGTGCCAAGCGTGACAAGTAGCCGTGACATTTCATAGGTGTGAATTTGACGAATTGATGTACGAAGATGGCATAAAGACGGAAAAAGCGACACTATGACGAAATTGCGATTGCCGCAGGTGTGTCGCGCCGTAATCATGTGTTTTGCGCCGTTTGGTACCTTGGAAGGTCCACTTTCATCGGCCGTTCAGCGAGCCCTCGTTCTGGTTTCTGGCCTCAATCTTCTGGTGGTCTCGTATAGCGACCGATCCGCTTCCATCCGGACCTCGGAACGCTTCTCAATATGCGACAAACGAGCAGTTTTGAGCTATGTTTCTCGTTTGCGACATCCCCTGGTCAAATCGGACAACTCCTTGGCTTTGCTCGGCTGCATGGTATGCCCAGTTGTCGCAGGAGGAGGCTTTGACTCTCAGTAGGGACAACTCTATCGCGCGGGATAAGGACAGGTGTTGCATTGATAAACTATGTTCCAAGCTTGGCAATTCAGCCTGCTCCGGGAAGGGCATGGCGAACACCTGCCAACAACCCACGCTGCAAAAGTCAATCTATCATTCTGGATGAGTAGCAACGAATGACTGCAAGGCCGCTCGATCATATTCGTGTCCTCGATTTTGGCCAATACCTGGCCGGTCCACTGGTTGGCATGATGCTTGCCGATTTGGGGGCAAAAGTAATCCGCATCGACCCGCCCGGTGGCCCGCGATTGAAAGAACCGGCCACTGATATGCTGTCACGCGGCAAAACCGCTGTGACGATCGACCTCAAATCGGACGCGGGTTTGAAGGTCGCACGCGAATTGGTGGCCCGGGCTGACGTGGTGATCGAGAACTTCCGGCCCGGCGTGATGCAGAGGCTGGGCCTGGGTCCGAAAGCTCTGCGCGACATAAATCCGCGCATCGTGTCATTGTCACTTCCGGGGTTCGCCTCAACCGATCCCGCGCTGGCACATCTTCCCGCGTGGGAAGCCGTGATCGCTGCCCGTACCGGGCAGTTCACGGATATGGGGCTGAACCGGCGCTTGATGGGCATCAACCCATCCTTTTCGCCTTTGACGCTGGCATCGGCCTATGGCGCTTCATTCGGCGCGATGGCCGTGCAGTTCGCTTTGGCTGCACGTGATCGGAACGGAGGCGATCACATCGAGGTGCCTCTGGCTTCGGCGTTGCTTGAAGGGTTGGTCTATAATTGTGAGCAGATTGAAGACTATCCCGAACGCTACAAGTCTCCTCGCGAAGAGGAACTTGACAGGCGCGCAGCCGAAGGCTTGCCAACGGATCTGAGCTTTGCGGAACTGGAAGAGTTCCTGGACCCTTTCTATCGAACTTATACCTGCGCCGACGGGCGCGGGTTCTATGTGGTCGCGGGCAGTGTGAAAACACATCCGCGGCGGGTGTTGGAGACGCTTGGCCTCAAAGACCTTGCCGATCAATTGCCGGACTTCGACGCCTATCTCGATGCTGCAGACTGGCCAGACGAATGGTCGCTGCGCAACTACCCCGTCGGAGCAAGGGATCGCGCGCGTGTGTCCAGCGCGATGAAGAAGGCCTTCCTGACAAGGCCCTCTCATGAGTGGGAAGCGCTTTTCGGGTCTGCCAAGGTGCCCGGAACGGCGCAACGATTCAGCAAGGAATGGCTGGCCGATCCACATGCTTTGGCCTCAGGTTTGGTGTTGGAGGTAGAGGACCCGCGTCATGGGAACATGAAGCAGATGGGAAATGTTGCTTGGCTTGTGGATGATGGCGCTGCGCTGGTAAAAAAACCGGGCCCGGATCTCGATGACGCACCCGTTTCAACGATACTTGCTGAACCGCCGCGCAGCGGACCGCCAGCCGCAAGCGACCAAGGCTGGCTGGAGGGGTTAAAGGTGCTGGACCTGACCAACGTGATCGCCGGTCCGACGATTGGGTCCACGTTGGCGCGATTTGGCGCAAAGGTGACTTCCGTTCAGCCGGTGGAGCCTTCGGTCGATCCGTGGAATACCGTGGTTTTCGGTCTGCACGCACATCGTGGAAAACAAAGTGTTTTGCTGAACTTGAGCGCGGATGACGGGAAGCAGGCGTTGCGGCGACTCATCGAATCCTCGGATGTCATCACGATGAACGGCACGGATGAGCAGCGCGATGCCTTGGGGTTGAGCGAGGAAGAGCTGGCGGCGATCAACCCCCGCCTCATACTTGTGCAACTCGATGCCTTTGGCGGTCCTGCGCGCGGACCCAAGTCGGACCATCTGGGGTATGACGACCTGGCGCAGGCGGCGACAGGGGTCATGGTGCGTTTTGGCGGTGGCATGGCGACACCCGAAGAACACGCGCATTTCGGTACGATTGACGTGCTGACCGGTTATTGCGCATGTGTTGCGCTTGGCGCGGCCTTGCTGAGATTGCAGAAAACCGGCAAAGGCGGGATTGCGCGGGCTGCGTTGGCGGCGGCCGGGAACCTCATTCAGGCGCAGTTGATGTATGATTTCGAAGGCCGCGCGCCTTTTGACGAACCTTCCGGGCGCGAGGCAATGGGCTGGGGACCATTCTACCATTGCTATCGCGCGGCTGACGGGTGGATGTTCTTTGCCGCACCCGACGAACAGCGCGAAGCCCTGCGCCGTGTCTCAGACCTTGCCACCATGGCCGATGTGCCGGAAAAGGAATTGCAGGCCGCTCTTGCGGATCGTTTTGCCAGGCAACCTGTTGAATACTGGCAAAAGGCGTTTTCTGGTTCCGCCAGCACCGTCATGCCTCTGGGATCGCTGCATGACACGCGCGACGCCGTGTTGCAGCCGGAAAATGCCGGGAATATCGACCTGACGCGGGGAACGTTCAGTGTCATTCGGCATGACATGCATCCCATGGGCCGGTGGTGCGATCTGGTTGCCCCAAATGCCGTGCGACCCGAAAGCGCCCGGATCGTCATTCCGGGACCGATGCCGAAATACGGCGCGGATACTCGCGGCATTCTGCGAAGCGTCGGTTATGCAGATGAGGATATGGATGCGATGATCTCTGCTGGATCGGCCGCCGTAAGCTGGTCGGAAAAGTACTTGCCCGAGTAGCCGACCAGCCACAGACGGTTCGGAAATCAAGGAGATATGCCATCCGCCGCCGCAGGCCCGGAGTCTCGGCACCGGCGACGGGTGGTATCTGTCGTGACAAGCTTTGGTTTGGTGCCCGCGCGACTTGCACAGAATATTCAACCGCTTTGCCACAGTTTTTTTTGCATGCCTTGCGACAGGAACCGTCCTAGGTTCGGCAAAGCACTGCTTTGCATACCCAACGAAACAAGAACCACTGACCATGAGCCAAATATCAGAGAGCCTGCTGAAACAAATCCGCAGCCGCTTTGCCCAGATCGATCATTGCCCCGAACAGGGTGAGCGGATCTTTTTCGAGAATGCCGGAGGCGCACTGACATTGAATTCAGTGTTGGATAGTTCGGTGCGCTATGCCGCCATCCCGGACAACCAAGGGCGCGACAATCCGGGATCTCATGCGCTGGTTGCCACGATCAACGCGGCCAAGGCGGATTTGCGGGATTTCATGAACGCACCCGGCGGGCAGTTCTTTGTGGGTGAAAGCGGTACAGAGCTGCTGTTCCGGCTGATCATGAACGCATGTCTGGGAACAGGTCCGGGCGTTGTGCTGGGATCCACATTGGAACACCCGGCCACGCGTTCGGCCTGTGATCGTTGGGCGCGCATTTCCGGGCAAACCCACGTTTTGCTGCACCATGTTGACGCCACCGGCACCGTCTCGGCCGAAGCCTATGCCGCGGCTGTGACACCGGATACCAAAGTGGCGACGATCCTGCATACCTCTCCGGTGACAGGAATGGGCGTTGATGTCGCTGCCGTTTCTCAGGCCATCCGAACCGTGGCTCCGGACTGTTTCATCATCGTCGATGGCATCCAGCACGCAGCGCATGGCCGGATCGATTTGACCGCCTATGACGTCGATGGTTATGTGATCTCACCCTACAAGGTATTTTCGCGCCATGGTTACGGTGTCGCCTGGATTTCGGAACGGCTGACCGCGCTGGACCACAACGCCTTGCTGGATGGCCCAGCGGACAACTGGGAAATGGGCACGCGCGACACCGGAGCTTATGCCACTATGTCAGACGTCGTGTCCTATTTCGAATGGCTGGGCAGTCAGGTCAGCGATGCCGAAGATCGGCGCGGCAAGTTTCTGGCGGCGGGTGATGCGATCCATGCGCAAGAAAAGGCGCTGACCGACGCGATGATCCACGGCACCGGCAATCTGAGCGGCCTGGCCGAGATGGAGAAAGTCGCCATTCTGGGCGGGGCCGACAATCCCGCGCGAGAAGGTCTGGTATCGCTGCGTGTCGAAGGCGTGGCCTCGTCCGAGGTCGTCAAAAGGCTGAACGAACAAGGTATTCGCACGCATTTGCGCAAGGCGGATCACTATTCCGGCAATATCCTGACGCCGCTTGGCTATGACGCCTGTGTGCGAGTCTCGATGTGCCACTACAACTCGATTGGCGAAGTCGCTAAATTCCTTGCTGTCATGAAAGAAATCGCCGCCTGAGCCGCGCCATATCCAAGGACATATCTCATGAAAACCCATGCAAAAGCTGTTGTCATCGGCGGCGGCCTTGCCGGTACGTCGATCCTGTATCACCTCGCCAAGCTTGGCTGGACGGACTCGATTCTGCTGGAACGCGACGAGTTGACGAGCGGCTCAACCTGGCATGCGGCGGCGAATATTCACGGTCTGCATGACAACAACAATATCACCCGTATCCAGCACTATACGATGAACCTGTATAAGGAGTTGGAGAAGGAAACCGGCCAAAGCTGTGGGGTGTTCCAGCCCGGATCGCTCTATCTGGCCCAGACCGAAGAGCGCGAGCAGCAGTTGCGCCTGCAAGAGGCGAAGGCCCGGTTCTATGGGCTGAATTTCCACGAGGTCAGCCGGGAAGAGGCCAAAGAGCTGCACCCGCTGGCGCAGTTTGATGACATCCGCTGCATCATGTACGAACCCGATGGCGGCAATGTGGACCCGTCGGGTGTTCCACATGCCTATGCCGCCGGGGCCCGTGCGATGGGGGCCACCATCGAGCGGTTCTGCCCGGTGATCGCCACGGAACAGCAACCCGATGGCAGTTGGATCGTTCGTACGACCAAGGGTGACATTCATACCCAATGGGTGGTCAACGCGGCGGGTCTCTGGGGGCGCGAGGTCGGAGCGCTGGCAGGCTTGACCCTGCCACTGCAACCGACGGAACATCAGTATTTCGTGACCGAGAGCATCGACGAAGTGGCCAGCCTGGGCCGCCGTCTGCCGTCTATCGCCGACCGGGACGGCGAATATTATTTCCGACAAGAGGGCAACGGCTTGCTGATCGGTGCCTATGAAAAAGATATGAAGTTCTGGGCCGAAGACGGCACGCCGCTCGACTTCGCTCATGAACTGTTCCCCGACGATCTGGACCGGATCATGGAAAACGTGATCCGCGCCACCGAACGTGTACCGGTCGCTGCCACAGCCGGGGTGAAACGGGTGATAAACGGCCCGATGATCTGGTCGCCCGATGCCAACATGCTGTGGGGACCGGTGCCCGAGCTGAAGAACTATTTCCTCTGTGGCGGTCTGATCCCTGGCTTCTCGCAATCCGGCGGGCTGGGACTGCTGGCGGCGCAATGGATGATCGAGGGTGAGCCGCAATATGACATGTTCGCCTGGGATCTCGCCCGCTTTGGCGATTGGGCCGACAAGAAGTTCACCAAGGCCCGGGTCGAAGACGCCTACACCCATCGCTTCAAAATCCACTTCCCGAATGAAGAACGCAGCGCAGGCCGCCCGGCCCGTGTGCGCCCCGCCTACGAGATGCAGAAACAGATGGGCTGTGTCTTTGGTCTCAACTGTGGTTGGGAACACCCACTGTGGTTTGCCGATGAACCCGGCACAGAAGAGACCGCCGGCTTTACCCGTCAGAACTGGTTTGATCCGGTCGGGCGCGAGGTGCAGATGCTGCGCGACAGCTTGGGTGTCATCGATATCTCGAACTTTGCCAACTACGTGATCAAGGGACCGGGCGCTTATGACTGGCTGGATCGTCTGGTGGCCAATCGCGTGCCCACCGATGTGGGCCGCAGTTGCCTGACGCCGCTGATCTCGGTTCGCGGTGGCGTGGCGGGTGACTTTACCATCACCAAGCTTGCCGAAGACGAATACATGATGATTGGCTCCGGTATGTCTGAACGCTATCATCAGCGTTTCTTTCAAATGGTTGAGATGCCCGAGGGTACGACCCTTGAAGTCGCAACAGACCGCGTTGCGGGGTTCAACATCGCCGGCCCGAAATCACGCGAGGCGCTGGCGCGCCTGACCAATGCAGACCTTTCCAACGAAGGGTTCCGCTTCATGCGGTCCCGGAAGATCACCGTTGCAGGTGTTGATTGCGTGGCCATCCGGGTCAGCTTTACCGGCGATCTGGGTTGGGAACTGCACTGCGCCGAGTCCGATCAGGTCGCGCTTTACTCTGCGTTGCTCGAAGCCGCCAAAGACTGCGACGGCGGCCCCGTGGGTGGACGAGCGCTTGGGTCGCTTCGCATCGAAAAGGGTTATGGGTCCTGGGGACGGGAGTATTCTCAGGAATACTGGCCGCAAGAGGTCGGGCTGACGGGCCTGATCAAGCTGGACAAGGACTTCCTGCACAAAGACGCCTATCTGTCCATAAAGGACAATGCACCCCGCGAGGTCCTGTCCGTCTTCGAATTGTACGTCACCGAGGATGCTGACGCCACTGGCAGTGAGCCGATCTTTACACCTGATGGTGCGCCTGTCGGCCGCGTCACATCGGGGGCGTACGGCTATTCAGTCGGGAAATCTCTGGTATTGGGTTTCCGCAACCCCGAGGTGGCACAGCCCGGAGATGAAGTGGTGATCCAGGTGATTGGCAAACCACATAAAGCACGGGTGCTGACAGGGGCGCCGTTCGATCCTCAGGGTGGCAGGCTGCGCGGCTGAAGCAACCGGCCACGCCCGATCAAGGTCATCCCGTGGCCGCAGATCTCATCCGCGATCTGTGGCTATGGAATATGAAATTCGCTTTCGGACGGTTCGACAAGGTCCACCTCATTTTTGGGATGCCACTGTTTCACCGCCGGGTCACAAACCTTCAGACAATCAACTGCGCGCGCTGCGATCTGATCTGCGATTTCGGTTATGTTGGCTGGTTTCAAATAGAAAGCAGGCACAGGGGGCAGGATGATGGCTCCCATTTCTGCGGCGGCTGTCATATTGCGCAAATGCGCCAGTGTCAGCGGCGCTTCTCGTGTCAGCAGAACCAGTGGGCGCCGTTCTTTGAGCTGAACTCCGGCCGCGCGTGTCAACAGGTTGTCGTCCAGGCCATGCGCGATCGCACCCAGTGATCGCATGGAACAGGGCGCGACGATCATCCCGGATACCGGCACCGAACCGGACGCTATACTGGCCCCAACATTCGCGGACGCGTGATGACGGGTTGCCGACTGCCGCAATTCCTTCAGAGCATCCGGGCCGCATTCCTGCGCAAGCGTCAGACGGGCAGCTGGACTGACGACCAGATCGATTTCGATATCCGCCGATTTCAAGTGTCGTGCCACCGCAAGGCTCAAAACCGCACCGGAAGCGCCTGATACGCCTAAGACTACACGGGTTTTCGTCATGTTCTCAGCTCCGGCATCAATCTGTTTATCAGGTCTTCCGCAAATGCGTGATCAACCTTGTCGGTACGCATGACCGTCCCCCATTCCCGCCGTGTTTCACTGCCTGTTTTTGTCGTGGCGTCGATTCCTATCTTTCCGGCCAAGCCGGGTTCGGGTGAGGCGAAATCCAGATAATCCATAGGCGTCCTGTCTAGGGTCATCACATCACGGCTTGGATCCATGCGCGTGGCAAGCGCCCAAGCGATATCGTCCCAGTTTCGGGCGTCGATATCAGCGTCGACCGCAACGATCATCTTTGTATAGCTGAATTGCGGCAGCATTCCCCAAAGCGCCATCATCACACGTCGGGCCTGGCCCGGATATCGCTTGTCGATGGCGACGATGGCGATGCGATAGGAACAGGCGGCAGGCGGCAGCCAGAGGTCGTGGATTTCGGGAATTTGAGCGCGAATGGTCGGCAAGGCAAGGCGATTGAACACTTCGCCAATGATGGCAGGCTCGTCCGGCGGGCGTCCGGTATAGGTTGACAGGTACAAAGGTGCTTCGCGATGGGTCACGGCCGTGACATGCATCACCGGAAAAGGCTCGGCGGGATTGTAATACCCGGTATGATCTCCGAACGGCCCTTCGGGCGCTGTCTCGCTTGGCGAAACCCAGCCTTCAAGAACGATCTCGGCATCTGCTGGAACCAGCAGTGGGACGGATTTGGCTGGAACCAACCGTGGCCGGTTCTGGTTCAGGGCCCCGGCAAATGTCAGTTCAGACATCATTTCGGGCAGGGGCAGAGCCGCTGACAACAAGGTCGCGGGGTTTGCGCCCAGAACAATTGCGACCGGCGTCTTTTCGCCGTGCTGCGCCCAACTGCGATGATGAGCGGCCCCGCCGCGATGTGGCAACCAGCGCATGATCAGACGGTTCCGGTCCAGCACCTGAACGCGATAGACGCCGGCATTGTAGGTCTGTGCCGCGTCGGGGTCGCTGCCACGGGGCCGGGTGATGACAACAGGCCAGGTGATCAGAGGCCCCACGTCCTGGGGCCAGTGCGTCTGGATCGGCAGCGAAGAGAGATCAACATCGGCCCCGCGGTGGCAAACCTGCTGAACAACGGCGGTTTTGACCTGCTTCGGTCGCGTGGACAATGCGGCCTTCAGCATCGGCCACCGGGACAACGCATCCCGCAACCCGTCCGGGGGCGTCGGGGCCCGAAGCGCGGCCAGAAATGCGCCCAAATCGTCAAGCCCTTCGGAAGAAACGCCCAGTCCGGCGGCGACGCGTTCCGAAGTTCCGAACAGGTTGACCACAATCGGTATGTCGCACTGCCCCGAGGGTACACCTGTCGGTGTGTCAAACTGCAACACCGGCCCATTGGCCTCTAACACGGCGCGGTGGACGGCGGTCATTTGATGGCACACGGAAACCGGGTCAGGGATGCGCCTGAACTGTCCTGTTTCCTGACACCATTTCAGAAAATGCCGAAGGCTGGGATATGGCGGCAGAGTTCGAATGGGTTTGCTCCGGCGGTGGTACTCACCCTCTAGCAGCGAAAGAGGCAGGTCGAATTGACAACCGTCAAGTCCCGGGCGCCGGGGCGGCTTTAGGAAGGCCGCACCGGTTCACTTTGTTGAGACAGCAGGAGGTCTGTTTGTCCGATCCCCAAAACCAGATACCGCGATGCCCTGCCGCTCTGGCAGCGACCCTGCGGTTTGTTCCGCTTGCACCTTTGTCGCTGTCACTGACGGCGTTTTCCCGAAAGATAACCGGGAAACACCCGGACCTGCTCAACCGGCTCGGTGATTTCAGCCGGGTCGCGTTTGTGCTCGATCCAACGGATCTGCCGGTTGTCCTTCTCCTCGAACCGAATGGTGGCACGCCAAGGATAAGGTTGAGTCGGGGGCGCGTGGTTGGGGCTGCGCGAATTTCCGGCCCACTGGCCGCGCTGCTGGGGCTGGTGCACGGCGCGTTTGACGGTGATGCCCTGTTCTTTTCACGCGATCTGGTGATCGAGGGCGACACAGCCGCGGCACTGGCGTTGCGCAACGCAATCGACGACGCAGAGCTGGATCTTGCGCACGAGGCCGCAACCCTTTCCGGCCCGCTTGCACGCCCACTGAAGCAGATCATCGCATTTGCAGAGCGTCGGACCGGTCTTTACCTGACCCGACCCGAGGACGCTGTTTTATGGTAATGGAGATCGTTTGCCCGGCGGGAACGCCCACCGCCCTGCGTGCAGCTGTCAAGGCCGGGGCTCACACTGTTTACTGTGGTTTCAATGATGAAACCAATGCGCGCAACTTTCCGGGTCTCAACTTCGATCGCGCTGAAATGCGGGCAGGAATTGCCTATGCCCACGATCACGGATCGAAGGTGTTGGTTGCAATCAATACCTTCCCGCAGGCGGGCAGCGAAGAGATCTGGAAACGGGCAGTGGCGGATGCCGAAGCCTGTGATGCGGATGCTGTAATTCTCGCCGATCTGGGTTTGCTGGACTACGCCGCGCGACACCACCCCGGATTACGCAGGCACCTGTCCGTGCAGGCCGCGGCGGCCAATGCTGACGTGATCAATTTCTATGCCGAAACCTTCGGTGTGAAACGGGTGGTCTTGCCACGCGTTTTGTCCGTGCCGGAAATTGCCGCGATCAACTCTGAAACCGACGTCGAAACCGAAGTCTTCGTGTTCGGCGGTCTTTGTGTCATGGCCGAGGGGCGATGCTCGCTGTCCTCTTATGCCACCGGGTTGTCTCCCAATATGAATGGTGTCTGCTCTCCTGCCAGCCATGTGCAGTATCAAGAAGAACAGGGCGCGTTGAACGCGCGCCTTGGCGGTTACCTGATCCACCGCGTCGAACGGGATGAGCCCGCTCCTTACCCGACATTGTGCAAAGGGTGTTTTTCCGCCGGTGAAAAAACCGGGCACCTGTTCGAGGATCCCGTCAGCCTGAACGCAGAACGGTTGATCCCGCAATTGCAAAAGGCAGGTGTGACAGCCTTGAAGATCGAAGGGCGCCAACGGTCCAAATCCTATGTCGCACAGGTCGTTCGGAATTTTCGCGTCGCGGTCGATGCGCTGGAGTCAGGCCAGCCGATGCCGGAAGGAATGCTTGCGCGATTGTCCGAAGGGCAGGCCATGACGACCGGCGCGTACAAGAAGACGTGGAGATAATCCGATGGAACTGACAGTAGGCCCGAACCAGTTCTTCTGGCCCGCCGAAACCTGGGCTGCGTTTTACGATGATCTGGCCCGATCGCCCGTCGACCGCGTCGTGCTCGGAGAACTGGTCTGTTCCAAGCGATTGCCATTTTATCAGGATCGTATCCCCGAGGCGATTTCCCGATTGGTCGAAGCGGGCAAAGAGGTTGCGCTGACAAGCCTGGCCCTGGTGACTCTGAAACGCGAGCGCAAACTCACGGCTGAGCTTACAGAAATGGGCGTCATGGTCGAGATCAACGATCTGACCGCGTTGGCACATTTGCCCGGCACCTGCACGTTCACCGTTGGCCCGTTGGTGAATGTCTACAACGAAGGCACTTTGAAATGGTTGGCCGCTCGGGGTGCGCGCCGGGTTTGTCTTCCGCCGGAACTGCCCGTCGCTTCGGTCAAAACGCTTGCGCAAGCTGCCTCGGACTTGGGTGTCGCGATCGAAATATGGGGGCATGGCAGGTTGCCGCTGGCCATTTCCGGGCGCTGTTACCACGCGCGATTGCATGGGCGCAGCAAGGACAATTGCCAGTTTGCCTGCGAAGACGATCCGGATGGGTTGGACGTTCTTACGGGTGACGGCAAGCCGTTCATGGCAATGAACGGGGTGCAGACCCTGTCAGACAGCTATGCCTGTACGGACCATCAGATCGACCTGCTGAAACAGGTTGGCATCTCGGCATTGCGCCTGTCACCGCAATCTGGCGGCTTCCATCAACTGTGCGAACTGTATCGAAAGCGTATCGACGGCGATCTTCCCCAGGGCGAACTGGAGCGCGCCCTGCGTGGTGCTGATCCTGATATTCGGTTGAGCGACGGATTTCTGACGGGGTCCTGTGGTGCAGAATGGTCCGGTGCTTCAAAGGCGGCTTCGATCTCCGTTTGACCGCCACATTGGCACGACTTCCGTCGCGCTTGACGCGAATGAAACAGCCTATGCTTTGAACCCGTGGGATGAGTCCGGGTCTGCCCTAGTTTCTTCTTCCTGAACCCAGGTTTCGGCCTGCAAAACCCCGGGTTGCCCGGTGCCGATAATCCCCACGACCTGCACATCGCCGGTGTCGGTGGGCGCGGCCACCTGAACACGCCGGATCAATGCGAAAAGGGCGACCGCAATACCGATAGCCGCCAGAAGAAACTGAAGACCGCGCCCGCCGAACAAAGAGATAGAGTTCGGTCCCAGCATGGTTCCCACCAGCAGGCCGACATTCAGTAGCAGCACCATCGTGCCACTGGCCGGAACGATCTGAGACAGCTTGAGTTGATCATTGGCATGCGCCGTCAGGATCGAATACGCAGGGTACAGCCCGATTGCGATCAGTACAAAACCATAGACGATATGAGACGGTGATGTATCGATGGTCATCCAAAGACTGGACAGGGTCGTTATAACGCCCAGCCCAATGACCACATAGCGTCTGTCCGTGTGATCAGACAGCCAGCCGATCGGGTATTGTACCACCGCACCGGCGATCAACGCCGCCACCAGCGCCCCTGACGCCTGCGCCGTCGTAAAGCCGTTTTGCAACGCATAAAGCGGCAACGAGATGTAGGACGCCGCGACACCGATGCTGACCAGAACGATGCCGATGACTGCGATGGGCGAAACCTTGTAAAGCACGGGAACCGACATGCGTTCCGGTGCGGCATATTCCGGCGCCCTGTTGCCCGACAGAAGAAGCGGCACGATCGACAGCGAAATCAGGATGGAAACAAGGCCGAACAGAAGGTTTCCGGTGGGGTCGGGGAAACCGACCATGGCCGTTCCGAGGGCTGGGCCGGCAAGCTGAATAATGAAATACAGCGACAGAACCTGAGCACGCATGCTGTTTTCGCTTTTTGCGTTCAGCCAGCTTTCGGTGATGACGTAAAGCCCTGGATAGCAAAACCCTCCCAGCAAGCGCATCACGCTCCAGCTGATCGCGTCGCTGGTCAGCAGATGCACAATGGCCGCAATTGAAACCAGCGAGGCGAGGGCCGAAAATGCCCGAATATGCCCGACATTTTCGACCAGCCTTGGGGCAAGCGCCGTCCCCGCAAGCGCGCCCAAGGGATAGCTTGCCTGCATGACGGAAATCGTGAAGTCACTAAAGCCCAGGCTGGCCCCCCGGATCGTCAGCAACGTCGCCAACAGACCGTTGGCAACCATTAGCATGAACATCCCAAGGAACAGCGCCCAGTTTTCATTTAACGCGCGTATCATAGCCAACGGCTACTCATGCGGGGCAGGCCTGTATACAACTCCTACGACATCGAAATGTCGTTTGATGGAACTTCTCCGTTGCAGGCCAATATGTCGGATTCAACCGTCTTGGGACCCATTGCAACTGGGTTTTGGACTAAGCTGATTGGCATCTGCGACCGCAAGAAACGCGGCTGAGCTACACGTCGCCTTGCATGATCAGGGCATAGATATCGGGATCCGTCACACCTTCGGATCCGATCGTCAAAACACGAGACTGCGCCGTCAAACCAAGCTTCTGGAAAAGCTTTTGGTTGTTTGCCGCTTCAATCAATGCAGCCAATCCGGCAACGCCGCTCTCTCCGGCTTCGATCACCGGATCTGCGCCTTGCGGACGCGCCAGGCGGCGGACGGTTGGCGGTATCAGCTCATCGCCGATTGTCAGAAAGTCCGAGGCTTCACTGCGCAAAATCTCCCATGCCATCGGAGACGGTACACCGCAGGACAAACCCGCCATAATGGTCTCTTCATCGATTTCTACAGACGCGGCTTGCCCCTGCCTTGCGCTTTCGAACAAACACGCGGCCAGATGCGGTTCCACAACCACGACGCGCGTAGAGGCATCACCCCAGGCCTGACGCAATGCTGCCGCAACTGCCGCGGCAAGCCCTCCGACTCCTCCTTGCAGAAAGACATGCGTCGGCGCCGCGTCCATTGCATTCACGACTTCTTTGACCATGACGCCGTAGCCCGACATCACGTCGCGCGGCGGGTCGGTGTAACCTGGCCAGGATGTGTCCGAAACCACGAACCAGCCATTCTCGTCGGCTTCCCGTCGACATTGATCGACCGAGGCGTCATAGTCACCATCGATGCGCATGACGTCAGCCCCCAGGTCACGCATGGCCTGCGCGCGGCCTTCACTGACTTCGGCGTGAATGTAGATCCGGCAAGGCGCGCCGAACCGTTTGCACCCCCACGCGAGGGATCGACCGTGGTTGCCATCGGTCGCCGAAACAAGCGTGATCCCGGCAACTTCATCAGCGCAGCGGCCAGTGCGGATATTTTCCAAAGACACATCCTGGCCCGTCCGGCGTGATATTTCACGTTGCAGAACACGCAACGCGGCAAATGCACCCCCCAATGCCTTGAAACTGCCAAGCCCAAACCGGGGACCTTCATCCTTGTAGTGGACCTCCGCGACGCCAATCTCGGCTGCCAACGCGGGCAAAGAATGCAGAGGCGTGGGCGCATACCCCTCCCATTGGGTGATTTCCTTTGCCGCGCGATCGAAATCCTGTTTTGTCAATACGGTTTCGGCAGCGGCGCCAAAACCCGGCCGGCCTGCCTGATGAGCGATGATTTCTGTCATGGTCATGTGTCCTGTCAGGGGTTC
Organism: Ruegeria sp. YTSB088; assembly: GCF_059609825.1. Taxonomy (NCBI): domain Bacteria; kingdom Pseudomonadati; phylum Pseudomonadota; class Alphaproteobacteria; order Rhodobacterales; family Roseobacteraceae; genus Ruegeria; species Ruegeria sp. YTSB088. The sequence goes on along the minus strand of NZ_JBXWMM010000004.1, from coordinate 13,501 downwards.
AGCGGCAGGCGCTGCTGCACCAGCTCTGCCCAGAATTTTGCGCCCAGCGGGAGCAGTTCGTCGTTGAAATCGTAATCAGCCGAGTGCAGCGGACGACCATTAGATCCTTCGGTCCCGTTGCCAATAAGCAGGAAACACCCGGGCACAACGGCAGCAAACTCAGCGAAATCTTCCGAAAAAGACATGGCAGAGCGGTCTCCGTCTACTTCAAGGCCCGTGGCTGCTGCCGCTGAAATGACGTGCGATGCGGCATCGGCATCGTTGTTTGCCTCGATGAACTCGGTGCGGAAATCCACAGTCACTTCGACGCCATGGCTTTCGGCCACACCGGCTGCGATCTGGCGCATATTGCGCTCTATCAACGTACGGTCTTCCGGTGACATGGCCCGAGCGTCACCTTTCAGAACCGTGTACCCCGGAAGCACATTTCGCTGCCCGTCGGTGATGAACTCGGTTACTGACACAACCGCGCCGGATGAAGGTGCAAGCTTGCGTGAAACTATGGTTTGCAGGGCCAATACCAGTTCCGCCGCAGGCGTGATCGTTTCGCGCCCGACATGGGGCATCGAGGCATGACCGCCCTGACCGGTAATCGTGATCTCGAACAGGCTTTCACTGCAACAGATCACTCCGGCACGGGTTGAAACCCGGCCAACAGGCTCACCGGGCAGATTGTGTGCGCCGTAAACCTCTTGAATCGGGAAGGTCCGCAAAACGCCCTCATCGATCATCGCCCTTGCCCCAAGCCCATGCTCTTCATTGGGCTGAAACAGGAAGACAACCGTGCCGTCAAACTCCGGATCTTTGGCCAGCAATTCGGCGGCCCCAAGCAGCATCACCGTGTGGCCATCATGTCCACAGGCATGCATGACACCTTCGTTCTGCGACTTGTGGGCAAACGTATTGACCTCGGTGATCGGCAGCGCGTCGAAATCCGCGCGCAACCCGATGGCATGGTTGCCGTTGCCTGACTTCAAGACACCCACAACGCCGACACCTTCGTATACCTCGATGCCCAAGCTTCGCAGATGCCCGGCGATCCGTGCTTTGGTCCAGTTTTCCTGAAATCCAAGCTCGGGGTTGCGATGAAACTCATGGCGCAACGCAGGCAGGCTTTCTGTCAATGCGGTCACGGCGACTCTTTCCCTTCGATGCATTGTGAACGTGGTCGGAACAATTTTATTGCAACTGACCTGAAAAAAGGGCTCTAGTTTGATGCATATCATGCAAGTTTCTTTCACATGACACAATTAGACGAGTTCGACCGCGCGATCCTGCGGATCCTGCAGAAAGACAACAAAACCACGCAGCACAAGATTGGCGAGGCCGTAAACCTGTCTGCACCCTCTGTGCAGCGCCGTATCCGCCGGATGGAGGCCGAGGGCGTGATCCGCGCCAATGTCGCCATTGTTGATCCGGCAGCCGTTGGTCTTCAGCTTACCATCTTTGTCGAACTTGAACTGGTCAGCGAAACCCCTGACGAGATTGATGCCGTCAAGAAAACCTTGCTGAATGCTCCGGAAGTCCAGCAATGCTATTATGTGACCGGAGAGGTGGATTTCATGGTTGTCGTGGTCGTCGAAAGCATGGCGGTTTACGAAGATTTCACCCGCCGGATGTTCTTTGAAAACGGAAATATTCGAAAGTTCAAAACCTTCGTTTCAATGGATACCATCAAATCCGGCAGCGCTTTGGGTTTCTGACCGGCACATGGTGCAACGACAGACCCGTCCAGACATTCCCGCACAGGCTTGAACCATTCGGTTGGATTGACAGGACTGCAAAGGCAAGTCCCGTCAAAGGGTTTCAACGCAATTGTTCTACAGTGTTTTCAACTACATTCCGTTGCGCGGAATGACATGCGAATTCTCTTCTTTAAAGATCAGCTCCTCCCCCGACCATGCCTTCAAGCGCGAGATCAAATGAAACTCGGTGGCCGTTGCTCGTTGTTCGGAATAGGTCCAGATCCTGGCTGACCAGCCTTCACGGTCGAAACAGGCGGTCTGCTCCATCGTGGCAACACCCGAAAGCGGGTCGCCCGGACGGATTGTATATCTCCGATCTGACACGTCGCTGAGCACCGTCCCTATATCGTCGAGACGGAAATCACCCACCGGCCCGAAGACACCTCCGTCAAGGAAAAACCTGTGAGTTACCTCGCCATTCGTCAGGTCCGTGTGGACCGAGCGCTCCATCGAGCCCGATCTCACTTTGGTCTTTCTGGGCCGGGCACCAGACGCTATCGGTTCGGGCAGCGGGCGTGGTTCTGTTGTTTCAATGCCCTGGTTGCGGATGGGAAGAGACAGGTACGAGCGACCCGGCCTTATCGAAAGCGTTACAGGTTCGGGGGTGGGCCAAAGAACAGGCCAATAAGCCGAAGCAATCTGCAAAACGATGCGATGACCTGACAGAACCCGATATCCTGTTCCATACATCGGGACGGTTACTGCCATCTCCTCTCCGGGTGTGATCGGTGTGGGTTCTGTATCGCTGAGCCGGTGGTTGAGGTTGCAGAATCCCCGTGCAATCAGTGTCTGCGCACCGTTCGGGGCTTCGTCCACCAGCAATGCAACGACAAAGCCCTGAGCCTGATCTGCTGAAACCTTCAGATCGACGGACGGTTGCCCCAAAATACCAAGTGCGTCTTCAAGTGGTGCCGCTTTGAACTGCAATGCGCCTGCGGCGTCGATCCGGCAGTCTGCCGCCATGTCGCCGGGTATGGCGAAAGAGCACATATCACCTGCGGCTGCCCCAAAGCTTTGCGGCGAGCAAATCGCAAGCTCTGCTCCGGAAACGGGGTCTGCCTCAAGCGTCAGCTCATTCAGCCAAAGGGACGTATTGGTGATATTCGGTGACGGCCAGCTCGGCTCTTCGACCCAGCGCCCCGTGCGTTCCAGATGCGTTCCGGTCGGCGCTGTGCTGTCTTGAAGGAAAAACCGCAAGGGCGGTTCGTCCATCAACCCTGTGTCTTTTCCCTTCAGCCAGTGATCCCAGAACCGGATGACCTCTCCGACGAAATCAGCCTTGGGGCCGGGCACCCCTTCATGCGGGTAAAGATGCGCCCATGGCCCCATCAGGATCTTGACCGGTCCGCTTAGGTGTTCGGCGATGCGGAATGGCGTATCCCGGTACAGATCCATCCAACCGCCGAAAAAGTAGACCGGCACATCCACGTCGGCATAATTCTCGCAGATCGAACCGCGCCGCCACATCTCGTCATGGGTCTGGTGCTCCAGCCACATGGCCGGCCAGAACTCAGCGCCTTCCAACCGCTCGCGCCACATGTCAAGCCAGCGGTCCGCGCCGACAATCTCTGGGTCTGGTGGCATGGCGTTGTACAGCTGCATGATCGAGCCCCACCAGAAATTGTCGTTGGCCAGACATCCGCCGTAAAAGTGAATGTCCTCGCGCCACCGGTCGTCTGTGCCCATAACCGGGGCTATCGCCTTCAACGCCGGAGGACGTGTCGCCGCCACCTGAAACGCGTTATATGCCCCCCAGCTTTTGCCGAACATTCCGACATTTCCATCGCACCAGTCCTGATCGGCAATCCACTGGATGACGTCGTGACCGTCCTGAATTTCCTGATGCGAATACTCGTCTTCGGAGACGCCGTCACTGTCACCGTAACCCCGGATGTCAACGCGGATTGATGCATAGCCGGCGTCCGCAAAATGCGGGTGCATGCTTTCATCCCGCATCCGTGTTCTGTCCCGACGACGATAGGGGATGTATTCCAGGATGCAGGGCACAGGGACGATCTTCGTGTTTTCCGGCAGCCACAGGCGCGCCGCGAGTTTCGTGCCGTCAGGTAGCGGTATCCAAACAGTCTCGATGACCTCAATATTGCTCATGTCCGGTCCTTTTCGTTCGGGCGCAAAAGTGGTTTCATGCCGTACAGGTAATCGGTGGTACGTGTTCAAAGCGCATTCTCTGACGGCGTCACCACCGAAGGCCAAGCCGCAGCGCATCATAGACTGCTGCGTGTATGTTGCGCGAGGAAACGGCGTCTCCGATCCGATACAGATCAAAGTCAGCCTTCGGGTTCACCAGCGGAAACACGTCACCCGAATTCGCGACAAGAGCGTCGTGATCCACAGCGCCAAAATTTCGCGAAAGCGGCTTGAGTTCGAAATAGAGATCGTCCAGAGGCAAGGTGCCCTGATTGACGATCACCTGATCATACATGCGCTTTTCAACAAGATCCGAGTAATCCGTTCCAATGGCGGCTTCCAGTTGATTGCCTGAGCGTACCAACGATTTCAGCGTCCGGGTTACGGTGAACAGCGCTCCCGTTTTTTGCAGCGCACGCATATATGGCACCAGATTCATGCCCATGATCTCAGGCGCAAAGCTGCGGTCGCGGGTCATGATCTCAACCCGCGAACCGGACTCGGCGATGATTTCGGCCGCCATAAGGGCCGGGTGGTCGCCCGCATCATCGTAGATCAGCACGTTTTCGCCCGGGTGCACGTCTCCGGACAGGATGTCCCACGCCGAAACCGCCAGATCGTTGCCGGTTTCCAATATCGTCGTCTCGGGCAACCCTCCGGTCGCGATAACCACAATATCGGGCGAAAGTGCTTTTAGGTCACCCGCGTCTGCAAACGTGTTGAATTGGAACCTGACATCGCGTGCAGCGCATTGCGCCATGCGCCAGTCGATGATCCCGATCATCTCGGCCCGGCGTCGGGACTGCGCGGCCAGACGAACCTGACCGCCGGGTTCAGAGGCCGCTTCCAGAACGGTAACGTCATGACCGCGTTCTGCCGCAACCCGTGCCGCTTCAAGCCCTCCGGGCCCTGCGCCGACGATGACCGCCCGGCGGCGGGACTTGGCCGTGGTGATCACGTGCGGCATCGACAATTCGCGCCCGGTAGCAGGGTTATGAATGCAAAGGGCTTCACCGGCCTGATAAATCCGGTCCAGGCAGTAGGTTGCGCCGACGCAGGGGCGGATGTCATCTTCCCGACCGGCCTGAATTTTGGACACGATCATCGGGTCGGCCATGTGCGCGCGGGTCATGCCGACCATATCCAGCAACCCGGACGCCACTGCATGTCGTGCGGTTGCCACATCGGGAATGCGTGACGCATGGAAGGTAGGCATCCCGATTTCGGCTCGTACGCGCCCGGCAAAATCCAGATGTGGTGCGCTTTTCATGCCCTGCACCGGGATCACATCCGTCATGGCAGGGTCTGTATGAATACGGCCGCGAATGACGTTCAGGAAATCGACCTGACCGCTGTCGCGCAGCCTTCGGGTGATTTCCAGTCCGTCTTCTTCGGTGATGCCGCCTTTTTCAACCTCATCTGCTGTGTAGCGGACGCCAACGATGAAATCCGTCCCGACACGGTCGCGGATCGCATCCAGAACCATGAAGCTGAACCGCAACCGATTGTCGAGACTGCCGCCATAGGGCGCGTCCATCGTATTGGTGAGCGGTGACCAGAACTGATCGATCAGGTGGCCATAGGCTTGCAATTCGATTCCGTCGAGACCTGCGGCCTTCATACGTTCGGCTGCATCGGCATAATCGCTCACGATCCGCTCAATATCATGGTCTTCCATCTTCTTCGCAAAAGCCCGGTGGGCCGGTTCACGATAATGCGACGAAGAGACGGAGGGCAGCCAATCGCCCTTGTTCCAACCCGTGCGTCGCCCCAGATGGGTCAATTGGATCATCACTGCGCAACCATGAGTATGGCAGGCATCCGTCAATTCAGCCATCCAGCGTACGACCTCGTCCTTGTAGGCAAGGATGTTGTTGAATACCGGCGGGCTGTCGCGGCTGACGGTGGCAGACCCAGCTGTCATGGTCATGGCAACACCAGCTTTCGCACGTATCTCATGATAGGCGCGATAACGCTCCTTGGGCATGCCGTCTTCGGGGTAGGCAGGTTCATGACTGGTCGTCATGATCCTGTTCTTCAGCGTCAGATGTTTCAGCTGATACGGTTGCAGCAACACATCGCGGATCATGACCACCCGTCCTTTTTCAAAACCAATGACATCAGTTGACCAACCTCGCTGTCCCGCAGCGGCAATGCAAAAAGTACTGTGGTGGCAGTGTCGAGTGGCATATGGCGCTCCGAGTTTAAGGCGAGCGGTGGAACTCTGTGCCGATTGAAAACAGACTGGGATTTCTCCGTCAAACTCCTTGTCACCCAACACCGGGATGTTTCACCCAGATCGTTGGCGGATGACCGCAAGACAGGACAGAAAGAACAGCGGTGAAAACGACCTGTCTGCAGGTCGCTGACCGACTGGCTCACTACGCACTACACCACCTTGGGAAGAAGAGCGACAAAGAGGTTAGGTCACTTGTCGAACCTCCAAACCGAACGAAATATTTGATCACCCAACATAAGTGGGCTGTCGCGTTGAATGATCCCGCACGGCAGGTTGGCGATTATTCGATGGTTGAATGTCCGGGGTGGCAGTTGGCATCGTTTCACTCTATCGCCCAGTCGGAAGATACCTTTCGTGACAGGAGACAGCAGTCGTGACCATCACTCGCATCGAAACCGGCCAGCGCATGAGCCGCATCGTCAAACACAACGGAACCGCCTATCTGTGCGGACAGGTTTCGGATGCCGCAACGGTTGCGGATCAAACCCGTGACATCCTTGCCAAGGTCGAGGACCTTCTGGCCAAGGCCGGCAGCGACAAGAGGCGCATCCTGCAATGTGTGATTTGGTTGTCGGACATGGCCGATTTTGCCGAAATGAACGCGGTCTGGGATGCCTGGGTGCCGGAGGGCCACGCCCCGGCCCGTGCCTGTGGAGAGGCGAAACTGGCCCGTGATGTTCTGAAGGTCGAAATGATCGTTACCGCAGCCTGCGATTGATCCGACCGGCCTCGCGTCGTGCGCTGCTTCTAGGCGGGCGGGTTTGGGCTTGGAAAACAAGACGCCCTGAGCACGTTCTTACTGCACCTGAGAATGCACCTTTTCCAATGTTTCCAGAAACAACTTGGCCACGCGTGTTGGCGCAGGTTGTTTCCTGGCTACGGCCGCGAAACGGGTTCTGTATTTGATTTCCCGCGGTAAAACCTGCTTCATAATCCCCTGTTCGACAAATTCCTGCGCCAGATGGTCCGGAAGAAACCCAAGGTAGCGGCCTGAAAGTATCAGGATAACCAGTGCCTGCTCGTTTTGCACCTTGGCGGCACGTCGAAACCCCAGTTGTTGACCAACGATGAGGTTCGGAGAGTTTACGTTCAAGCCGGCGTAGTTGAACTTGCGAAGATCACTCAAATGCAACTCCGGATCTGGGCGATCAAACAGGGGGTGTTCCTGCCCACAGTACAAGAACATGTTTTCCCCGTAGAGCGGTGTGTAGTCCAGGCTTGCCGATGGTCTGTGCAACGCGATGATGCCGACATCCAGATGCCCGCTGATGACCATTGTTTCGATCACGTTGGGAGGTTCCAGCGACAGTTCAATGTGAACCGCCGGTGCGGCCTCATTGAACTTGTGAATGGTGCGGGCAAGTTGGGCCTCAGGGTTGGTCGTACATTGATCGAACAGAGCCACGCGGATACTGCCGGCCAATTGCTGTTTGACTTCGTTGACTTCGGTTCTGAACTGCGCCACGGAAATAAGCAGGTCTTCTGCCGCCGTCAGCACCTTCTCGCCGTCTTCCGTCAGTGAAAATCCTGACGGTCCCCGGTTGCACAGCTTCAGGCCAAGCCTCAGTTCTAGGTCAGACAAGTGTTTCGAGATCGTCGATTTTCCGATGTTCAGCTCGATCTCGGCGGCAGTAATTCCACCACTTTCCGCGACGGTTTTAAAAACGCGCAGAAGACGGATGTCGGTGTCCCCGATCCGGGTATCAAGTTTGTTCTGTTTCATATCGTATGTTTGATATTTGTAAAACCTTTCGCGCAAATATTAACAACGACGAAACCATGTTGGCAAGTTAGCTTCGTGTCGCCGAGGTAGAATCGGACTGGCCTATCTCTCCCCGGGTCAGCGCGCACCTCGAAACACGACAAATGGGAGGAAATCCATGTCATTTATCAAGAAGCTAGGCACCATCAGTGCAGCCGTATCCGTTGCCGCACTGATGGTCGCAGGCGCGGCTGACGCGAAGAACTTCAAAATCGCAGTTGGCGACAGCGGGGGTTCCAGCCAAGAAGCAACGGGACTGGGCTTCAAAGCTGCCCTTGAAGAGCTATCGGGTGGCAATCATACGGCAACTCTTTTCCTGAACGGTCAGCTCGGATCCGAGCAGGATACCGTCAACGACGCGGCCATTGGCACGCTCGATATGTCGCTGCTGGCGATCAACAACATTACCCCGTTCTCGCCGACTGTTGGCGTGTTTACCCTGCCTTACGTGATCCTCAGCCTTGAGGACGCCGAAAAGCTGACCCAGGGCCCAATCGGTCAGGAACTGACTGAGAACACAATCAACGACGCCGGTGTTCGCATCATCGCTTGGACTTACACAGGTTTCCGCGTTCTCACCAACTCAAAAAAGCCGGTCAAGTCGGTTGCCGATCTGGAAGGCCTCGTGATCCGCGTTCCCAAGAACGAGATCATGATCGACACGTATAAGTCTTGGGGTATCAGCCCGACGCCGATGGCATGGTCGGAAACTTTCGCCGGACTGCAGACCAAAGTTGTTGACGGTCAGGACAACCCTTACACCACCATCAACGCGATGAAGTTCTACGAAGTTCAGAAGTATGTGACAAACATCCGATACATCTTCTCCATCGAACCGCTCATCATTTCCGAGCAGGTATTCCAGGAACTGTCCGCCGAAGATCAGGCGATCATTCTTGAAGCCGGTAAAGCCGCGACACAGGCGTCTGCCGACTTCTTGCGCGAGAAGGAAGCTGAGATCAAAGAGATCCTGATCGAAAAAGGCATGGAAATCGTCGACCCTGAGAACGACGAGGCCGAATTCATCGAACTGGCAACCACCGCCGTGTGGCCGAAGTTTTATGAAAGCATCGGTGGCGTCGAAAAGCTCAACGCTGTGCTGGCTGAAATCGGCCGCGAGCCGGTTTCGCAATAAGCAAGGACCAAAAGGTCAATGAAATGGGGGGTGCCTGACGGTGCCCCCTACAAAAAGGGAGGGTCAGATGTCGAAATTTTGGGGATTTGTAGACAACATCGAAAGCTATATCTGTCGCACGTTGTTGGCGATATTCGTTTGTCTGTTGTTTCTTCAGGTTATCGTGAGAACGCTATTTGCGTTCTCGTTTTCCTGGGTCGAAGAACTGTCGATCTACATGTTCGTCTGGTTTGTCTTCTTTGGCGCCAGCTACGCGGCAAAGATGGGCGCCCATAACCGGGTGACGTTTCAGTTCAAGTTCCTGTCGCCCCGCGCGATCAAATACATCGAGGCATTCGCGGATCTCTTCTGGATCTTCTTCAATGTCGTTTTCGTCTATCTGGCGATTGATTTCATCTTCAACAAGATGAATCGATTTCAGTCGTCGCAGACCCTCGGGTTCCACCTGAGCTGGGTCTATATCGTCTTGCCTATCGCATTCACCCTTATGACCATCCGCGTGATTCAGGTGAATTACCGAAAACTCGTGCTGGATGAAGAGATAGTCGATCCGGATTCGATTGATCTAGATGCTGTCAAAGCCGAGGCCGAAAGCCATAGCCACACCACTTCCAGCTCTGAGGGAGAAAAGTAATGGGCGCTGAAATTATCCCACTGCTGTTCGGCGGATTTCTCTTTCTGCTGTTCATCGGTGCTCCGATCACCGTGGCGCTTGGCGTCTCAACCTTGATCACCTTTCTTTACTTGGGTGAAAACCCGATCAAATTCGTACAGATCGCCTTTACCTCGGTTGGGTCCTTCCCGCTGATGGCGTTACCCGCTTTCATTCTGGCTGGTGCTTTGATGGAGGCCTCGGGGCTGTCGCGACGGCTTATCAATGTCGCCGAAAGCTTCGCGGGTCCGTTCACAGGCGGCATGTCGGCTGCAACCGTCATGGCTTGCCTGTTCTTCGGTGCTATCTCTGGTTCTGGCCCGGCAACGACTGCCGCCGTTGGCATGCTGATGATCCCGGCCATGATCGATCGCGGTTATTCGAAGGGTTTTGCATCGGCCATAACTGCCTCGTCAGGTGGTCTGGGCATCGTTATCCCACCGTCGATCCCGCTGATCATTTTTGGCATCGCTGCATTGGGCATGCCGCCCCCACCTGAAGCTGTAGAAGAATTCGGCCAGTTCCAGACCGTTTCGATTCCGAAGCTCTTTATCGCTGGATTTATGCCCGCCTTCCTGATCGCAGGCAGCCTGCTGCTGATGAACTACATTCTAGCGAAAAAGAACAACTACACCGGCAGTACGGATGGCTGGTCTGCACGCCTTATGTGGTGCGAGATGTATCGCGGCTTCTGGGCGCTGATGGCACCGGTGGTGATCCTTGGTGGCATCTATTCAGGCTACTTCACGCCGACAGAAGCGGCCATTGTTGCGATCTTCTACACGCTGATCGTGGGCGCGTTCATCTATCGCGAGCTGTCGTGGAGCAGTCTGTTCGGTGCGTTGGAAACCACCACTTGGCTGACCGGTCGGGTTCTTCTGATCATGTTCACGGCAACAGTATTCGGGCGTCTATTGGTTGAAAACCAGGTGCCGGCTGTGATCGCGCAAGGTATGTTGTCTTTTACTGACAACATCTATGTGATCTGGACACTTGTGATCCTGTTCCTGCTGTTCGTCGGCATGTTCATGGAGACACTTGCAACCATCCTGATCCTGGTTCCGGTGATGCTGCCCGTAGCTTATAGCGTGGGCATAGATCCGATCCACTTTGGTGTGGTTATGGTCTGTACGCTGGGCATCGGGTTCCAGACACCACCGCTGGGTGAAAACCTGTTCATCGCGTCGGGGATATCGAAGATCTCGATTGAAGAGATTTCGTTACGCGCCCTGCCGTTCGCCTTCATCAACACGATTGCGATCTTCATCATTGCGTTCTTCCCCGAGATATCGCTCTGGCTGCCGCGCGTGTTCGGTTACTAGGCGCGAATGAACGGAAAAGGGAACTGAAACCATGAAACAAACAATTACGCAGATCCTTTTCGCGACAGATCTGTCGCGAAATTCCACCTATGCCCTAAAGCACGCGGCCAGCCTGGCCGCGTCAACAGGGGCAAAATTACATGTTCTGCACGTCTCCGAGCCCCTCAGCGACGACGCGCTGATAACTCTTCGCATGTTCATGCAAGATACAGGCTCGCGCAATGAAGCTCTGAAAGCGCGTCATGACCACGTCAAGGCGGTGCTGACCGAGCGGCAAAAGGCATTCTGGGCTGCATTACCCGAAGCTGATCGCGGTATCCAGGATCAGATCGAAACGATCGAAATCATCGACGGACACCCCGCCGAAGTGATTCTGCGACGCGCACATCAGCTCAATTGCGACCTGATCGTTTTGGGCGCCCACGATCACGGATTCTCGCATACGTTCCTTGGCACAGTCGCCAAGCGTGTGCTTCGCCGTGCAGATATCCCCACGCTCGTCGTTCCATACCGGGACGACGAAACATCCAACTGAAAAACCACGAAAGACAAGACCATGAGCAATACCCTCACTGCGCAGGACCTGGCAGACACGTTCGACGCGTTCAACCGTCACGACATCGAAGGTGTGATGACCCATTTCGCCGATGACTGCGTGTTCTACACCGTGGCTGGTGACGAGAAATACGGCAACAAAGTCGAAGGTTCTGAAGCTATCGCCGCTGCCTTCTCAGGCGTCTGGGCAGGCATGAAGGACGCACACTGGGATCACCACAGTCATTTTGTCCACGGCGATCGCGCCGTGTCCGAGTGGACCTTTTCGGGAACCGATGCCGACGGTATGCGGGTCGAAGCTGAAGGCGCAGACCTGTTTACCGTGCGTGACGGGAAGATCGTCGTAAAACAGGCGCTTCGCAAGACACGCCCAATGTTCAAAGCCTGATCCGCCGCCTTGCGCGCAGCCTCGGAGAAAAACAAGAATGGTGGACCACAGCATCCCGCGTCACTGGCCCAAAGCCAGCTATGATCCAAAGTATGACCCCATCATGGATGCGGGTCCGGGTCACAATCGCGACCATGCGCCAACTTATTGGATAGGAACGGCCGGAACACCTCCGGCTGATGACGGACCGATCTCCAGTGATCTGGATGCGGATGTCGTGGTGATCGGGTCGGGATATACTGGCCTGTCCACTGCCATTCACCTTGCCAAGGAACACGGTATCCAAGCGGTTGTTCTTGAAGCAAATACCGTGGCCTGGGGATGCTCGACCCGCAATGGCGGGCAGGCCCAGATCTCATCCGGGCGGCTGAAACGGTCGCAATGGATTCAGCGCTGGGGCACAGATGTGGCCAAAGGCATGCATGCCGAAGTCACTGAAGCTTTCGAGTTGTTCAACGATCTGATCTCGTCGGATGAAATCGATTGTGATCCGCAGCCGGGCGGCCATTACTACATCGCGCATCGTGAAAAAGTCATGTCGTCGCTCAAGAAAGAGAGCAAGTTGCTGAACGATGTGTTCGGCTATGGTTCGCGTATCCTGTCCCGAGATGAGCTGCATGAAAAACATGTGCGGGACATGGAGGCCGCAGGCGCGATGTGGGAACCAGACGGAACCTGCATCCACGCCGGCAAGCTGGCCTTCGGTTATGTCGACATGGCGCGCAGGCTGGGCGTGAAAATCCACACCGGCAGCCCGGTCATGGGATGGCAGACCAAAGGCGGAGTACATCACTTGCGTACACCGGGTGGTATTGTGCGCGCGAAATCCGTTGCCTTGGCAACGGCGGGCTATACTCCGCCGGGTCTCAACAACCGCACCAGGCACCGCCTGATGCCAATCCTGTCAAACTCGATGGTGACACGACCTCTGACACAGGCCGAGCTGGATGAATGCGGTATCCAGACCAAATCCCCCCTGACGGACACCCGAACGCTGCGCCACTATTACCGCCTTTTGCCGGACAATCGGATGCAGATCGGCAGCCGCAGCGCGGTGACAGGGCGTGATGCCGAGAACGGCAAACATCTGGACATGCTGAAGAAGGGACTTGCCCGCAAGTTCCCGGCGCTAAAGGATATCAACCTCGACTATTCCTGGTGGGGCTGGGTTGATGTCAGCCACGATATGATGCCGCGCATTTTCCGGCCGGATCCTGAGCAGAGCGTGTTCTACGCCATGGGTTACGGCGGCAATGGCGTGATGTACTCGGCCCAGGCCGGACGACGCATGGCGCAGCTGGTTGCAGGCAAGAAGGACAAGGCATTTGAGCTGCCGATCTTCACGTCCCCGTTGCCGAGCCACGGCATCCTGACGCCGTTTCGCCGTCTGGGACAACGCATGGCGTATGTCGGCTACTACCTCAAAGACGAAATACTGTAACTCACAGGGGCTTCAGCGTCCTGAAAAGATAAGGAATCACCCACATGAAGATGACGACGGAAGAGGCGTTTGTTAAGGTTCTGCAGATGCACGGGATTGAGCATGCGTTTGGGA